>JAKACN010000272.1 GCA_021821365.1 Pseudomonadota bacterium | reverse complement strand
ACCAAGGGCGGCGGGTTGTGGCTGGAAGAAATCGCCGGCATCGGCGCGGACGCGGTCGGACTGGATTGGACGGTGAACCTGGCCAGGGCGAGGGCGCTGGTGGGACACAAGGTGGCCTTGCAGGGCAACCTGGATCCGAACGTGCTGTTTGCCGGGCCGCAGCAGATCCGGGAGCAGGCGACGAAGGTGCTGGAAGCGTTCGGCAAGCCCGAGGCGGGCAGTGGGCACGTGTTCAATCTCGGGCACGGCATTTCGCAGTACACCCCGCCCGAAGCGGTGTCGGTGCTGGTGGAGACGGTGCATGACGTGAGCCGCGCGATGCGGCGCTGAAAGGCCGTGGTCCACGAAAGACGCGAAAAGCACGAAAGGATCTTTTCGTGTCTTTCGTGTTTTTCGTGGACACCTAATGTAGTGCTGGCAAAAAAGCATTGGTCCACAAAATACACAAAAGACACAAAAAGGCTCAAGAATATTTTTGTGCCTTTTGTGTTTTTTGTGGACCTGAAAGACGACGTTCGCTTACCCGGTTGCCGCGGTGATAGCCACGAGCGTCTGATGTAAGGGCGGACGAAGGCAAAAAAACAATGGTCCACGGAAAACACGGAAGGCACGGAAGAGCCTTTCTGTGTTTTCCGTGCCTTCCGTGGACAAGCGAAGCACATGAGTGCCACAAAGGTCTATACACGCGAGGTGTCTGGTCGCTATGCGCGCTGGCGCTGGGCCTGCGTGTGGATCACGCAAGCGGTGTACTACGGCTTGCCGTGGCTGCGATGGAACGAGCGTCCTGCCGTACTGTTCGATCTGGCGGCGCGCAAGTTCTATGTCTTCGGTCTTGTCCTGTGGCCGCAGGATTTCATCTATCTCGCCGGCCTGCTCATCCTCTGCGCCGGATTGTTATTCCTGCTGAGCGCAATTGCGGGACGGGTGTGGTGCAGTTTCGCCTGCCCGCATACGGTCTACGCGGAAATCTTCATGTGGATCGAACGCAGGATCGAAGGCAGCCGCAGCGCGCGCATCCGCCTCGACAGGCAGCCGATCTCACCCGGGAAACTGGCGAAGAAGACATGCAAGCACCTCGCATGGATCGCCGTCGCACTATGGACCGGCATTACGCTGGTTGCTTATTTCACACCGGTACGCATATTGCTGCGTGAAATCGCGGATTTCTCGCTCGGGCCGTGGCAGGCATTCTGGGTACTGTTCTATGGCGGACTCGCGTACCTCAACGCCGGCTGGCTGCGCGAGCAGGTCTGCCAGACCATGTGCGCTTATGGGCGCTTCCAGAGCGTGATGTTCGACATGGATACGCTGATCATCACCTATGACGCGGCGCGCGGCGAACCGCGCGGCGTGCGGCGCAACTGGCGGCGCGGCGCGGCAACCGCGCTGGGCGACTGCATCGACTGTTCGCTGTGCCTGCAGGTATGCCCGACCGGCAGCGACATCCGCAAGGGGTTGGCGTCCGAATGCATCGACTGCGCTTCCTGCGTTGATGCCTGCGACGCGGTCATGGACAAGATCGGCGCGCCGCGCGGATTGATCCGCTATTCGACGCAGAGCGCCCTGCAGGAAGGCTTGTCGCCGCGTCAGATTCGGCGCCGCATCGCGCGACCGCGTGTGTTGATCTATACCGGCGTGCTGGTGCTTGGCGTGGCGTTGTACATTGCGGCGTTGGCGACGCGGGTTCCCCTGAGACTCGATGTGATACGCGACCGCGACCCGGTTGGCCAGGGGCCTGCTCACGGCACGGTCGACAACGTGTACCGGTTGCAGGTGATGAACATGGACGAGCGTGCGCATGCCTACCGCATCTCGATTGCCGATGAAGACGCGGCCCAACTGGTTTCGCCGGCCATTGTGGATGTGGAGGGCGTATCAACGCGTGCGATGGCGGTGCGGGTGCGGGCGGTGCATGAGTCCGGCGCGAGCAGTCCCGGCCGAATTCGATTTGTGCTCCAGGCGATCGATGACGAGCAGCTTCGTGTTGTCGAAAATGCAGCGTTCCTGAGCGCGCCGGATTGACTGTCGGATATTGTTTGCATCTTTGACATAACACTATTGACTATTGAATTTATCCCTTCGAACGATTGCAATCATTATTAAGAATCATTATCATTTGTGGTGTGCGGTAAAACGGTATCGATACCGATTTTCTTGAAAGCCAGAAATGTCAAACAATGCGCAGCCCATGCAGCTTGAAGTGGTTCATCTTGGGCAGTTGAAGAAGGGCGATCACGCCAACGTGATCGGCTTGACGGACAAGGAAGGGGCGGAGCATGCCGCAATGAAGCGCCGCCTCATCGAACTTGGCTTCGTTCCCGGAGAATCGATACGCATTGTTGCCGAATCCTTTCCGCGCCGCGACCCCATTGCCGTACGCGTCGGCAACACGACGTTCGCCTTGCGGCGCCACGAAGCATCACTGGTTCACGTCGTTCGCACCAATCATCACGTGAACTGAACCGCACCACATTCATGACAAGCTCGAGACCGTTGCACCTGGCGCTGGTCGGCAACCCGAATTGCGGCAAGACCGCGCTGTTCAACCGTATGACCGGCGCGCGCCAGAAGGTCGCCAACTACGCCGGCGTGACGGTCGAACGCAAGGAAGGGCAGTTCACTTCCGCCAGCGGCCGCTCCTACAAGGTCATCGATCTTCCGGGAGCCTACAGCCTGAACGCCATGACGCCGGACGAGGCCATCACGCGCGATGTCCTGTTCGGCAAGCAGGCGAATGAAAATCTCCCCGACGTAATCGTGCTGGTCGCCGATGCGACCAACCTTCGCCTCAACCTGCGGCTCGTGCTGGAAGTCCTGCACCTGAAGCGCCCGACTGTCCTCGCGCTGAACATGATGGACGTCGCGAAGAAGCGCGGCCTGGAAATCGACACCGCACGGCTGCAGCAGGAACTCGGCATTCCGGTCATCGAAACGGTGGCTGTCAAACCAGGCGGCGCCGAGGCATTGATCGCGCAGCTGGACCTGCAGTCCGCGCGAGCGGATCGGGAGCCTGCCATTGCGGATACCGCTTTCAACGCCGGCACGGGCGACACGCTGGAAGAGACGCAGCGCGAAGTGCGCCGCATTCTGGATGCGGTGATCACCCGTCATGGCGAAACGCATACGTCCGGCGACCGCATCGATGCCGTGGTCTTGCATCCGGTGCTCGGTTATCCGATCCTCGCTGTGCTGCTGTTCCTGGTGTTCCAGGCGGTGTTCAGCTGGTCAGCCATGCCGATGGAATGGATCAAGGCCGGCGTCGACGCGGTCGGTCAGGCAGTGCGCGCCACGATGCCCGACGGCGTGCTGCGCAGCCTGATCGTGGACGGCATACTTTCCGGCGTAGGCAGCGTGCTGGTGTTCCTGCCGCAGATCCTGATCCTGTTCTTCTTCATCCTCGTGCTGGAGGATTCCGGCTACCTGCCGCGCGCCGCCTTCCTGCTCGACCGCCTGATGGGCACCGTCGGCCTGTCGGGCCGCGCCTTCATTCCCTTGCTCTCCAGCTTTGCCTGCGCGGTGCCCGGCATCATGGCCACCCGCACCATTCAGGATCCGCGCGACCGGCTTGCGACCATCATGATCGCGCCGCTGATGACATGTTCCGCGCGCCTGCCGGTCTATGCGCTCGTCATCGGCGCTTTCATCCCGAACCGCACGGTCGGCATCTTCAATCTGCAAGGGCTGGTGCTGTTCGGGCTGTATGTCGCGGGCATCGTGTCCGCCATGGCCGTGGCCTATGTATTCAAGCGTACCTTCGGCAAGGGCCGTTACACGCCGCTGATGCTGGAGCTGCCGAACTATCACTGGCCGAACCTGCATAACCTCGTGATCGGACTGTGGGAACGTGCGAGGATTTTCGTCGCGCGCGTCGGCACCATCATCCTGTCCATCATGGTGCTGCTCTGGTTTCTCTCCAGCTTCCCGGCGCCACCGGCCGGCGCGGTCGGACCGGCTATCCAGTACAGCATCGCGGGGCAGCTTGGCCAGTTGCTGCAGCATCTGTTCGCACCGATCGGCTTTAACTGGCAGATCGCCATCGCGCTGATTCCGGGCATGGCCGCGCGCGAAGTCGCCGTCGGCGCACTGGGCACCGTGTATGCCTTGTCCGCCACCGGCGAGGAGCTTGCCACCGCGCTGACGCCGATGATCGCCGCCACCTGGAGCCTGCCGACGGCTTTGTCGCTGCTCGCATGGTACGTGTTCGCGCCGCAATGCGCGTCGACCCTGTCCACCGTCAAGCGCGAAACCAATTCATGGAAGCCGGTGCTGGCGATGGTCGCGTACATGTTCGCGCTGGCCTATCTCGCCTCGTTCGCGACATATCAGATCAGCCGGACCTTGCTGGGAGGTGGGTGATGCAGGAAGCGATCGTTGCCTTGATTGTCGTCTGCGCGTCATGGATGGTCGCGCGGAGGTATTTGCCGAAATCGTTCAAGAGTAATCTGCGGCTGCGCGCGGCACATGCGCTCAGGCGGTTCGGTTGGGAGAACGCCGCACACCGGCTGGAAGAGGTGCCGGAAGCCGCCCCGAACTGCGCAACCGGTTGCGGGTCATGCGGCGGGTGCGACGCGAGGGATGCGGGATTGTCGCAATCCGAATTTGCCATCACGCGCGATTCCTGGAAGCGGGCCTCGCGTAAGTAGATCGTCCGTGTAACGGTGATTGGTGCGCAGAGCGCACTATTGCGATGGACCAAGGGAGTCGATCCGCATCGTCTACCGGCAAAATTGTCCGGATACGCGCCGGCCATTGACGGTGCTTTGATGCCTGTCGGCGCGGGCGGACGTCGTGGATGTCCACGTAGAACATCGAGGTCGAATTTTTACCGTGTTTTCGTGTTTTCCATGGACATATGTCTAATCGCGAAACCACTACATACTCCACATCAGCCACATCCCCGCGAGCAGTGCGCCGACACTCGTCATCACCGCTGCGGTTTTCACCGTATGCAGCTGCGTCCATAGCAGCAAACCGGTCAGCGACAGCAGGATCAGGCTGCCCGCGATGGTATCCATCAACACCACCCAGAAGGCATTGACGCCGACCGACATGTGCAGGCGCACCAAGGTGCCGATCGGCGTGGCGTCGAGCTGGTCGAGCCTGACGAAACGGTTTCCCACGTAATACTCGGCGGTGACGCCGCGTTCCGGGCTGTTGAGCATGATGGTCCAGCGCTCCGGTTGCAGGATGTCGCGATCCGCCCATACAACCGTCTTCGCCGGTTGCGTACGATGGACCGGCGGCGACGCTGGCACGAAACCGATTTCCTGCTGCAGCCATGCGGACAGCTCGCCGGGTGTGGCGAATGCGCCATGCGGCAGCGGAAGCTGAGCGGTGCTTTGCACGGCTTTCTCGACCGGCAGCTTCAGGATCGCGCGATGGTTCATCACGATCCCCGTGACGCCGAACATCAGGCCCAGGGCTGCGCCCCACAGCCCGACATAGAGATGCGTCCTGCGCAGCCATGTAAGGACGATGGCGCGGCGGCTGCGCTTGCGGGCGGCAGGTGCCGCGCGTGCCGCAGGAACGGTATCAAGCGTGCGGTTCATTGCATCGGCAACCATGTCTGGCTACGTTCAGAACTTGTAGCGTGCAGTCAGCTGCACCGAACGGGGTGCGCCCGGCAGGTTCAGGTTCGGACTGCTGCCGTGGCCGGCGACGATGTATTTGCGATCGAACAGGTTGACGAGGTTCAGCGTCAGGTCGATCTTGCCGGCGCGGTAGTAGCCCATCGCATCGACCGTGGTGTAGGCGGGTAGCGTCACTGTATTGCCCGGATTGGCGAAACGGTCCGACACGTAATTCACGCCGGCACCTGCGCCGAAACCATTGCCCAACGCCTTGGTGAGCCACAGGTTGGCGCTGTGCTTCGGTGTCAGTGTCGGACGCTTGCCCTGGACCGGTTGCCCGGCATCGCGTGCGACCGAAGAAGTCATGCGGCCGTCGAGATAGGCGTAGCCGGACCAGACCTGCCAGCCGTGCGGCAGCTCGCCGGTGAAGGTCAGTTCCAGGCCATCGGTGCGCTGGACGCCGAGCGCCACCAGCGTGTTGGTGGCAGGATCGGTCGCCTTGATGTTGGTGCGCTCGAGGCGGAACAGCGATGCGGTCGCCGAGGCCTTGCCGTCGAAGAAGTCGACCTTGGTACCGATCTCCTTGTTGGTGGTTTCCTCGGGCGCGATCTGCGCGTTGTTCGCGGCGAGCGCGAAGCTTTCGCCCGACGGCTGGAAAGATTTGCTGAAGGAGACATAGTAGGACTGTGCTTCGGTCGGCTGGTACACGAGACCTGCGCGCGGGCTCCATGCGCGGTCGGTGCGGCTCAGGTTGGGTTGGCCGGCGCGGCGTTCGCGCGTCTCCTGTTCGAAGTTGTCGTAGCGCGCGCCGACCAGCGCCTTCCACTTCTCGGACAAGGTAGCCAGGTCCTGCACATA
>JAKACN010000271.1 GCA_021821365.1 Pseudomonadota bacterium | reverse complement strand
TGCGCGTTGCGGCATCATCGTCAACGTCACGCCGTTCGAGCCGGAGTGGGAAGGCTACGTAACGCTGGAGTTTTCCAACACGACGCCGCTGCCCGCGAAGATCTACGCCGGCGAGGGCTGCGCGCAGGTGCTGTTCTTCGAGAGCGACGAAGTGTGCGAGACTTCCTACAAGGATCGCGGCGGCAAATACCAGGGACAGCGCGGAGTGACCCTGCCCAAAACCTGAGTTCGGGCCGGCTTCGCGCATTGACGGGCATGACTCTCGAAAGCATCATCAATGAGCGCAGGCTGCGCACACTGAGCGACCTGACGAAACGGATCCCGTTGCAGGACGCACCGGATGAGGGCTTCGACCTGATCCGGGATGCGCTCGCCCGCAATCGGCACGACATTCCGTTCGCGGTGCTTTACCTGGCCGATGCCGCCGGCAGCTTCGGCCAGGCGGCATTCTGCTCCGGTCTGACCGGCGCGCAGGCCGTTTCCATTTCCCTTCGGGCACGCGATAGCGAGGATGAGCATCCCGTGGCGCGCGCCGTGCGGACGGTCGAGCCGCAATTGTTCGCGGCCGGCATGATCTGCGGCCCCGGGGCGGCGTGCGCCGGCTGCGCCGGACGGCAGCAGGCGTTCGCCTTGCCCTTCCTGTTGCCGGGGCAAGCGCAGGCACGCGGCGTACTGGTCGTCGGCCTGAATCCTGCCCAGGATTTCGATACCAACTACCGCATGTTCCTCGAACTGGTGGCGTCCCACATCGCTACCGCGGTCGCGCACGCGGATGCCATTGGCGCCGAGCGGCGCAGGGTCGCAAGCCGGACACAGGCCTTGCGGACGGCAAGCAAACTGCTGTCGGCGGTGTTCGACCGGGCGCCGGGGGCGATCGCGATTACCGATATCGATGGCCGGTTCGTGCGCGCGAATGCGGCCTACCAGCGACTGGTCGGCTATGCCGAGAACGAACTGGTCGGCCGTTCGATGCAGGAGCTTGCCGATCCGGAAGACGACGCACGCAAGCAGGCATTGCTGCAGGAACTCCGGGATGGCCGGCGAACGTCATTCGAGCTGGAAATGCGCTATGTGCGGCGGGACGGATGGGTGATCTGGGTCAGCAATTTCGTCTCGGTGATCGATGACGAACAGCGCCGGCCGCGTTACTTCGTCAAGATCACGCAGGACATCACCGACCGCAAGCGCGCCGAGCGCGAAATCCTCGCTTCCCGCAATGCGCTGAGCGCGCTGTACGACCGATTGCAGTCGGTGCGGGAAACCGAGCGCGTCGCGCTGGCCCGCGAAGTGCATGACCAGTTGGGCCAGATACTTTCCGCGGCGAAGATCGACATCAAGCTGCTCGAGGACGATCTCCGGCCGAAGGATACGGTGCTGTCCCGTCGCAAGATTTCGACCGAATTGCGCTCGGCGCGGCGTACGCTGGACAAGGCGATCCAGCTGGTGCGGCAGATTGCGACGGAACTGCGCGCGCCGGACATCGAGGACCAGGGCCTGCATGCGGCGATCGCGTGGCACGTACGCGATTTCGAGCGGCGCACGAAGATCAGGTGCCATCTCGTCTTGCCGGCCGGGGCGCCGGAACCGGCCGGCGAGGCCGCCTCGGCACTGTTTCGCATCTTTCAGGAGGCAATGACCAATGTGCTGCGGCATGCCAAGGCAAGCCAGGTCTGGATCAGCGTCACGCATCGCAAGCATGCCGTGTTGCTGCGCGTGCTCGACGACGGTGCGGGCATCTCGCGCAAGCATGCTCGCAGCGCGCATTCCATCGGCCTGGTCGGCATGCGCGAGCGCGCCGCGCTGGTCGAGGGCCGCCTTCTGATCGGACCGGCGAGAGGAGGCGGCACACTGGTTTCCGCGAAAATCCCGATCACTGCTGCCGAACCGCACGAAGGAAGCCGGACATGATACGCATCATCATCGCAGACGACCACGAGCTCATCCGCGAGGGCGTCAAGAAGATCATCCGTTCGTCGAACGACATGCGCGTGGCGGGCGAGGCCGCCGACACCGGCGGCATGCTTGAGCTCGCGAGCCGTCTTCGTCCGGATATCGCGATCCTGGATATCGGCCTGCCGGGACAGGACGGCCTGGAAGGCCTGGAGGAAGCGCGGCGCCGTTTCCCTGACATGCCCGTGCTGATCCTGAGCATGCATCCCGAAGAACGCTTCGCCATCCGCGCATTGAAGTCCGGTGCCGCGGGTTACATCACCAAGTCCATGGCTGCGGAGGAACTGATCAAGGCGATCCGCAAGGTCATGTCCGGCGGCAGCTATATCAGTCCGCGTCTGGCCGAGCTGCTCGCGCTCAACGTCCGCGAGCCGCGCCATGCGGCACTGCACGACAGCCTTACCGCGCGCGAACTCCAGGTCGCCCGCATGATCGCCGCCGGCAAGCAGATCAAGCAGATTGCTGCGGAGCTCGAGATCAGCATCAGCTCCGTCAATACCTATCGCAACCGGATCTTCGGCAAGATGGGCCTGTCTTCCAACGCTTCGCTGATCCGCTATGCCGTGACGCACGGACTGGTCGAGTAAGGCTGCTCCGCACTAAGCTCGGCGGTTCGTCCGCCATTCTCCTTTCCCGATGCTTGTCGTGAAATTTGCGACAGGATGACGCACATGTTGCGACGTCCAGTGTCAGCAGTTGGCTGATGTTGTCATGAAGCACTATCCACTATGATCAATTCAGTAGCGCGCAGCCAATGCGAATTGAGCTTTGCGCGAACGGAACAAACGATTTCATCTGGACTCAGTCATGTGATGCGAGTCTGCGTTGGACAACGCTCGCCGGCACGGTCTCATGGATGACGGGCACGGTGCGCCGAATTCTATGGTGGATTGATGCACTGGTCTGTTGTTTGCCCTGCAGTAGCGCTCGCATGGTTCGATGCATGGAGGGAATTTCCATGACATTGATTGAATTCGAATGTCGCGGCCATCGCTTCGCCTTGCCGCTCGATAGTGTGCGCCGCGTGGTGCCGAGCGCCATGCCGACACCGCTTCCAGGTGCGCCGGAGCTGGTTCTCGGTGTGCTCAACCTCGGCGGCGAAATTCTTGCCGTCATCGATTTCAGCAGGCGGATCGGTTTGCCAAGCGTGGGGATCGAGCCGTCGCAACACCTGCTCGTCTCCGATCTGGCCCGGTTCCCGGTCGGCTTCCTGGTCGACAAGGTGAACGGCGTCACGGAACGCAATCTGCACGGCGTCGCCGTGCTGCCGGAGCAGTTTTCCGCCGCGAACTTTGTGGAGTCGGTTGCCCGGCTCGACGACGGCTTGTGCGTCATCGTCGATCCCGAGAAATTCCTGTTCGACGACGAGAAGATCCTTCTTGGCGATGCGATGCAGAGAGTCGGAAATGCAAACCGGTGAAATGGCGCTGCTGCCCAGGCACATCGAGCTCCTGGCGGAAAGGATCGAGGCCAGGACCGGCCTGTCGTTTCCGGGTGCGAGACGGCGCGATCTGATGATCGGTTTGCGCGACATGGCGGAGGCGGCGGGCTTCGAGCGCGCGGAGCAGTGTATCGAATGGTTGCTGGAGGAATCCTGGGACCGTTCGAGAACCGAACTCTGCGCGCGTTGCCTCACGAACGGCGAAACATACTTTTTCCGGGAACCGCGCGCGTTCAGTCTTGTCTGCGAACACGCGCGAAAAAAACTGGCGGATGCGGACGGCGCGCAGGCCCGGTTGCGGATCTGGAGCGCGGGATGCAGCACCGGAGAGGAAGCCTTCTCCATCGCCATGGCTCTCAGGCAGGAGGCGCCCGAACTCGATCCGCGCCATATCTTCATCCTGGGTACCGACATCGACGGCAGGAAACTGGAGGTTGCGCAGCGTGGCATCTATCGCCAGTGGTCGTTTCGCGGCAAGCGGGGGACGCTGCACTCCGGGTGGTTCCAGGATGCCGGGGAAAACAGGTTGCGCGTCGACAGATCGATCACGGACATGGTGCGCTTTGCGGAGCTGAACCTGATGGATCCTGTCTACCCGTCACCGGACACCGGGACGCAGGAGATGGACATCATTTTCTGTCGCAATGTTCTGATGTATTTCTCGCAGCGGCAAGCCCGGCTGGTGATCGAGCGCTTTCGCCGTTGCCTGGTCGATGGCGGCTGGCTCGTGGTCAGCCCCGGCGAGGCATCCGCCGAACTGTTCACAGGTTTTTCGGCGAGGCATTTTCCGGACGCCATCTACTTTCAGAAGGCGACGGAACAGACCGATGTGGTCACGCAAGAACCGGCCCGCCCGCCCGAGCCCATCCGCGCTGTGCGGCCGACACATGCGGACAACGCGCCGCCGGCAGTACGGCAACAACATTCGTCCGCCCTGCGCGACGCCACCACAACCCCCACAACCGGCGAAGTGGCCGCGCATGCACGCCGGCTGGCGTCCGAAGGAAAGGTCAGGGAGGCGGTGCGCTACCTCGACCATTCGATCGAGCACAACCCGACCGGTGTCGAACTGCATCATGCGAGGGGATTGATCGCCATGGAATCCGGCAATTACCGCGAGGCGCTGCAAAGCCTGAAACGCATGATCTACCTCAGGCCTGACCTCACGATTGCCCACTTTCTGCTGGGCGTGCTTTTCCTCGCGCGCAATCGGCCGCGGGAAGCCGTCAGACATTTTGAGGCGGCAAGTGAAATGCTCGAAGGCGTGCGCGGGGATGAAATCGTCCCGGGCTCGGATGGCTTGCCCGCTGCAACGCTGCGCGACTCCGTGCGTGCTTACCTCGACAGGGGGCGGAAATGAATCACGCGGACACAACGCGCAAGCGCGCCAATCGGATCGACTGGAGATCCGTGCATCGCCGGCTCGAGCAGGCGCGCAACACCATCGAGGCCACGGGCCCTGGAGATTCCGGCGTGCAGGAGCAGGTTCTGCGGGAACGCGCCGCCGCCATGGCGAAGCCATTGCTGCCGGCCAGTACGCGCAAGGCGGATGCGCTCGAGCTGCTCGTTTTCTCGCTGGCGGGGGAACAGTACGCCTTCGAGACCGCGTTTGTCGCACAGGCCTGGCCGCTTCCCGGCGTAACGCCGATCCCCGGCACGCCGGATCATGTTGTCGGCATCGTCGCGGTCGAAGGCGAAATCATGTCAGTCATCGATTTGCGATCGCTGCTCGACCTGCCGTTGTCCGGTCTGGCGGAGCCGACAACGATGATTGCCCTGAAAGACGACGCGATGGAATTCTGCGTGCTGGCGGAAGGCATCGCGGGTATCGAGTACGCCGACCAGGACGATCTGCAACACGACTTGCCCACGCTGGGCGGCAATGAAACGACCTATCTCAAAGGCGTGACTGCCCGTCGGATCGCCGTGCTGGATGCGGAGCAGCTCCTGGCCGATCCGCGGCTGGTGATCGACATGGGCTGAAGGGAGGGATGACGATAGTGGAGAGGGAATGAACAGGATATTGAATTTCAGTACGCGCGCCAAACTGTTGCTGGGTTTCGGCCTGTTGATCGTCCTGATGGCGACGGTCAGTGCGATCGCCTATCGGGACGTCGCGCAATTGCGGGCATCGCAACAGGACTTGTTCCGCGACGACCTGACGGTGGCGCTTGACCTGCTTGCGATGCGCAATGTGGTGAACCGCGAACGTGTCGCACTCTTGTCGCTGGCGATCGGCAATGACGATGAACAGGGCAGGCAGAGCCGGAAACTGGAACGCGAATCCGCCGCATTCGATTCGCTCGTTGAAAAGCTGGCGGCGCGCCGCGCGGCGGACGGCGCCTTGTCGCAATACCTCGACAAGCTGGTCACGTTGCATCGGCAGCTCGCCGAGCGCCGCGAGCGCGAGGTGGTCCCCGCGCTCAGGGCCGGCAAGCGCGAGCAGGCGTCCGCTGCCATCCTCGGCCCCATGCAGCGGGACTTCCAGTCCTTCCGCGACCTTGCCGACCAGATGGGCGACAAGCAGATTGCGGAGGCGGAGCAACGGATGCGGGAGTCCGAGGCCACGGTGGAGACTGCACAGGCAAGCCTGGTTGCGGCCAATCTCATTGCCGTCATCGTCGGCCTCGCGCTCGTGTTCTGGCTGGACAGGCTGATCGCGCGGCCGCTCAGGCAGGCGACTGCGACCGCCCAGCGGATCGCTGCCGGAGACTTGACGGTGAGCGTGCCCCGTTCGAGCGGCAGCGATGAGGTGGGGACGTTGCTGGAAGCGCTCGACATGATGGTGGCTTCCTGGAAGCAGATGCTGAAAGAGATCAACAGCGGCATCGCGACCCTCAGTGCGGCCGCGGGCGAAATCGTCGCCACCACCATGCAGGCTTCGGCCGGCGCCACCGAGACAGCGGCGGCGGTTAGCGAGACGACCGCCACGGTCGAAGAGGTAAAACAGACCGCATTGCTGGCCAGCCAGAAGGCGCGCACCGTGTCCGATGCGGCGCAGAAAGCGGTGCAGACCGCGGATGCAGGGCGCAGGGCCGTCGAGGGCGGCGTGGCGGGCATGGGGAACGTCCAGGACCAGATGGAATCCATC
>JAKACN010000270.1 GCA_021821365.1 Pseudomonadota bacterium | reverse complement strand
TGAAAATGGCGAGTGTGCGCTGTGCTTCTTCGGGGTCGACCTTGCCGATGGCATAACCGACGTGCACGATCACGTAGTCGTCGACGCTGACGGTGTCGACCAGCGCGGTCGAAATCTCCTTGCGCACGCCGGACAGGTCGATCAACGCCATCTGTCCCGGCCGCACTTCCACTACGCGTGCGGGTATTGCTAAGCACATGCATTCGCTCCTGTCTTGCTGGTTTCTGTTGCCTGCAACTGATGCGCGGCCACCCATGCCTGGCCGAGTGCGAGGCCGGCGTCGCCGCAGGACACTTTTTGCGGCAGGAAGACATGCAGGCCGCGCCGGTCAAGGTCGGCGCCAAGGCGCGACGTCAGCACGCGGTTGAAGAAACAGCCGCCGCCGAAGGCGATCGCACGTACCTCGTAGCGTCTGGCGGCCTGCTCTGTCCATTCCGCAAGCGCGCTTGCCAGCGTCGTGTGGAACAGGGCCGCGCCGCGTGCGACATCCGCCGCATCGCCTTCACCCAGCGCGAACAGGCGGGCGAAGAGCGGGCGCAGGTCCAGCACGCCGTCCTCGTCGATCGCGTAATCGCACGTACCATCCGGCTCGTCGTGTTCGGCCAGCCATGCGGCGGCGAGCTTTTCGAGCGCGATTGCCGCTTCGGCTTCAAATGCCTGTTTCATGCAGATGCCGAGCGCGCCGGCTGCCGCATCGAACCACCGGCCCGCGCCGGTCGCGGGCGGGCAGTTCAGGCCGCGCGCCAGCATGGCCTGCACCGTTTGCGCGGCCGGCTTGCCGACCTTGTCGCCGTAACGCGCCACGATTTCCTCGTCGCGTCCCATGCCGTGCAGGACGGAAGCGGCCATGCGCCACGGCTCACGCGCAGCGGCGTCGCCGCCGGGCAATGCCAGGGTCTGCAGATGGCCGAGGCGTCGCCATTGTGCACCGTGGCTCCAGAGCAGTTCTCCGCCCCACGCCACACCGTCCGTGCCGAGGCCGACGCCGTCCAGCGCCAGGCCGATCACCGGCTCCTGCACGCCGAACTCGGCAGCTACCGCGCCGATATGCGCATGATGATGCTGCACGCCGATCGCCGGAACGCCGAGCTGGTCGGCGATGCGAACCGCGAGTTGCGAACTGAAGAAGTCGGGATGCAGGTCATGTGCCACGGCATCCACCTGCCCGTCGATCTGCAGCAGCAAGGCGTCGACGGACTGCTCCAGCGCGACGCAATTCGCCGGATCGCCGAGGTCGCCGTGCACGGGGGACCATTGCACGTGATGCCGGTGCAGCAGGCAGGCCGCGTTCTTGAGCCATGCGCCGCAGGCGAGGACCGTGCTGCTCGATGCCGCTGCCGGCAGGTCGAGGAATGCCGCCGTCATCACGCCCTCGCCATCGTGCGTTGTTCGGCGGCGATCCAGTCGAGCCATGCTTCCATGCCCTGCCCGCTGGTTGCCGATACCTGCAGCACCTCGATGGCCGGGTTGACGCGTCGCGCGTAGGCAATGCATTGCTCGACGTCGAAACGCAGGTACGGCAGCAGGTCGACCTTGTTCAGGATCATGAGGCGCGCGGCGGCGAACATGTCCGGATACTTGAGCGGTTTGTCCTCGCCCTCGGTCACGGAAAGGATCGCCACCTTGGCCGCTTCACCGAGATCCCACATCGCGGGGCAGACGAGGTTGCCGACGTTTTCGATGAACAGGATGCCGCCTTGCGCATCCTGCCCTTCGTGAGAATGCAGCGGCAGGCGCGAGAACGCACTGCCGACCATGTGCGCATCGAGATGGCAGCCCTTGCCGGTGTTGACCTGAATCGCCGGCGCGCCGGTGGAACGGATGCGGTCGGCGTCGTTGCTGGTCTGCTGGTCGCCTTCGATCACGGCGACCGGCGAATGCTTGCTGCACAGCTTCAGGGCTTCGATGGTTGCGCACAGCAATGTCGTCTTGCCGGAGCCGGGGCTGGATACGAGGTTGAGCGCGAGAATGCCGTGATGCGCGAAGTGCTCGCGGTTCTGCGCCGCGAGCCGGTTGTTCTTGCCGAGCACGTCCTGTTCGAGCCTGATGGTGCGCGACTGGCTCATGCCGGGCACCGACACGCACGCAGGGCCGTGGCCGAAGTGCAGGTCGCCAGTGGCGGCATCGACGGTGATGTGGTCGTGCGCATCGTCGTGCGCATCGTCGTGATCATGCGCGTGATCATGACCATGCTCGTGGTGGTGGTGTTCGCCACCGTCGTGGTGGTGACTATGCCGATGGTGCAGCAGACTGCCCGCCTGTTGCTGCACTTGCCGGTACGGCAATCCGCTTTCCGTCTTGTGGTCCTGGTCCTTGCCAGTTCCGTGGTTTCCGCATCCGCATACCACACACATCATCTGTCTCCTCGCCGGCTCTTCTCCGGCTTGTCATTGTCGAGTTTAATAAGCTTCCACTTGCGTGTCCAACGTGGAAAGCAAACTTCCGTCGCGACTGCCGCAATCCGCGTTCATCCAGCCTCGTTCGCTGGAAGCGCGCTTTGCGTTCGCCGGCCAAAACGACACCTGCGATTGCAGTTCCCGGCTTCCTTCGATGTCGCTGCCGGCTTTGTCTTCCGCCCCATCGATCGGCGTTCCGCGAGGCCGCGCCTTGCTTTGCCGCGCATGCCACCCAAAAAAAATGTCGTGGCACAAAAGTTGCGCATCGCTATCAGTCCCGTCTGGTCTTCCTCACTTGCAATATTCGTGACAACCCCATGACGGTGACAGCAGGCGGCACGGCGAGCATGCATTTCAACGCATCGCATCTGTCGTCATTTGTCTTACACCTTCCAGTCGGTGCTCAAAGAACATCAACGGAAAGAGGAGCGGGGGATGAACAATAACAAGCAGGGCCGTGCGGCAGATGCCGTCGCGGCGGTCGAAAAGCGGCTCGGCATTTCGCGCCGCAGTTTCCTTCAGTTGTGCACGGCGATGGCCTCGACCATGGGCCTGCCGACAGGCGCCGATGCGGCCATCGTGCAGGCCGTGGCCAACAAGAAGCGGCCGTCGGTGATCTGGCTGCACTTCCAGGAATGCACCGGCTGCACCGAGTCGATGCTGCGCGCGGAGCATCCGACGCTCGAGAAACTGATCCTCGACGTCATTTCGCTCGATTACCACGAAACCCTGTTCGCAGCCGCCGGCCACCAGGCCGAAGCAGCGCGGCGCGCGGCGATGAAAGCCAACAAGGGCAAGTACCTGCTCGTGGTGGAAGGCGCGATTCCGACCAGGGACAACGGCGTTTATTGCAAGGTCGGCGGCCAGACCGCAATGGACATGCTGAAGGAATGCGCGGCGGATGCGGCGGCCGTCATCGCCATCGGCAGCTGCGCGTCCTGGGGCGGCATGCCATCGACCGGCCCGAATCCGACGGGCGCATCAAGCGCGGCGCAGGTGCTCGGCAAGCCGGTCGCCAACATCCCGGGCTGCCCGCCGAATCCGTATAACTTCCTGTCGACGGTGGTGCACTTCCTGACCTTCGGCAAGTTGCCGGAACTGGATGCCAAGAGCCGTCCGAAGTTCGCCTATTCGCGCCTCGTGCACGACAACTGCGAACGCCGCGCGCACTTCGATGCAGGCCGCTTCGCGATGGAGTTCGGCGACGAGGGCCATCGCAAGGGATGGTGCCTGTACAAGCTCGGCTGCAAGGGGCCGGAGACTTATGCGAACTGCCCGTCCATTCTTTTCGGCGACGTCGGCAATGCGAGCTGGCCGGTCGGAACGGGCCATCCGTGCATCGGTTGCACCGAACAGGGCGTCGGCTTCGCGAAACCGATCCATGCGCTGGCGGAGCTCAAGACCAATGTCCCGCCAGTCGGTTATCCGCGCGTGGAAGAACAGAAGGGACATGGCGCGACGATGGGCGCGGTGGCTGTCGTTGCCGGCGTGGCGGGCGCGGTCGTGGGCGGCACCGTGGCGATGGCGAAGAATCTCGGCAAGTGCCAGACCGAATGCCCGAGCAAATCCGCCGGCAAGCCGTCCGCTGAAACGGAAAGGACGGAATCATGAGTCTCGACCGGCGCGATTTCCTGAAAGGCGCGCTGGGTGGCGGAGCATTGCTCGCCACGGCCACTTCGGTGGAGGCCCGCGACAACAAGCCGATGCCGCCGGAAGCGGTCGGCCTGTTGTTCGACAGTACGCTGTGCATCGGCTGCAAGGCCTGTGTCGCGGCGTGCAAGGAAGCCAACGGCATGCCTCCGGAATTTTCCACTGAAGACCAGCTCTGGGATACGCCGCTCGACCTGTCCGGCAAGACGCTCAACGTCATCAAGATGTACAAGAATGGCACGGGCGAGAAGAAGGACAGCGTGATCGACGGCTTTGCCTTCAACAAGGCGTCCTGCCTGCATTGCGCGGACCCGTCCTGCGTGTCGGC
Source organism: Pseudomonadota bacterium (assembly GCA_021821365.1). Taxonomy (GTDB): domain Bacteria; phylum Pseudomonadota; class Gammaproteobacteria; order Burkholderiales; family Burkholderiaceae_D; genus Noviherbaspirillum. Next base: position 2,157 of record JAKACN010000270.1, on the reverse strand, counting down.
CTGCCCGGTGAAGGCGATGACCAAGGACCCGGTGACGGGCATCGTCAGCTACAACAAGGACGCCTGCATCGGCTGCCGCTACTGCGTCGCCGCCTGCCCGTTCGGTGTGCCGCGCTTCGAGTACGACAAGGCGATTCCGAAGATCTCCAAGTGTCAGTTGTGCAAGCACCGCATGCCCGAAGGGAAGTACGCGGCCTGCGCGGAAGTTTGCCCCACCGGCGCGACGCTGTTCGGCAAGGTGAAGGACCTCAAGGTGGAAGCAAAGCGCCGGATGGACCTCAAGCCCGGCCAGGAAACGGCTTTCCCGCGCGGCAACCTGAACACGCGCGACCAGTCGCCGCATGTGGCGAAGATTCCGAACTATGTGCCGCAGGTTTACGGCGAAAAGGAAGTCGGCGGCACGCAGGTGATTCGCCTGTCCGCCGTACCGTTCGAGAAGCTGGGGATGCCCACGCTGCCCGAACGTTCCTTCGCGGCGAACTCGGAAACCATACAGCATGGCCTGTACAACGGCATGATTCTGCCGATCGCCTTCCTCGGCGTACTGGGCTTCATCGCCAAGCGCAACGTGAAGGGCGACGACGACAGCAAGCCGACGGACAAGACACAAGGAGGTTCCGATGTCTGATCAACATCATGCCGCCCACGCGCCGCTCGGCGGACCGATGGTGACGCCGACCACCGTCACGCTGGCGATCCTGGCGGCGATCGCGGTCGTCGTCCTCGGCATCCGCTTCCTGTATGGCATGGGCGCGGTCAGCAATATCAGCGACGGCCAGACCTGGGGCATCTGGGTCGTGTACGACGTGATGATCGGCTCCGCCTTCGCCTGCGGCGGCTATGTCATGGCGATCCTGGTCTATATCTTCAACAAGGGCGAGTACCACCCGATGGTGCGGCCGGCATTGCTCGGCAGCCTGTTCGGCTACACGCTGGCCGGTATGTCGGCGGCGATCGACCTCGGCCGCTACTGGAACTTCTGGCACGTGTTCTGGCCGGGCTACGCGCAGCTCAATTCGGTGATGCTGGAAGTGGCTCTGTGCGTTTCGGCTTACATCATCGTGATGTGGATCGAGTTCGCGCCGGCGCTGTTCGAGAAGTTCGGCCTCAAGGTGGCGAAGAAGAAGCTGAGCAAGGTGCTGTTCTTCTTCATCGCGCTCGGCGTGGTCTTGCCGACCATGCATCAGTCCTCGCTCGGATCGATGCTCACCGTGTTCGGCTACCACGTGCATCCGCTGTGGCAAAGCCCGGTGATCTCGCTGCTGTTCCTGATGACGGCGGTGACATGCGGCTTCGCGGTAGTGATCTTCGAGGCCTGCCTGTCCTCGTCCGGCTTCCAGCGGCCGCTGGAGATGCATTTGCTGGGCAAGCTGTCGCGCCTGATGGTGTGGGTTGTCGCTGCTTATGTGGTGGTCCGCTTCGTCGACCTGGCATTGCGCGGCGCGCTCGGGTTCATGTTCGAGCCCGGCGTAAAGACGCTCATGTTCTGGATCGAGACGATCGCCTTCATCGCGCCGCTCGTGATGCTGCGCGACGAGAAGCGCCGCAGCCAGCCGGCGAAGCTGTTCGTCGCCGCCGTGCTGCTGATGACGGGCGCCTTCCTGTTGCGCATCAACGCCTACATCGTCGGCTACAGCACGGGGGTGGGCTGGAGCTATTTCCCGTCGGTGCCGGAACTCATGGGAAGCATCGGCATTGTTGCAATCGAAATCCTGGGCTACATCGTGCTGGTTCGGTATCTGCCGATCCTGCCCCAAGAGGAATAATTTAGGAGACAAGCATGGCAAAGAGAATCACGATCGACCCGATCACCAGGATTGAGGGTCACCTGCGCATCGACTGCGAAGTCGACGGCGGCAAGGTGAAGAAGGCATGGGCGTCGGGCCAGATGTGGCGCGGCGTCGAGCAGATCCTGGTGGGGCGCGATCCGCGCGACGCCTGGTCGATCACGCAGCGCATCTGTGGCGTGTGCACCACCGTGCATGCGATCACCTCGGTACGCGCGATCGAGAATGCGCTGAAGATGGAAGCGCCGCTCAACGCGCAATACATCCGCAACCTGATCATTACGGCGCACGCCATCCATGACCATATCGTCCACTTCTATCACCTCTCCGCGCTGGACTGGGTGGACGTGACATCGGCCCTCAAGGGCGA
>JAKACN010000269.1 GCA_021821365.1 Pseudomonadota bacterium | reverse complement strand
GAGTAGCCGGATAGCTGTTCCGCAGGCGTTGCTGCCTGCGCAGCAGGAGTCAGGGCGGCGCATGCCAGCGCAAGGGCGGCGACCAGCGAATTGGTCGATGGTCGGTGCGAAAACAATACATTCATGGAAGCTCCTTTCGTCAGGAGCGCCCATGATGCGGCGGCGATCTTAAGGCTTTCTTAAGAGCCCATTCAGCGTCGCTTAAGCTGCGGCGGCGAGGATGCAGATACCCGCTTCACCGACTGAAAGGAATCATCATGCATCCCGCACTTCGCATCTTCGTCCGTCAATACCTGTATGTCATTGGAGCCGCGCTCGCGCCGGTCGTCCTGACGACCTTCTTGTCGATTCCGATGAGCCTGGGCGCCAATCCCGGCGATGCGATGACCGCGAGCGTGGTCGCGGACCGGCATATGACCTAGCCCGGATATTTCATCAGACCGGCCCTCAACTTGCCTGGAAGGCGCATGACGACAAGGTTTGCGGTATGCAACAGCCACATCCAATTTGTACCACCGGCCTACGCGGGTGCTGGCGTGCGATTTGCGGCCATTTTACGCCTCCACTTCGTGCCAATAGTCTCGCTATTGGCTTGGCGTGGAAACGCAAACTGGCTCGCAACTCGCACGCCATCACTCCACGTCCTGATGAAATACCCGGGCTAGCAGATTTCGTCCACGGAAAACACGGAAAGTGCAGCAGACCGCTCTGTCCGGATTGTGGGGAGCACCCAGCGTTTTCCGTGGACATCCATCAGGCGCAACTTCGCTTAACTATGCGGCAGCCCCGTCAGGTACCCCACTGCGGCGCCGCGCAGATTGCGGTAATTCTGCTTCTCCAGCGGATCCAGGGTCGTATAGACCTTGGCATGCAGCCCGCCGGTGACATTGCCGCTCGCGTCCTTCGTCAGCTCCCAGTCGCCGGGATGCTGGAAGTTGCTCATGATGTAGGCGAAGCCGTTGATGTCGTCGACCGCATGCAGCCCGGTCGATTCCGCGCCGGCCGGGCAGGACAGGACGCGCGCCAGCGACTTGGTGTCCACGTTGTACGCCCACAGGAAGTTGTTGACATGCATGCCGCTGTCTTCGCCGATGAACAGCGTGCGCAGCTTCTCCGAGAACTTGATGTTGTCCGGATTGGCGATCTTGTCCGGGTTGGCTAAATTGCCCAATGCATCCGGTGCCGCGAGATCCTCGCCGAGCAGGGCCGCGCCCATGTCGACCGGCACCCATTCGCTGTCGATCGCCGCACCGGTATCGTCGGTCTTGCCGCCGCGCAGGTTCAATGCATAGATCGCGCCGGCGTTCGGGCCCTGTACCGCAATGCCGCCCGAGCCGTTCTTCATTGCCGCCTGGATGTAGCTCATCGCGAGGTAGGCGACCTTGTCCTTCACGTTGACCGTCGTCCCTTCCATCTTGGTGAAGCCCATGCTGCCGCCCTTGAACGCGGCATAGCGATGGGTTTCCAGGAAGGCTGCGGCCTTTTCCTGTCCGGGCAGGAACTTCACCCAGTTGGTCTTGCCGCTGAACGGGATGCGCGCGTAGCTGGTGTCGGACGGATCGGTGGTCTTGACGTCGACGATACCGGCGGCCGTCAGGCTGTCGGCCAGGGTCTTGATCTCCGCGCTGGTGGCCTTGCCCAGCCTGATCCAGGAAAGATCGGCGGAGCCGCCGTTGTCCGCGGTCTTCTGGTTCCACTTCGCGACATACAACGTGCCGCTGCTCAGGTCACGCGCGCGATCCGCCACGAACATGAACAGTCCGCCGTTGGTGGCGTCGTCGCCCATCAGCGCGGTGCGCTCGTCCGGCATCACCTGGATTAATTCGTGCGAGATGCGACCCAGGCAATAATGCTTCGTGATGCTGCCGCTGCCGTCGGGGTTCACCGTTACTTCCGGCAGGTGGCCGTAGTGATAGGGATTGGCGCGCGCCGGATCGCCGTACAGGTTCTGGCTGAATGCGCGGAACTGCGCATTCGCCGCGATCGTCGTCGCGTCCGGCTCATACTCTTCGCTCGACAAATGGGTGTTCCACGGAGAGCGGCTCGCGCCGCAAGTGATCCACAAGCCGTTGACGCCGCTGGTATCGACATTCGCGTACTTCACGAGGCGGAGCCGGCCGGTGGTCTTGTCCTGGTCGAGCGTCAGCACGGCGATCGGCGAAGGCAGGCGGCCGTACATCGAATTGGCGGCCGCGTCGCGCGTGGTGTATTCGAACTGCACGACCGCAAACACGGTATTGCCTTGCACGCCGGGCACGGTCGGGTTGGTCAGCGTCAGCAGCGAGGAACCGTCCGGGCAGTCCGAGAAGAACTGCGGTTTCGCGGGATCGGCATTGTCCACGATGGGCTGGTTGTGGATGTCGTAATAGCCGCCGCTGAGCGTCGTGCCGCCGGTGCCGTTCGGCACCTGTCCGCCGGTGATGAAGAAGGTTTCATAGGCCAGCGTGTAATCCTGTTTCGAGCCGTCGCTGTAGCGCGCGCTCAGGCTGGACGCGACCTTGGTGGTCGCCATGTCGGCGGCATTCGCCAGCGTCGGTGCCGCCATGCCGTTGAAGGTCACGGTGCTCAGCGTCACGCTTGTTACCGCGTCCGCCGCCACGGCCGGCGAAGTCCCGCCGCAGCCTGCGAAAAGGAGCGATGCGCCGACACCGGACGCGAGCGGCAGCAGTGGAGCGCCGGACAGTGCTTTGAGAATGCGGCGACGGGGAAGATCGAGAGGTGCGTTCATCAGGTATTCCTTGGGCTGGTTATGGATGGAATCCGGCATGCTTGCGGCAGGCATGTTTCTCGGCGACAGATGCGGAATGTTGCCCATGACAGCCGGTCAGCGACGCACATGATAGACAGACACTGTGACGTGAGAGTGACATGGGCCGACGCCACCCCATGGATCGCATGGTCCGGCATGGCAATGAAAGTGCAACCTAAAGGTTGCATGGTTGCGGAGACTATCCTAATATGCAGCCAGGAGGTTAACCATGACAACGAATCGCATCGAAAAGCGGATCCAACTGCATGCGCCGGTTTCACGCGTGTGGCGCGCATTGACGGACTACCGCGAGTTCGGCGAATGGTTTCGCGTCAAGCTTGAAGGGCCGTTCGTGCCGGGGCAGGTCGCGCGCGGCCATATCACCTACCCCGGCTATGAACACCTCGGATGGGAAGCGATCGTGCAGAAGATGGAGCCGGAAAAGCTCTTCTCGTTTACCTGGCATCCGTATGCCGTCGATCCCGACAAGGATTATTCGCAGGAAACGCCGACGCTTGTCGAGTTCCGCCTGGAGCAAACGGCGAGTGGAACGCTGCTCCTGCTGACGGAGTCCGGCTTCGAACACATCCCTGGCGAGCGTCGCCTCGATGCGTTCCGCATGAATGAGCGAGGATGGACGGAACAAATGAACAACATCGCTCGCCATGTTGCAGAAACGCGTTGACCGGCGCAGCGCCGAACGCGCCGCTTGCGCGTTGATCTTTTCCGCGCTCGGCGACGAGACGCGCCTGCGCCTGGTGTCCACACTCGCCGACGGGCAAGCGCGCAGCATTGCCGCGCTCACGGAAGGCGCAAACCTGACACGGCAAGCGGTCACCAAGCACCTTCGCATGCTGGAGAGCGCAGGGGTCGTGAGCAGCACCCGTAGCGGACGCGAAAGCCGGTTCCGGCTTGCTCCAGAGTGCATTGTGCAGGCACAGTCCTATCTCGGCCTGGTGTCCGCCGAGTGGGACGCCGCACTGGGCAGGTTGAAGGCCTTCGTCGAACGCTAGTTCGTTATGGATCAAACAAGAAATGCGTCCTTCGCGGCATGCGTTGCCGCGCCTGATGCGGAAATCTCTCGCGTGTGCCAGTTCGACCAATTGCAAATCAGACCGGTGGAATCCTCCGCCGCAGAGCTTGTCCTTCTTCAAACGACCTGATGCAATTTCATGTAACAATCGCCTGAGCTGGCACGCGGGCGGCGCAGGCCGCGCGTTGCCGGGAACGACTGGCAGGGGCGGAGAACATGAATCACATGCGAGTTCCATTGCCGGATGGCGGCGACGGAACCAGGTTGGGAAGGGGCGCGGTGCTCACCGACGTCATGGTGCAGCTCCATGAGTACAACGTTCCCTCCTTTGTGCAGGGCGAGCTGGAAAATCTCTACGAGAGTCCTTACTCGACCCTCGCGCAGTTCCAGAGCAAGCGCGGCGCGTCGCTTGCGGATGTTCATACCTATGTCGCGTATCGCGCGGGAAAGCCGTGCGCTGTCCTGCTGTTCCGGATCCACGGACACACTGCCCGCGTTCTCAACGAAGTCATGATGCTCGGCGCAGCCGACATCGAGCGGTTTTCCAGCCATGTGTTCGGCAATTTCAGATCGGTGTCTGCCATCGCATTTCACGCTATCCGGGCGGACGTCGCGCCGCGCGTGTTGCGGCGGCATCGATTCGAAGTCTCGGAAGATATCGTCCTTTCGCTTCCTGCGAGCGAGGATGCATACCTCGCCGCATTGGGCAAATCGACGCGCCGCACGGTCAAATACTATTCCAACAAGCTCAGGCGGGAATTCCCGGGCTTCACGCACGAGGTATTCACCGGCAGCGATGTCACCGCCGAGCACGTGCGCACCATCGTCGAGATGAAGATCGCACAGATGGAAGAGAAGCACCGGCCAAGCATCGTGAGCGAAGACGATGTTGAACGGATCCTGCGCGTGACGCGCAGTTACGGCGTCGTCGGCATCGCCGCCATCGACGGCAAGGTCTGCGGCGGATGGATCGGATACCGTGTCGGCAAGAACGACTTCATGGACATGTGCGTCTACGATCTTGCCTACGAGGAGTACAGGCTGGGCACGATCTGCAGCTATCTCGCTATCGTCGATTGCATCGCACGCGGCGGAAAGGAATGCCACTTCCAGTGGGGGCGCGACGAGTACAAGTTCCGCTTCCTCGGTGTGCAGCGCAACCTCATCGACCTCGTGATCTATCGCTCGCCGTTCTCCATGCTCGTTCACGCAGGAAAATATTGGAGATCCGCGGCGCGGCACCTGAAACGGAAATTCGAGGAGCGACGAAGGCGGAACGTGCCGTCTTAGCGTGCCCCGTGCGTTACGCTGTCTGACACCGGTGCACCACCGGGTTAATGATTTCCCGCCTCACTCCACCGTCACCGACTTCGCCAGGTTGCGAGGCTTGTCCACGTCCGTGCCGCGCGCCAGCGCCGTGTGATATGCCAGCAATTGCAGCGGCACCACATGCAGGATGGGTGACAGCAGGCCGTAGTGCTCCGGCAGGCGGATCACATGCACGCCTTCGCTGGGTGCGATGCGTGAATCCGCATCGGCGAATACGTAGAGCTGGCCGCCGCGTGCGCGCACTTCCTGCATGTTCGACTTCAGTTTTTCCAGCAGCGTGTCGTTCGGCGCAACCGTCACCACCGGCATCTCCTGCGTCACGAGCGCAAGCGGGCCGTGCTTCAGTTCGCCGGAGGGATAGGCTTCGGCGTGGATGTAGGAGATCTCCTTCAGCTTCAATGCGCCTTCCAGGGCGATCGGATAGTGCAGGCCGCGCCCGAGGAACAGCGCGTTTTCCTTGCGCGCGAATTCTTCCGACCAGGCGATGATCTGGGGCTCCAGCGCCAGCACGGCCCCGATGGAAACGGGTAGGTGGCGCAGCGCCTTCAGGTGCGCGGCTTCCTGCTCGTCGGAGAGGCGGCCGCGCACCTGCGCGAGCGCCAGCGTCAGCAGAAAAAGCGCGACCAGCTGCGTGGTGAATGCCTTGGTCGATGCCACGCCGACTTCGACGCCGGCGCGCGTGATGTACGCCAGCATGCATTCGCGCACCATGGCGCTGGTCGCGACGTTGCAGATGGTCAGGCTGTTGACCATATCCAGCGAGCGCGCATGCTTGAGCGCGGCCAGCGTGTCGGCGGTTTCGCCGCTCTGCGAGATCGTGACCACCAGTGCGTTCGGATTCGGCACGCTGTCGCGGTAGCGGTATTCGCTCGCGATCTCGACGTTTACCGGCAGTTTCGCGATCGATTCAATCCAGTACTTCGCGGTGAGGCCCGCGTAGTAGCTGGTGCCGCAGGCGAGGATCAGCACGGAATCGATCTTCTTGAATACGTTGTATGCCTTGTCGCCGAACAGTTCCGGCATGATGGCGGACACGCCTTCGATGGTGTCACCCACGGCGCGCGGCTGTTCGAAGATTTCCTTCTGCATGTAGTGGCGATAGGGGCCGAGTTCGGCCGCGCCGCTGTGCGCGTGCACGGTGCGCACTTCGCGCTCGACCGGTTTGCCGCCGGCATCGACGATCCAGTAGCGATTCAACTGCAGGTCGACCACGTCGCCTTCTTCCAGGTAGATGATCTGGTCGGTGGTGCCGGCCAGCGCCATCGCATCCGATGCAAGAAAGTTCTCGCCCTTGCCGACGCCGACGATCAGCGGCGATCCCTGGCGCGCGCCGATCACGCGGTGCGGTTCGTCGCGGCAGAACACGGCGATCGCATACGCGCCATGCAGGCGCTTGACCGCCTGCTGCACCGTCTCGAACAGGTCGCCGT
>JAKACN010000030.1 GCA_021821365.1 Pseudomonadota bacterium | reverse complement strand
GCTGCTCGGCGCATGGCTGTTCGTGTCGCCGTGGGTATTGAAATACAGTGCCTCGATGCCGAAAGCGACATGGAATGCCTGGATACTAGGCGCCGCCATTGTCGTGTTTGCCGCCGTCGCGGTGTCCATCCCGAAGGCATGGGAAGAGGCGATCAACATCATTCTCGGCGCATGGGTTGCGATATCGCCGTGGGTTCTCCGCTATACCGCTGAACGGGACGTGACCACGAACGCGGTTGCGGTGGGATGTGTGGTGCTTATTCTCGCGATCTGGGCAATGGTGCGCGATCAGGGCTTCCAGCACTGGCGCCATGGAGGTCATACGGCGACGTAGCAAGCGGCTGACTGCCGCGCGCATTATGCTGAAGTAGTGCAGGTGGCAGCCCCCCCTTGGGTCAACGACCCAAGGGGCTTTTTCATGCCAGTCGCCGGGGGGCGTCAGCGGCGGAAAATCCATAGCAGCAGCGACAACAGCAGCGAAACGAGGATGCTGGTCACGACGGGGAAATGGAAGCTGAAATCTTCCTGCACGATGTGAATGTCCCTCGGCAGGCGCCCGAGCGGCAATCGCGAGATCCAGGGCCAGAACAGGCCGGCCAGTACGAGAAGCGCTCCGGTGATGACAAGAAAGCGTTGCATGGGAGGGTGTGTCGAAACGTCGTTATTAGACGTTGTATTGGATGCCGGCGAACAGATGTAATTCCACGAGCGCGAGGGGCAGGCGTGCCTTGATGCGAGTCAATGAAAAAATTCCCGAAAGAAAATATCGTAGACGCCAGCCCTCACGCTCATTCCGCGCCTGATTCCGCGAAGCCGTGCCGCACCACCTACCTGACTCGTCAACTCCACAATGAAAATTTCCCAGAAACTGGTCGCGACGGCTCTCGCATTGACCGCATGCGTTGCATCAGCCGGCAACGTCGCACCGCTCGGTCTCGAACTCGGTGTTGCCACACTCGAAAGCGTGCAAAAATCCATCGGCGTAAAAACCGCCTTGAGCCGTGCGGGGACCAAGGGGTACACTCGCGGCCCGATGCTTGCCGCCCATGGTGACGGCATCAACGTCAAAGACCTCAGCGATGTCATCTTCATCTTCGACACCGGCGGGATTTTGCGCGCGGTGGTCATGTATTTCCCGAATGGCGAAGGCACACGGGGAGGGAGGGTTGCCACCTTTCGCAAGGCAATGAATGCACTGGCCGCGCAATACACGCTGGTCGAAAAGCGCATGCCGACAGTGGGCGATTCGTATGCCCGCTTCAAGCAGGGCAATGCCATCATCGAGCTTGAGGCGCCGCGCTACGAATTCGACATGACGCTGCGCTACATGACCATCGAATTGCAGGATGCATTCAATAATCAGACTAGCATGGAGACGCAACCGGCGAAGACCCAGAGCGGACCGGGGTAGGCAGCGACGGTCCGTACTGCCGATGTCGTTGACCAGCGTTTCCCGCATCGGTTTGGACAAGTCTGTCTCGAACGCGTGCGCGGTTCCACGCCGCGGGCCATCGCCAATCAAACCGCGCCCTCGGCCTCGATGCAAAGCACAAATGAAAACGGCTCCCATTGCTGGGAGCCGTTTATATTTCTGGTAGGCCGTGCGGGACTCGAACCTGCGACCAACGGATTAAAAGTCCGCTGCTCTACCAACTGAGCTAACGACCCGAAAGACGAAGATTATAAGAAATTTTCAGTGGTTGTGTCAAATGCTGCTGGAGAGATTATGCAGCAGGCATCATCTTCGGCCATGCGTTTCGACAAACATCGAAGAATGGACACGCCCGGGAGGGAAAGAAGGCCAAGGCAGTCGACCATGTGCCGGCCTTCTCCGAACCATGTTACTTCAAGGCGGCCAGCCGCTCCTTTGCCGTCTGCGCGGAGGGCGCGTCCGGATACTTCGTGACAAGCGTTTCCAGGGTCTTCTTGGCGGACGCCTTGTCCTTCAGTTCCATGTAGCAGCTGGCGATGTTCAGAAGAGCATCCGCCACCTTCGGGCTATCCGGAAAGTTTTTGACCACGACCTGCTGCGCAGAAATCGCATTGCGATAGTCGCGCTGCGCATAGTAGGTGTTGCCGAGCCAGTATTGCGCGGACGGTGCGAAACCCGAATTGGGGTAACGACGCAGGAAATCGTAGAAGGACGCCCCGGCGGTCTTGTAATCGCCGGCCTTGAAGGCGGCAAGCGCAGCTTCATAGGCGCGCTGTTCACCCTGCTCGACGGACACTTCCTTGCCGTCGATCGTCATCTGCTGCGGCTCAAGCTTGCGCAGGCGGGTGTCGAGGTCAACATAGAAATCCTTCTGGCGCTTCTGAGTGTTGGCCAGCTCGTTGGTCAGCATTTCGACCTGTCCGCGCAGCCGAGCTATCTCCTGTTTCAGCTGCTCGTTCTGATTGTTCAGCTCGAAGTTGCCCGACTTGTCCGCCTTGGCGTTGATCTCATTCTGCATGTTGTTCATGCGTTCGCGGATCTCGAGGATCGCGCGCCGCGCCTCGTCGTCTTCAAACAAGGCAGCCTGCGCCTGCAGCGGGCCCAATGAAAATGCGGCCAGGGCGGCCGCGGCAAGGAACTTGTTCATGGTTATTGGTAGACCAGGTCAGCACGACGGTTCTCGGCCCAGGAAGCTTCGTCGCTGCCCGTAGCCTTCGGCTTCTCTTCGCCGAACGAGACCGCTTCCATCTGGGAGTCCGGCACGCCGAGCACCTCAAGCGCCTTGCGCACGGCCTCGGCGCGCTTCTGCCCCAGCGCGAGGTTATATTCGCGGCCACCGCGTTCATCGGTATTGCCCTGGATGACGACCTTGCGGTTCTTGTTGGTCGTCAGGTACTTCGCGTGCGCCTGCATCATCGGTTTGAACTCTTCCTTGACGATGTAGCTGTCGAAATCGAAGTACACGCTGCGCTTGGCGAGAATTCCTTTCGGATCGTTCAGCGGATCGGTCGAGCCGGTAGTGATGGGCGAAACCGTGCGTGCGTCGGCGGACGTGGTCGGAACCGCACCGGAACGTTCTTCGACTTTGGCTTTGTCATCCAGCTTCACGGATGAACTGCAAGCGGCCAGAAACAGCGCACTCGAAAGGGCGATGGCCAGCGTAGTAATGGGGCGCATTTGAATTCTCCTGAGTTAATGTTTCTACAGCATTCTATTATTTCATGAACGGGCCCCAAGTGGGCTCACGGACATCACCGGCCTGAGTCGTCAAGGTCTGCTTGACACGCCCATCGACCGAAACCACCGCGAGCGTGCCGCGACGCCCGGACTCGGTGGCATACATGATGTACTTGCCATTGGGAGCGAAGCTCGGCGATTCGTCCTTGGAAGTGTCCGACAGGCGCAGCTCCTGGCTGCTCGCCAGGTCAAGCGCATAGAGCTGGAAGCGGCCTTCGCGGCGCGAGATGAACGCGAGAGTCTTCCCGTCCGGGGAGAGGCGCGGACTGATGTTGTAACTGCCGTTGAAGGTAACACGCTGCGCTTGCCCGCCTTGCGCGCTCATGCGATAGATCTGCGGTCCGCCGCTGCGGTCGCTGGTGAAATAGATCGATTGCCCATCCGGGCTGAACTGCGGTTCGGTCTCGATACCGGTCGAATTGGTCAGCTTGCGCAAGCCGCTGCCGTCGGCATTGACGACGTAGATCTGCGTATACCCGTCGCGCGACAGCGCCACGGCGAGCTTGCTGCCATCCGGCGACCAGGCGGGCGCCGAATTGCTGCCCCGGTAATTGGCAACGGCCGTCCGATGGCGGCTGACGAGGTCTTGCACGTAGACGACCGGCTTCCTCGATTCGAACGAGACGTACGCCACCTTCGTGCCGTCCGGCGACCAGGTTGGGGAAATGATCGGCTCGTTCGAACGCAGGGCGACCTGCGTGCCTTCACCGTCCGAATCGGCGATTTCCAGCCGGTATTCGCGACCAGCCTTGGTCACATAGGCGATCCGGGTGGCGAATGCGCCGCGCACACCGAGCAGCTTTTCATAGATGTCATCGGCGATCCGGTGGGCAGCCACGCGCAGGCGGTCCTGCGCCGCGACCTGTCCGAAACCCGACAGGCTGGAAGACTTCAAGGTGTCGTACAGGCGGTAACGCGCATCGTAGCGGCCATCGGCCAGCCGTTGCACGCTGCCCACGGCGAGCGCTTCCGCGCCGCGTGATTTCCATTCGTCGAAATTGACCGGTGTCGTTTCCGACATCACGTTGCCGGTGTCGATGATCTTGAAGTAGCCGCTCCGCACGAGGTCAGCCTTGACGATGGCGCTGATCTGTTGCGGGGCATTGGCTTCATCGGCAAAGCCGGAGATGGCAATGGGAAGCTGGTTGGCGCCTACGCCGGAAATCTCCACGCGCAACTGTGCGTGGGCGAGGGTGCCGGCCATCAGTCCGGCGACGGCGATACTGCGCAAGAAGAGATTTTTCATCATGACTTATTGGTCTTTCGGTCTATGCGAAATGGTAATTCTGGACGGCACTGTACCGGTCTTTGCATCACGCGGGAACGGCTGCGACTTCTCGATCGCGCGGAGCACCGCATCATCGAAGCCCGGCACGTTCGACGATTTCACCTTGCGCGGCACGCCACGCAATGATCCGTCAGGTAGCAGTTCGACCACATACTCGACTGGTGGATTGCCGGTCAGGTCGAACGGCACATTAAACACCGTGTTCGATTTGATGCGTGCCGCGATTTTCTGCATGTAGCCCGCATCGGCGCGCCCGCCCTGGGATTTCTCCTGTTGGCCGGTTCCGCCGCTGCCAGTCACGCCGCCGGTAATGCGCCGCATTTCCTCGTCGCGCGCCTTGGCCAGCAGTTTGGCATCGGCTTCGTCCTGCTTGCGCTTCTTTTCGGCTGCTTCCTTTTTCGCCTTGTCGGCCTTCTCTTTTTCGAGACGCTTGGCGTCTTCCTGCTCCTTGAGCTTGGCCAGGCGTTCTTCTTCCAGCCGTTTCTTTTCCTTCTCCTTGCGCAGGTCTTCTTCCTTGCGTTTCTTCTCTTCCTGTTCCTTGCGCAGTTCCTCTTCGTGGCGTTTCTTCTCTTCCGCCTTGCGCTTCTTTTCCTGCTCCAGCGCGATGTCAGGTTTGACCACGGGCGGCTCTTGCACTTTTGGTTGAGGCGGCGGAGGAGGAATTTCCTTTATAACCGGTTTTGGCTCCGGTTCAGGTTCCTTCTGCGGAATCGGCAGCGGCGCCGCCTCGCGCTGGTCGGGGCTCCACACTTCCGCTTCGATGGTTGCCGGCGTGTCGTTCTGCCAGCGCACGCCTATCCACAGGAAGGCGAACAGCAGCACATGCATCAGCGCCGCAAGGCTCAGCGAGCGCCAGCGCCCGGGCTCCTTGGGGACGGTGTACGGTGTTTCGTCTGTCATTGCTTGGTCGCCAGCCCCACGCGATTGATGCCGAGTTTTTTCGCTTCCGAGATCACCTGGATCACTTCGTCGTACTTGATGTCCTTGTCCGCCGAGATCATCACGGGCAAATCGGGATTCGATTCATGCAGCGCGCCCAGCTTCTGTACCAGCACACCGCGGCCGCCGACCTTTTCAGGTTGCCCGCCGCTTTTCTTGCCGCTGATGCCGATGGTGGCACTGGTGTCCGGCTTCAGGGTGATCTGAATGTAATCCGTCGGCGGCAGCGCGGACTTGCCGGCGGTCGGCAGATTCACGACTCCTGGATTGGTCATCGGCGTGGCGACCATGAAGATGATCAGCAGCACCAGCATCACGTCGATGTAGGGGACAACGTTGATTTCCGATTTGAATTTGCGGCCGCGCCCGCCGCGCATCGTACTGTTCGCCATCAGCGGACCTGCCGTTGCAAGATGTTGGAGAACTCTTCGATGAAACTTTCGAAGCGGATCGCGAGGCGATCGATGTCGTGCGAGTAGCGGTTGTACGCGACGACCGCCGGAATCGCCGCGAACAGGCCGATGGCCGTCGCGATCAGCGCTTCCGCAATGCCGGGCGCCACCGCCGCGAGCGTTGCCTGCTGCACGTTGGCCAGGCCGCGAAAGGCATTCATGATCCCCCATACCGTGCCGAACAGGCCTACGTACGGCGACACCGAGCCGACCGATGCGAGGAAGGCGAGGTGCGATTCCAGCGCATCCATTTCGCGCTGGTAGGCCGCGCGCATGGCGCGGCGGGCGCCATCGATCACGCTGCCGGAATCGACATTGCCCTTGCCGGCGAAGGTCGCCTTGACCTTGATGAATTCACCCATGCCGGATTCGAAAATGCGCTCCAGCGCGCCACTGTTTCCCGTACTGCGGCGACGGTTCGACGTGGCTTCCTCGTACAGGGCGTTCAGGTTGCCGCCCGACCAGAAGGCGCGTTCGAATTCTTCGGTTTGTGTCTGCGCACTCCTGATCGCAAACATCTTCCGGAAGATGTAAGACCAGCTCATGATCGAGACGAGCAGCAGCAAGGCCATGACAAGCTGCACAAGAAGGGATGCGTTGCCGATAAGGGAGATAAAGGAAAGGTCTTGTGTGACGGTCATTGGTCGTTTATTTCAAAGCGGTTGTATTCGTAATGCAGCAGCGCGCCGGTATGCGACCGACGCGAATTCGCAGCGCGGGAAGATTATCCTGTCTTTTTTATCCTGGCCAATACCTCGTCCGGTATCGGGCTGGGACGGAACGTCCGGGTATCTACGCAGCCCACCCTGATGCGTCCACTGGTGAGCAGATGCCGGTGCGTTCCGTCGACGCGCCAGGCTTCTTGCACAAATTGCACAGAGGCACGTCCGAGCCTTTCGACAACGACGGTGAGTTTCAGTTCATCATCTAATTTCGCCGGAGCATGATAATCCACTGCAGTGCTTTTGACGACGAACATTGCATGATGTTTTTCTGATAACAATCCTTGGTTGATCCCGGCCGTGCGCAGCCATTCGGTGCGCGCGCGCTCGAAAAATTTTAGGTAGTTTGCATAGAACACCACGCCGCCGGTGTCCGTATCTTCATAGTAGACGCGAACGGTCCAGATGAAATCCGAGTTCATCACGATCCAGTCCGCTCTCCTAGCTGTTCCGCTTGATGGCGAACGGTCCGAATGCCTGGCAGGTCGGCATCATCTCGATGTAATTGATGTTCACATGCGGCGGCAGCGTCGCGATCCAGTATGCAGTTTCGGCGATGTCGACAGCCGTCAATGGAACCGTGCCTTCATACACTTTCGCGGCTGCTGCATCGTCCTTCAAACGGACATTCGAGAACTCCGTTCCACCGCACAAGCCGGGCGCAATGTTCGTCGCCCGTACCCCTGTCCCGACCAGGTCGGCACGCAGGTTGAGCGTGAACTGGTCGACAAATGCCTTGGTTGCCCCGTACACGTTCCCGCCCGGGTAAGGGTAGGCGCCGGCGGTAGATCCGATGTTAATGATGGTGCCGCGTCCGCGCGACACCATGTCGGGCAGGAGCAGGCGCGTCATGGTGACCAGGCCCTTGCAATTCGTGTCGATCATGGTCTCCCATTCTTCCAGCGAAGCCTGGTGCGCCGGTGCGATGCCAAGCGCCAGTCCGGCGTTGTTGACGAGGACGTCGATTTCCTGCCATTCCGGGGGAAGCGCGGCCAGCGCCTGCCTGATTGATGTCTTGTCGCTCACATCCATCGCGATCGGCAGCAGCGCGCTGCCCAGTTCGTTCTCCAAGTCGTCGAGGCGATCCTTGCGGCGACCGGTGGCAATCACTTTGTGGCCCGTTTTGGCGAATTTGCGCGCCATTTCGGCACCGAAACCGGACGTTGCGCCGGTAATCAAGACGATCATGATGCATTCCCTTTTTCAAAGATGGACGGTTGCCAAAATTGTAGCCGAAAGGCGGCGTTTCGCCGCGTTGTATGTTTCTTCGAGGCATTGCCATGCCGATTTATCCATCCTTGCTGAAATCAGGTACGTATCTTACAATCTAGCTCCATTTCGTCTCACGTAACTGGCGAAAAGTCGGGCAGCACTTCCGGCGACAAGGTGGGCATCCACCGGGGAACGTGAGACATATCCATAGCCGTTCGCCTGGGCAGCCTAAATGGAATGCACGACTGAGGCTGCCTGTCTTTTCTATCGGCCCTCATTCGATTTCGGCAAACCCACTTTGCAACTTAATCGATTGGAGTTTTCATGTTTTCAAGAGACCACACCATCGCGAAAGTCGACCCTGAGCTTTGGGCCGCCATCCAGCAGGAAAACACGCGCCAGCAAGACCACATCGAGCTGATCGCGTCCGAGAACTACACTTCGCCGGCAGTCATGGAGGCGCAGGGTTCCCAGTTGACGAACAAGTACGCCGAAGGCTATCCGGGCAAACGCTACTATGGCGGCTGCGAATATGTCGACATCGCCGAAACGCTGGCGATCAACCGCCTGAAGGAACTGTTCGGCGCCGAAGCGGCGAACGTGCAGCCGAACTCCGGCTCGCAAGCCAACCAGGGCGTGTTCTTTGCCATGCTCAAGCCGGGCGATACCATCATGGGTATGTCTCTGGCGGAAGGCGGGCACCTTACGCACGGCATGGCGCTGAATATGTCCGGCAAGTGGTTCAACGTCGTCTCCTACGGTTTGAACGAGAAGGAGGAGATCGATTACGACGCGATGGAGCGTCTCGCACATGAAAAGAAGCCGAAGCTGATCATCGCCGGCGCTTCCGCCTATGCGCTGCGCATCGATTTCGAACGCTTCGCCAAGGTGGCGAAGGATGTCGGAGCCTATTTCATGGTTGACATGGCGCACTATGCCGGCCTGATCGCCGCCGGCGTCTATCCGAATCCGGTGCCGCATGCCGACTTCGTCACTTCCACCACGCACAAGTCGCTGCGCGGCCCGCGCGGCGGCGTGATCCTGATGAAGGCAGAGCATGAAAAGGCCATCAACTCCGCCATCTTCCCGGGTATCCAGGGTGGTCCGCTGATGCATGTCATTGCCGGGAAGGCCGTGGCATTCAAGGAGGCTCTGTCGCCGGAATTCAAGGTGTACCAGCAACAAGTCGTAAAGAACGCGGATGCGCTGGCCAAGACACTGATCTCGCGCGGCCTTCGCATCGTGTCCGGCCGCACCGAATCGCACGTGATGCTGGTCGACCTGCGAGCGAAGAAGATCACTGGCAAGGAAGCCGAAGCAATCCTCGGTTCCGCACACATGACCTGCAACAAGAACGCCATTCCGAATGATCCGGAGAAACCGTTCGTGACCTCCGGCATCCGTCTCGGCAGCCCGGCCATGACCACGCGCGGCTTCAAGGATGCGGAAGCAATCAAGGTCGGCAACCTGATTGCTGACGTGCTCGACAATCCGCATGACGCGGCGACTATCGAGCGCGTGAAAGCGGAAGTCAAGAAGCTGACCGACGAGTTCCCAGTTTACGGCTGATGCCGCCAGCAGCGCGTCGCGTCCCAACGGAATCGCGGCGCGCTGGAATATGAGATGAAGCGAAGTGGCGCGAGCCGATACGCTTCATCCCGTATTCCACACCATATTCATGGGATGGAAAATTTTGGCGCGTAGTAAGAAAATTATATAATTAACAACTATCGCTAAACAGAGCCGCCAGCATCATGAAATGTCCCTTCTGCCACCACGAAGATACCCAGGTCATCGACACGCGCGTGTCGGAAGAAGGCGACACCATCCGGCGCCGCCGCCGCTGCGCCCACTGCGACAAGAGATTTACGACCTATGAGCGCATTGAACTCTCGATGCCGGTCATCGTCAAGAAGAACGGCAGCCGCGCCGAATTCGACCCGGCAAAGTTGCGCGCCAGCCTGATGCTTGCATTGCGCAAGCGCCCGGTATCTGCCGAAGCTGTGGATGCGGCCATTCATCGCATCGAGGAAAAATTGCTCTCCAGCGGCGCCAGAGAGGTGGTTTCCGGGCACATCGGAGAGCTGGTCATGCGCGAACTCAAGCGCCTGGACAAGATCGCCTATATCCGCTTTGCCTCCGTCTACAAGAGCTTCGAAGACGTCGCTGAATTCCAGGACGCAATCGCCGAAGTCGGTCCCGAACGCAAAACCCCCACGAAGTAACCCACTGCGACGCAAAGGATTCGCGGTTTTTTGCGGCCAGAATGTTGCAAAAACGACAACAACGATTTCTACTCGATGGCGCGAACCTCAACGTTCGCCAGGACTTGAATTGTGATGCATAGATTTTCAGATATGGGCTTCTCGCTGGTTGAAGTGTTGGTGTCGATTTTCATCCTGTCAGTCGGGATAATCGGCTCCGCAGGCTTGCAGTTGACGGCATTTCGCGCCGAGCGCCAGGCAGCCGCTCAGACTGCGGCACTGCAGCTGGCAACGGAAATGGCGGACATGATCCGGGCACTTGACCGGCGACATGCAATATCCGGCTTCCCTGGGCCAATCGCGGGCGTGAGTTATCAAGCCAACCTTGACGGCGAGCCGCAGGCACCCGGGAAGCTCTGCTATGCATCCAGATGCAGCCCATCCGAACTCGCCGAGTTTGAAATCTACGATTGGAAGAGAAGGGTAAAGCTTGCATTGCCGGCCGGGCGTTTGCTCATTTGCCATGACGCGACACCATGGGACAACGGCAAGAAATCGCTTTCCTGGGTTTGCCATGAAGATCCGGACGGTCGCGGACCGCTGGTCATCAAGCTTGGATGGCAGGTGCAAAACCCGGATGGTGCCTTGGCGACGTCCGAAGACGGTACGTTCCCGCCGGGCCTCGCGATCACTGTTGGGTCAACCGCGCTATGAACCCGCCTGTCATTCAGCTGCTCATGAACGTGCGCCCGGATTGCATGCGTCGCGATAAGGGGCTGACCCTGGTTGAACTGATGGTGTCAATCGCGCTTGGCATGTTCATCGTCATGGTGACGACAGCGTTGTTCCTTTCAACGAAATCCGGCTATTCGCGCCAGGACGCTGAGGCGCACATGCAGGAGGCGGGGCGGTTCGCCGTCGATCTCGTCGCGCGATCGGTCCGCGCGGCGTCTTTTCGGGATTGGGCGTCGAAAGACGCTGCGTTGCTCTCAGGACCGTCCGTTTACGGACTCGACGCGCGGAGCCTGAAGGGCAGGATGCCCGCCATCGAAATGCCCATCGCCAGGTCGGTCAACGGCAGCGATGTGCTCGCAATACGATTTTCCGGTGCAGGGTCCGGTGAAAGCGGCGATGGTACCGTGCTCAATTGCGCGGGCTTCGGAGTGCCGGCCGGACGGGTGGGCGAGGATGCCGGGACATCGCGTGGCTGGAGCATTTTCTATGTTGCCGAAGACTCCACTGGCGAACCCGAGTTGTATTGCAAGTATCGCGGCGACGATGCATGGACTTCGCAGGCGGTTGCTCGCGGCGTCGAGTCGTTTCAGGTCCTCTATGGACTTGACGCAGATGACGATGGCTTGCCCGATCAGTTTCTGAGCGCGACGGCAATGAATGCGCTCGATAATTCGCCAGGAATTCCTGGGGCAATACCGACAGCCGGGAACTCCAATACCGTATGGAACAAGGTGGTTGCGGTGAAATTTGCGCTCCTGATACGTGGCGCCAATAAGACGTCAGACGGAGGCGGCGTTGTCCAGTATGAACTCTTTGGCAAGGACTATGCAGACGCTTACGCCGAAGTAGACCCTGGGGTGCGGATCGGGGAAGCGTCGCTTCCTTCATCTGCGCGTGGTCGGCAGCGAAAGATTTTCTCGGCAACGATCCTGTTGCCCGCTACCCCATTGCGAGGTGCGACATGAATTCGGGCGGCATGGCATTTTCGAGGAACTCGGGCTGCCGCTACGTCGCGGTCGATTGGCAGCACGGGGCGGCACTTGTGGTGGCATTGTTGATGCTGACCGTTGTCATGACGATGGGCATATCGGCCGCGAACATTGCGCTTCACTCGGAAAAGGCTGCACGCAATGACCGGGATCGGCAGATTGCCTTCCAGGCAGCGGAAGCTGCCCTGGTCGACGCAGAACAGGATATCCAAGGATCGCCGGACGTCAAGACGACGCGCAGCGGACTGTTTGACGGCCGGCGAACGGAGGAATTCGTCAAGGCGTGCGGCATGGGGCACCAGAATCGTTATCTCGGATTATGCGCCGGCGACGATCGTGCCGGCCCGGCATGGCGAAGAGTCGATTTCATGGACTCGGGCGCACAGGTTCGATCGGTGCCCTATGGCCGCTTCACGGGCCAGGACTTTCAGACGGGGGAGGGATCGCAGCCCGCCCGCCTGCCGCGCTACATCATTGAATGGATACCCGCGCCGGATGTGGCGCGTGCCACGAACGATACGGATGCCATCGGCCTCTACCGTATCACGGCAGTCGGATTCGGCGTGCGTGATACCACACAGGTCGCCCTGCAGGCGTACTACCGAAAGAATATCGGGCAACACAAAGAATCGGGCCGGCTTGCCTGGCGCGAAATAGAAAACTGGGAGGAGCTGCATGATGAGTCGGCGCGGTAGGGTATGGTGGAGCAGGCCAGGAAGGGCGATCTCGGGATTCACTGTCGTCGATGTCATGGTTGCCCTTGTCATCGTCTCGATTCTCGGCGCGCTCGTTCTCCCCAGCTATCAGGAGGCGGTACGAAAGGCGAAGAGGTCGGAAGGGCGTGCTGCGCTCATGAAACTCCTGCAGCAGGAAGAACAGTTTTACTCTCAACGTAACAGCTACAGCAGATTTTCAGCTGCGTCCACTGAGGAAGATGAAAGGCGTTTCAAATGGTATTCAGGGGAAACCGCGACAAGCAGTGCCTATGAAATCAGCGCTGAGCCGTGCCATAACGACATGATTCAGAACTGCGTGCAGCTGATTGCGCGTCCGGGCACGGTGAAGGTCGATTCGCGCTTCAAGGATCCGCATTGCGGCGACCTGAGCGTCACCAGCACGGGCGTCAAGAATGCAAGCAATCCCGACTGCTGGAGATGAGATGAAAATTGGATCCCCGGCGCGAAGAGCAAATCCTGCAAGCGGCTTTTCTCTCGTTGAATTGCTCACGGTACTCGCGATTGTTGCTGTCGTGTTATCTGCGACCGTTCCCAGCTTTTCCAGCTTTCTCCAGAGCCAGCAGATGACGACGGCAACCAACGACTTTCTCGCCGCGATTCGGCTTGCCCGTTCGGAAGCAATTCAGCGCGGCACTCGCGTCGATCTGGTACCGAGGAGCACCGACGGGAATTGGGCGGGCGGCTGGGTCGTGTTCGTTGACAGCAACAATAACCAGAGGCCGGACCCTGGCGAGCACGTGGTTCTTGCTCATGATGCAGGGCCCAAGGGGCTCCGCATTGAGGCAAGGCTGACGGATTCAACAGTACAATACCTGGCATATAGCGGCGCCGGTCGCAGCCGCACCAATGCCAGCAGCCAGCGAACGCAATTCGGAACATTCACATTCCGGCTGAACGAGCAGGTGCGCAAGATCAAGCTCAATTTTCTTGGCAGTCCGCGGATATGCAATCCGATCCGGGAAGCAAGCACCTGCTAGAACGACATGCAGGTTCTGCGGCCGGCAGTGATACAAGGGCGGGCGTCATTGACGACGCCCGGAACAATCCAACCGATTTCAGGCGTAACTCGTGGAAATTCATACCGATTCACAGGGCATCGCACTCGCATTGCAGTGGGCGTCGAAAGGGCTTTTCATCACCACACCCAATCCGCGCGTCGGCTGCGTGATTGTCAAGGACGGCCGGATCATCGGTGAAGGGTTCACTCAGCCGGCGGGACAGGCGCACGCCGAAATCCAGGCGCTGAACGATGCTGCTAACCGCGGATTCGATGTCCGCGGCGCCACTGTCTACGTGACGCTGGAGCCATGCAGCCATTTCGGCCGAACGCCGCCTTGCGCCGACGCGTTGGTGCGTGCAGGCGTGGCAAGAGTAGTTGCCGCAGTGGCGGATCCGAATCCGCTTGTTGCCGGAAAGGGCGTGGCCAGACTGCGTGCTGCCGGGATCGAGGTGGTGTGCGGCGTGCTGGAAAACGAGGCGCGCGAAATGAATATCGGGTTCATGTCCCGCATGCAGCGCGGCAAACCGTGGGTTCGGATGAAGGCGGCAGCC
Source organism: Pseudomonadota bacterium (assembly GCA_021821365.1). Classification (GTDB taxonomy): domain Bacteria; phylum Pseudomonadota; class Gammaproteobacteria; order Burkholderiales; family Burkholderiaceae_D; genus Noviherbaspirillum. The sequence goes on along the minus strand of JAKACN010000030.1, from coordinate 16,705 downwards.
AGCCTGGACGGCAAGACTGCGCTGCATAACGGTCGCAGCCAGTGGATTACCGGGGAAGCCGCGCGCAACGATGGCCACTGGTGGCGCGCCCGTGCATGCGCGGTGCTGACCGGGATCGGCACGGTGCGGGAAGACGATCCGCAACTCAATGTCCGGGCGGTCGAAACGCCGCGCCAGCCTCGCCGCATCGTCGTCGACAGCCAGCTAGAGATCGATCCCGACGCGCGCATTCTTGCCGGAGGCGGAACCTGGATTGCAACGGCATCCACGGATCCGGAAAAGGGAGCGCGGTTGCGCGAACGTGGCGCGGAAATCATCCTGGTGCCAAACGCGAACGGCAAGGTCGACCTGCCTGCACTGATGCTGGAGCTGGGACGGCGCCAGATCAATGAATTGCACGTCGAAGCCGGATTCAAACTGAACGGATCGCTGATTCGCGAGGGGTGCGTCGACGAGTTGTTGCTCTACCTCGCTCCCAGTGTGCTTGGCGAAGCACGAGGCTTGTTCGATCTGCCGGCGCTCGAAAGCCTGGATGGCCGTAGGCAGCTTGCCTTTCACGAAATCAAGCAAATCGGCCAGGATTTGCGTATCCTTGCTCGTTTCATTTGATCGGATACCACGATGTTTACCGGGATCGTTGCCGCTATCGGCACCATTACTTCCATTACTCCTCTGGGCAGCCAGCCGGACGCCGGTGTGCGCCTGACAGTCGACGCAGGCGGGCTGACGATGGCCGATGTGTCGCTCGGCGACTCGATTGCGCTCAACGGCGCCTGCATGACCGTTGTGAGCAAGACCGATCAGGGGTTCGTCGTCGACGTCTCTCGCGAGAGCCTGAGCCGCACCGCTGGCCTCGATATGCCGGGCGAAGTGAACCTGGAGAAGGCGCTGACCCTTGCCGACCGGCTTGGCGGCCATCTGGTCTCAGGGCATGTCGACGGGCTGGGAACCGTGCGCAAGTTCGAACCCGTTGCCGAATCGATGGAGTTGATTGTCGAAGCGCCGAGGGAGCTCGCCAGGTACCTTGCCTACAAGGGGTCGATCGTGGTCAATGGCGTGTCGCTGACAGTCAATCGCGTCGCGGATAGCGAATCCGGTTGCGCGTTTTCCATCAACCTGATACCGCATACGGTTGAGGTCACCACTCTGAAGCATCTGAAACCGGGCACAAAAGTGAATCTGGAAATCGACCTCATCGCGCGTTATGTGGAGCGGATGCTCAGCTTCAAAGGATAACAGCGCATTTCCCGGGTGCGGATTCAAAAAAATCTCGACGAAGCCCTTGATAGTGTCATGGCTGAAAGCTTGAGTGGGCGTAAATCCTTTAAAATAGCAGGCTACATAGGATCATAGTCATGGCTATTTCAACAACTCAAGAAATCATTGCCGAACTGCGCGTGGGCCGCATGGTCATCCTGGTCGACGAAGAAGACCGCGAAAATGAGGGCGATCTTGTGCTGGCCGCGGAATTCGTGACGCCGGAAGCGATCAATTTCATGGCGAAATTCGGACGCGGTCTGGTCTGCCTGACCCTGACTGAAGAACGCTGCAACCAGCTCAATCTGCCGATGATGACCACCCGGAACGGGACATCCTACGGCACCAATTTCACGGTTTCGATCGAGGCTGCTGAGGGAGTGACGACCGGCATTTCCGCCGCTGACCGTGCCCGTACCGTGCAGGTGGCTGTAGCGAAGAATGCCAAGCCGTCCGATATTGTCCAGCCCGGCCATATTTTCCCCTTGAAGGCGCAGAAGGGCGGCGTGCTGATGCGCGCCGGCCATACCGAAGCCGGCTGCGATTTTGCCGAGCTTGCCGGACTCACGCCTGCGGCAGTCATCTGTGAAATCATGAAGGACGACGGCACGATGGCGCGGCTCCCGGACCTGATGGAGTTTGCGAAGGAGCATGGCCTGAAGATCGGCACGATTGCTGACCTGATCCACTATCGCAGCCAGACTGAGAGCATCGTCGATCGTATCGCGGAACGCACGATGCATACCGTGCATGGCGCTTTTACGGCTGTGGCTTACCGCGACAAACCGAGCGGGAGCGCGCATCTTGCCCTGGTGCACGGCGATGTCGGGCCGGAACTTGAAACCTTGGTGCGGGTGCATCAGCCCGTTTCCATCCTCGACCTGCTGGAAACTCAGGCGACCACGCACTCCTGGAACCTGGCGTCGGCAATGGCCGCTATCAAATCATCGGATCGCGGCGTGGTGGTTCTGCTGAATTGCGAAGAATCCGCAGAGCAGATGTTTGCGCAATTCGAGGCATTGATTTCGCCGGACACCCGTCTTCAGCCGCGCGCATCGCGTATGGATTTGCGGACTTACGGCATTGGTGCGCAAATCCTGAAAGACCTGGGCGTTGGCAAGATGAAACTGCTGGCCAATCCGCGCAAGATGCCTTCGATGACCGGCTTCAACCTGGAAGTCGTCGGCTACCAGGACAAGCCGGCAGGCTGATTCCCTGCTTTTGCTGACGCAAATAGCTGCTACATTTCTCTAATAACAAACGCGCCATGCGTCGTTCGGTTGCCTGGACGTAGCGCATGGAGCATATTTTAACGAGCGAGCGCGACCGCGCATGAAGGAACAACCATGACCGTAGGAACTTACGAAACCAATCTGGACGGTGAAGGCGTGCGTGTTGGCATCGTGCAAGCCCGGTTCAATGAAGACGTTTGCCACGGGCTGTTGTCGTCGTGCCTGGCCGAACTGAAGCATCTCGGCGTTGCCGACGAGGACGTGCTGCATGTCACCGTTCCCGGCGCACTGGAAATCCCGTTCGCCTTGCAGAAAATGGCGGAGACCCAGCAATTCGACGCACTGATCGCGATCGGAGCGGTGATCCGCGGCGAAACCTATCATTTCGAGCTGGTATCCAACGAGTCCGGTGCCGGCATTACGCGTGTCGGGCTGGATTTCGGCATTCCCATCGCCAATGCGGTACTGACGACGGATACCGACGAGCAGGCCGAAGTGCGCATGGCTGAAAAAGGCGCGGATGCGGCGCGCGTTGCGGTTGAGATGGCAAACCTCGCCATCGCGCTGGAAGAGCTCGCCGAAGCAACCGAGGAAGAGTAAGTAATGACACAAAAGACTGTTCACGCCAATCCCAACAAGAATCGTACGCCGCGCCATCGGGCGCGCGAGTTTGCGCTGCAAGGACTGTATCAGTGGCTGCTGAACAATGAGGATGCGGGCGCGATTGATGCGCATATTCGCGAGGCGCACGGTTTTGACAAGGCCGATGCCGAGCATTTCGATGCGCTCCTGCATGGAGCAATCCGGCAGGCCGACAAGCTGCGCGAAGGTCTGGCGCCGTTGATCGATCGTCCGATCGACCAGCTGTCTCCAGTCGAGCATGCGGCCCTCCTGATCGGTGCCTATGAACTCGGGAATCATCTCGAAATCCCTTATAAAGTGGTGATCAACGAAGCGGTCGAGCTGACCAAGTCGTTCGGCGGGATCGACGGACACAAATACGTCAACGGCGTGCTCGACAAATTCGCCGCCGAGGTGCGCGACGTTGAAGTGGACGACGCGAAAAAGCGTTGAGAATAACGGCTGGCAGCACATCCAGCCAGATCCGGCCTATCGAGATGAATCCCATTCTTGCTTCGCGACTTGCCCATATTGCGCCATTCCATGTCATGGAGCTGGCGAAAATGGCGACCGAACTCGAGCGCCAGGGCCGCTCGATCATCCATATGGGTATCGGCGAACCGGATTTCACCGCAGCGCCGCCCGTCGTCGAAGCGGCCGCGCGCGCCATGGCAAACGGGAAACTCCAATACACCTCGGCATTAGGCATTCCGTCCTTGCGTGAAGCCATTGCGGACCATTACCGCCGCGTGTACGGCCTGACCATCGCGCCATCGCGCATTGTCGTCACCGCCGGCGCATCGGCGGCACTGCTGCTTGCCTGTGCCGCGCTGGTGGAGCCGGGTACCGAAGTCCTGATGCCTGATCCGTCCTATCCCTGCAATCGTCATTTCGTGGCGGCGTTTGAAGGCATTGCGAAGCTGGTCCCCAGCGGCCCGCTGGACCGGTTCCAGTTGTCCGACACGACGGTGCGGGAGCAATGGACATCGGTCACGCGCGGGGTGCTGCTGGCGTCGCCCTCAAACCCCACAGGAACGTCGATCCCGCATGACGAGCTGGCGCGCATTGTCGACAGCGTCCGTGAGCGGAAGGGTTTTACAATTGTCGATGAGATCTACCAGGGACTGACCTATGACGGGGCGCCGTTTTCCGCGCTGTCGCTGGGAGAAGACGTCATTGTCATCAACAGCTTCTCCAAATACTTCAACATGACCGGATGGCGTCTGGGGTGGCTGGTCGTGCCGGAGGCAATGGTGCCGCAGGTGGAGAAGCTTGCGCAGAACCTGTTCATCTGTGCCTCCAGCATTGCCCAGCATGCCGGCGTGGCCTGTTTTTTACCGGAGGCGATCTCGATTTACGAAGAGCGCAAGGCGGAATTCAAGCGCCGTCGGGATTACATCGTTCCAGCACTGAGTGAAATCGGCTTCAAAGTGCCGGTCACTCCGGATGGCGCGTTCTATGTTTATGCGGATTGCTCGGCGTTGGCGGATGACGCGGATCGTTTGACGATCGACATGTTGAACCAGGCGGGCGTGGTGCTGGTCCCGGGCCTCGATTTCGGCCCCTACACGGCACGTCACTACATTCGACTCTCTTATGCGACTTCCTTGGAGAACCTGCAGGAGGCGATCCGGCGGCTGAAACGGTTTTTCGCGGAGAGGTCCTGACCGATCGCTCGCAATGAAAAAGGAGCCTCGCGGGCTCCTTTTTTGTCAAAGATATCTTTACCGGTGAATCAAAGCGAGGGCATCTGGTCTGCCTTTGCCAGGTGTTCTTCCTGACCGCCCAGTTTTGCAGACTCCTCGCCCGTATCCGACTTGCGTTCCGGGCGAGGTTTGACGGAACTGGCCGATGTCGAGAAAACCGGTACTTTCTTGCCCATCGCGACTTCCTTCAGGCGGCGATACTCGGCCAGTACTCGCGCGCCATAGCCGGAATCGGAGTCGGAGGCGCCGGCCCCGACATAAAGCTTCAGGCCTGCTTCAACCGAACCGCCGCGGGTGACGTAGTCCTTGAGGATCAGCGAGCCGACACGGATGTTCGCAACGGGGTTCAGTGCCGCTTTCACGCCGCCGAGGTCCTCGAATTTGTCATGATGAACCTTGGACATCACCTGCATCAGGCCTTGTGCCCCGACCGGGCTTTCCGCGAAGGGATTGAAGCCGGATTCGATTGCCATGACCGACAGGATGAGAAGCGGGTCAAGCTTGATTTCCTTTGCAGTCATGTAAGCGGCGGATACCAGCATGTTGGTGGCATCGGTCGCGACGCGGTAGCGCTTGGAAAGCCAGTTGGTCACCCATTGTTGCTGGCGGCTGTTTCCGCCCGATTCTTCCGTGGCGACCGCCGTAGCTGCGTGGCCAGTGGCGGCAGCCTTGGTGATAGCCGGAGCCGGCATGTCAAGCGCCGCGGTATCCTCCGGCGCTTCATCCACCGCATCATCTGCGCTGGCTTCGGCGAACGGCGACAGCTCCTTGAGCTGGTCGGCGATTTCAGGCTTGACGAACATCAGGGTGAGGGCCGCGATGGCTACAATCCCCAGAACAAGCAAAGTGTGGTGCGCAGTCGTAATGAAGCCGCTGACGGTGTCGCGAGCGAAAACCGCCCAGGCGGCCGACTGGCTGGCTGTTTTCCGGGTGACGTCGAACGTTGCCCTTATGAATCGATTTAACATTGAACCTCCTAATCGTCGCGGCATGCGAAAAGCCCACTACAAAGCCTTGTAGACTCTTGTGAATGCCGTGAATCGGTCATCGTCTGCTGCCGCACGTGGCGCGGCCGACAGACGTCGGAATTGTTTGCTTCGAGGCCGGCGGCTGCGCTAGGGCGCCGCAACAGCAGCAAACAACTTGTTCGGGGAGAAGGCAGACGCCTTTTGGAAACACTCCTTAAAATGTTATATGGGCCCCGACCCCGTGAATGATGCGGATTCTTGCTGGCTCGCCTTCACTCCCCAGGCGGGCCTCCTCATCGAGTTGGGCGAATTTTAGGGGGCTGTTTATATCAAGTCAATACTATCAAACTGATTTTTTATAACTTTTGAATCTGAATTTATCGCTGCGCTGCAACAGAAAATCAATAAAATCAACTACTTGGGCTTGCAATTTAAAAATAGAAGAAGCCCTGTAACTTTGTGAAAAATCATGAAATATTCGGATTTGCGGGATTTTATTTCTCAATTGCAACAATTGGGTGAATTAAAGCATGTTTCGACGCCCGTTTCACCGTATCTTGAGATGACCGAAGTTTGTGACCGAACGCTGCGCGCCGGTGGTCCGGCACTGCTCTTCGACAGGCCAGCCGGCCATTCCATCCCGGTACTGGGCAATCTTTTTGGCACGCCGCGCCGTGTGGCGCTGGGGATGGGGGTGGAGGATGTGGGCGAGCTGCGGCGCATCGGTCATGTGCTGGCGACGCTGAAGGAGCCGGAACCGCCGAAGGGGTTCAAGGACATCGTGGGCATGAGCGCGATGGTGAAGGCCTTGTGGGACATGGCGCCAAGGGAACATCGCTCGGCGCCGTGCCAGGAGATCGTCTGGGAAGGGAATGACGTCGATCTTGCAAGGCTTCCGATCCAGCATTGCTGGCCCGGCGATGTCGCACCCTTGATCACATGGGGACTGGTGGTGACCAAAGGGCCGCACAAGAAAAGGCAGAACCTCGGCATCTACCGCCAGCAGGTCATCGGGCGCAACAAGGTCATCATGCGCTGGCTGGCGCATCGCGGCGGTGCGCTCGATTTCCGGGAGCATTGCATTGTCAACCGCGGCAAGCCGTATCCGATTGCGGTAGCGCTCGGCGCGGATCCCGCCACCATTCTTGGCGCGGTGACCCCGGTACCGGACACCTTGTCCGAGTACCAATTTGCAGGCCTCTTGCGCGGCAGTCGGACCGACCTGGTCAAAGCGATCGGTAGCGAATTGCGCGTGCCGGCTTCGGCCGAAATCGTGCTTGAAGGGCATATCAATCCAGACCCGTCGCATCCGAGCGGCTACGAGCATGCGCTGGAGGGGCCATATGGCGATCACACCGGCTATTACAATGAGCAGGACTGGTTCCCGGTATTTACGATCGACCGCATCACCATGCGCCGCGATCCGATCTATCACTCTACGTATACAGGCAAACCGCCCGACGAGCCGGCAATCCTGGGCGTGGCGCTCAACGAAGTGTTCGTGCCTTTGCTGCAGAAGCAATTCCCGGAGATCACCGATTTCTATCTGCCGCCCGAAGGCTGCAGCTACCGCATGGCGCTGGTGCAGATGAAGAAATCCTATCCGGGTCATGCGAAGCGGGTGATGTTCGGCGTCTGGAGCTTCCTGCGGCAGTTCATGTATACGAAGTTCATCGTGGTGGTCGATGACGATGTCAACGTTCGCGACTGGAAGGAAGTGATCTGGGCAATTACTACGCGTGTCGATCCCGCGCGCGATACGACGCTGGTGGAGAATACGCCGATCGATTATCTCGATTTTGCATCCCCGGTCAGCGGATTGGGAGGCAAGATGGGTATCGACGCCACCAACAAGTGGCCGGGCGAGACCCAGCGAGAGTGGGGCAGGGCGATTTCGATGACCGACGAGGTGAAGGCTAAGGTCGATCGCATCTGGCAGGAGTTGGGCATCTGAGGCAGTGGCGAGCCTGAAATGCACGGGCGGGCCGATCGCTTTGCTGTTAGAATAGCGGTCGGCGGGCCCCTGCGCATTGTGGCATGGTCAACCTGGTCAGGTCGGGAACGAAGCAGCCAAAGCCATTTCCCGCAAGTGCCGCAGACAAGGCTCGCCCCTCTGTTCACTCATCCCCATCTCTGTTTTTCAATGCGTGTTCCGGACTGCTCATGTGTGGCGGTCGGAAAAGACCTTGCTTGATCGATATTTTCCCTTTATCGATCTGCGCATACCTCATCTATAACTTGCATCATGTCAGGTAAAATGCCGCGTATCGTCAACCGCCATTGCTACCATGTCCTATCAAGTTCTCGCCCGCAAGTATCGCCCCAGGAGCTTTGAAACGCTCGTCGGGCAGGAGCACGTTGTGCGGGCGTTGACGCACGCGCTGGAGCAGAAACGCCTGCATCATGCCTATCTGTTCACCGGCACGCGCGGCGTGGGCAAGACGACCCTGTCGCGCATCCTGGCAAAGTCGCTCAATTGTGAATCCGGCATTACCGCCACCCCTTGCGGAACCTGCGAGGCTTGCGTCGCGATCGATGCGGGCCGTTTTGTCGATTACATCGAAATGGACGCCGCCTCGAACCGTGGCGTCGACGAGATGGCGCAATTGCTGGAGCAGGCGATTTACGCTCCGTCCAATGCACGCTTCAAGGTCTACATGATCGACGAAGTCCACATGCTGACCAACCACGCCTTCAACGCGATGCTGAAGACGCTGGAGGAGCCGCCCGAGCATGTGAAATTCATCCTGGCAACGACCGATCCACAGAAGATTCCCGTTACCGTGCTGTCGCGTTGCCTGCAATTCAATCTGAAGCAGATGCCGCCCGGCCATATCGTCGGTCATCTGGAAAACATCCTCGGCCAGGAAGGCATCGAGTTCGAGCCGCCGGCATTGCGGCTGCTTGCGCAAGGGGCGCATGGCTCGATGCGCGACGCCTTGTCGCTGACCGACCAGGCCATCGCTTACGCCGCCGGAAAAGTGACGCTGGAGTCCGTGCAGGGCATGCTCGGCGCGCTGGACCAGTCCTACCTGATCCGCGTACTGGATGCATTGGCCGTAAAGGATGGAGCGGGATTGCTTGCGGTGGCCGACGAAATGGCGGCACGCAGCCTGTCCTATAGCGCCGCGCTGCAGGACCTCGGCACCTTGTTGCACCGGATTGCGCTGGCGCAAACCGTGCCGGCTGCGTTGCCTGATGATGTGCCGGAGCGGGATGACATACTCCGTTTGGCGGGATTGTTCGATGCGGAAGAAGTGCAATTGTTTTTCCAGATTGCAGTACATGGACGAAATGAGCTGAGTCTCGCGCCGGACGAGTACGCCGGTTTTTCGATGACGCTGCTGCGAATGCTGGCGTTCCGACCGGGATTGGGCGGCGCCGAGACACGTCCGGTAGCGGTTGTTGCGCCAGCTCCCGCCGCTGCCCGACCCGCTGCGTCTGCGCCGCAGACAATGGCGGCACGTGCTGCCGCTCCCGCTGAGGTCGCACGGCCAAGTGGCGGCATGAGTCCCGCGCGTGCAGCGCTGGAAGCTGCGCGCAATGCTGGCAAGCCGCAAGCTGCACCAACGCCTGCGAGACCCGCACCGGAATCGATTCCGCCATGGGAGGATTCGCTGCCCCTGGCAGCCGAGCGTGCTGAATACGATTCTGCCGGCGCAGGGGCTCAAAAAAAAACTGAACCGCAATCGCTCCGAACAGCCGGCAACGACAGTGCGCTGGCGGTAGAGGAAGTACCGTCGGTCGTGCAGGTGGAGCAGGTGAAGGCGGTCGAGCGGCCGAAGCCGATGGCGCCGACGCCGATGCCTTCGCTGAACTGGGACGGCAACTGGCCAGCGCTTGCTGCCTCCTTGCCCTTGCGCGGCGTGGCGCAGCAGCTTGCGCAGCAGAGCGAATTGCTGAAGTGCGAAGATACGGGCGGCGGCGTACAGCTGCTTCTTCGAGTTCCCGTCGAAACTCTGTGCTCCGCCGGTAGCATTGACAAACTGGTATCTGCGCTAACCGAACACTTCGGTAAGCCGGCGCGTGTCACGACGGAAATTGGCGCGGTGGAACAGACCGCCAACGCCCACGCGACCGCGGAACGCGAGGCGCGCCAGCGCCAGGCGGAAGAAAGCTTGCAGAGCGACCCCTTCGTGCAGACCTTGATGCGCGAATTCGGCGCGACTATCGTGCCGGGATCGGTCAAACCCATTTAACTAACGATCAGGAGTATCACCATGATGAAGGGCCAACTGGCAGGGCTGATGAAGCAAGCCCAGGCAATGCAGGACAACATGAAGAAGATGCAGGAGCAGCTTGCGGGGATCGAAGTCGAAGGGCAATCCGGCGCGGGCATGGTCAAGGTCGTGATGACCTGCAAGAACGACGTCAAGCGGGTGTCGATCGACCCGTCGCTGCTTGGCGACGACAAGGACATGCTGGAAGACCTCGTCGCTGCGGCGTTCAATGATGCCGTGCGCAAGGCGGAAGCGACGACCCAGGAAAAAATGGCGGGCATGACCTCAGGCCTGCCTTTGCCGCCCGGCTTCAAGCTGCCGTTTTGATCGGCAATGGTTTTGGCGGCTGCGGCAAGGGCGATGTCCCTGAGCGGCCGCGCGGCTTCATGCCGGCGACAGAGAAAATAACTGGTGAAAACCCCTTCCAGCCTTGAATTCCTCACTGAAGCCTTGCGCCGCTTGCCCGGCGTGGGGCCGAAGTCTGCGCAGCGCATGGCTTACCACCTGATGCAGCATGATCGCGACGGCGCAGCGATGCTCGGTCGCGCACTGACGCAGGCAGTAGAGCGCGTCCGCCACTGCGCCAAATGCAATACCTTTACCGAAAACGAAATTTGCGAAACCTGCATGGATTCCTCGCGCGACGCCGGCCTGTTATGCGTAGTCGAGACGCCGGCGGACCAGCTGATGATCGAACAGACCCTGACCTACAAGGGACTGTACTTCGTGCTGATGGGGCATCTGTCGCCGCTCGACGGTATCGGACCGAAGGACATCCATCTCGAAAAACTGATCGCGCGCGCCACCGACGGGATGGTCAACGAGGTGGTGCTGGCGACCAATTTCACGAATGAAGGGGAGGCAACGGCGCACTACATCAGCGAAACGCTGAAGGCGCGCGGCCTGAAGGTAAGCCGCCTTGCGCGCGGCGTGCCGGTCGGCGGCGAACTCGAATACGTGGATGCAGGAACGATCGCGCGCGCGATGCTGGACCGCCGCTCGACCTGACGCGTCCCTTGGCGGATCAATCCGGCGATGTTTGTGCATACGGCAGAAAACCAGGGATGGCTCCGCGCCCGATGGCAGGCGCTGGCGACGCATCTCGATGCGGACCGGGTTGCCGCCGATGCGGCGTGGGATGCGTTGGTCAGGCATTACGGCGAGCCGCATCGCGCCTATCACAATCTCTCCCACATCATGGCCATGCTGCGTCACGCCGATACCGAGCGCCAGCATATGATCCAGCCCGAAGTCGTCGAACTGGCGACCTGGTTTCACGACATTATTTACGACACGCACTCGACGGACAACGAGGCGCGCAGCGCAGCATGGGCGCATCACGCGATGCATGCCATGCGCATCGACGCGCAACTGATCGCGCCAGTCGGGCAGTACATCCTCGCGACGCAGAAGCATGAAGCGGAGGCGCAGGCGAGCAGCGATCTGCGCCTGTTCCTGGACCTCGATCTTGCCATCCTCGGCAGTTCTCCCGAAACGTATCGCCGCTACAGCCAGGCTGTTCGCGCCGAATACGACTGGGTTCCGCTGCAGGCCTATTGCACCGGCCGCAGCGAAATACTGCGGCGTTTCGTTGCGCGTCCCGCATTGTTTTTCACGCCATCGATGCACACCCGCTTCGAAGCGCAGGCACGGAATAACATCGCGTGGGAAATGAAAGAATTATCGTCTTTGCAAACAGGGAAATGACAGACAAGACTTCCTCCGGCCCGCTGGCGGGCATCAAGGTACTGGAACTCGGGACGTTGATCGCCGGGCCGTTCTGCTCGCGCATCCTGGCCGAGTTCGGCGCGGAAGTGATCAAGATCGAGTCGCCCGACGGCGGCGACCCGATCCGGCAGTGGCGCGTGCTGAAGGATGGCACGTCGCTCTGGTGGTCGGTCCAGTCGCGCAACAAGAAGAGCGTAACGGTGAACATGAAGGAGCCGCGCGGCCAGGAGATCGCAAGACGTCTTGCATTGGATGCGGACATCATCATCGAGAACTACCGTCCTGGCGTGCTGGAAAAATGGGGTGTCGGCTACGACGACCTGAAGAAGATCAATCCGGCAACCATCATGGTCCGCCTCTCGGGTTACGGCCAGAGCGGGCCGATGAAGGACTTGCCGGGTTTCGGCGCCATCGCCGAATCGATGGGCGGCATGCGTTATGTCTCCGGTCATCCTGACCGGCCACCGGTGCGCATCGGCATTTCCATCGGTGATTCGCTCGCCGCATTGCATGGCGTAATCGGCGCGATGATGGCCTTGCGCCACCGTGACGTCACAGGCGGGCGCTGGAACGGAAAGGCGGGAACGGAATGCGTTGCGGGGCAGGGGCAGATGGTGGACGTGGCGTTGTATGAAGCCGTGTTCAACATGATGGAGTCGCTGGTGCCGGAATATGACTATGCCGGCGTGGTGCGCGAGCGAACCGGCGGTTCGTTGCCGGGCATCGTGCCGTCGAACACGTACACGACGAAGGACGGCGAGAACATCGTCATCGCCGGCAATGGTGACGCGATCTTCAAGCGCCTGATGCTTGCCATGGGACGCGATGACATGGCGAATGATCCGCAACTGGCGCGCAACGACGGGCGGGTGCCGCGCACTGCGGAAATCGATGGCGCGATCCAGGCATGGTGTGATACGCAGACCATCGACAGCGCCTTGTCCATCCTGAAGGCGGCCGACGTCCCGGTCGGAAAGATCTATTCGGTGCGCGACATGCTGAGCGATCCGCAGTTCCTCGCACGCCGCATGTTCGAGCAGCATGCGTTTGGCGATGGTTCTCCGATCAAGCTGCCGGCGATTACACCCAAGTTGTCCGAGACGCCCGGCGAGACGAAATGGCTGGGTCCGGCGCTGGGCGAGCATACCTCTGAAGTCTTGCGCGGGCTGGGGTATGATGACCAACACATCGCGCAATTAAGACACGATCACGTCATATAGGGGACAGCATGAACAAGAATTTCTGGAAGCAGTTCGCGATCGCGCTCGGGCTTTTCCTTCTCGGATATTTCACCTTCAACGGCAAGCTGTTCGCGCAGACGCTGGAGAAGCCCAGGGTCTCCATCGCGGTTGGTGGAAAGAACCTGTTCTATTACCTCCCATTGACGATTGCCGAACAGCTCGGCTACTTCAAGGATGAAGGTTTGCAGGTCGAGATCAGCGATTTCGCCGGCGGTGCCAAGGCGCTGCAGGCGCTGGTGGGTGGCAGCGCGGACGTGGTGTCCGGTGCCTACGAACACACCATCAACATGCAGGCCAAGGGGCAGCCGATCGTTGCCTTCGTGCTGCAGGGGCGCGCGCCGCAGATCGTGCTGGCGGCGTCGAACAAGACCATGCCGAACTACAAGTCCATCGCCGACCTGAAGGGCAGGAAGATCGGCGTCACCGCGCCGGGATCGTCGACCAACATGATGGCCAATTTCGTGCTGGCGAAAGGCGGATTGAAACCGACCGACGCGTCGTTCATCGGTGTCGGCACTTCCGCCGGCGCGCTGTCGGCACTGCGTTCCGGCCAGATCGACGCCATCGCCAACCTCGATCCCGTGATCACCATGTTGCAGCAGAAAAACGAGATCAAGGTCATTGCCGATACGCGCACGCTCAAGGACACCAATGCAGTTTTTGGCGGTCCGATGCCGGCTGCCACGCTGTACGCCAACGAGGCCTTCCTGAAGAAGAATCCGAATACTGCGCAGGCGCTGGCGAATGCGATGGTGCGCGCCTTGAAATGGCTTCAGAAGGCGGGGCCGTCCGATATCATCAAGGTCGTGCCGGAAAGCTATCTGCTGGGTGACCGCGCGCTGTATATCGACGCCTTCCTGAAAGTGAGGGAGGCGATCTCTCCGGATGGCGTCATTCCCGATGCGGGGCCGAAGACGGCATTGAAGACCTTGCAGGCCTTCGAACCGCAGCTCGCCGGCAAGAACATCGACCTGTCGAAGACCTACACGAATGAATTCGCTAAGAAGGCAAACGCGAAGTACAAGTAGGATCTCCGGCCAAGACCATCACCGACGATGATTCCTGCGCTCTCGCTCGACAACATCACCTGCACGTTCATCTCCCGGGATGAACGGTCGCAGCGATACACGGCGGTTGCGAATACCTCGTTGCATATTGCTCCGGGCGAATTCGTTTCGGTGGTCGGGCCCACTGGCTGCGGCAAGTCCACCTTGCTCAATGTCGGCGCCGGATTGCTCGTGCCTTCATCCGGCAGCGTGAAGGTATTCGGCGACACGCTGGCTGGCGTCAATCGTCGGGCGGGCTACATGTTCCAGGCGGAGGCCTTGATGCCATGGCGCAGCGCGCTGGAGAACGTGATTGCCGGCTTGCAGTTCCGTGGCGAGGAGGAAGCGAAGGCGCGCGAACTCGGCGAGGAGTGGCTCAAGCGGGTCGGCCTGCAGGGCTTCGGCGATCGTTATCCGCATCAACTGTCGGGCGGCATGCGCAAGCGCGTCGCGCTGGCGCAGACACTGATTCTTGATCCCGACATCATCCTGATGGATGAACCATTTTCCGCGCTCGACATCCAGACCCGACAGTTGATGGAAAATGAGGTGCTGGAGCTGTGGAGCGCGAAGAAGAAGGCGGTGCTGTTCATCACTCACGACCTGGATGAAGCGATCGCCATGTCGGACCGCGTGATCGTGCTGTCGGCCGGGCCGAAAACGCACCCCATCGGGGAATTCAGGATCGATCTGCCGCGCCCGCGTGACGTGGCCGAAATCCGTACCCATTCGCGCTTCGTCGAATTGCATGCGCAGATCTGGAATGTGTTGCGGGAAGAAGTGCTGAAGGGGTATCAGCAGCAGAAAGTGCGGACATAGTTAATCCATCGCGAGCCATGTGGCGAATTCTTAAACCGAATTACAATAATCTGCGCGTCTGGCAGGCACTGGTGCTGGTCGTATTCTTCGCTGTCTGGCATGTCGCCACGCGCGATCCGCAGGCGGCGTTTTTCTTCGGCGAACCGGTCAAGGTGCTGATGCGGATCTGGGAATGGTTCACCATCGGCGCGGGCAGCCTGGAAGTGGGCATGGGCGATTCGACATGGTTCACGCTGAACTTTCCCGCCGAGATCTATCCGCACCTGCTGGTGACGCTAGCGGAGACCCTGCTTGCCTTCGGCATCGGCACCTTGCTCGGCCTCGGCATCGGGCTGTGGCTGGCCCTGTCGCCGCTCGCTTCCGCCATTCTCGATCCGTACATCAAGGCGACCAACTCGATGCCGCGCGTGATCCTCGCACCGATCTTCGCCATGTGGTTCGGCCTCGGCATCTGGTCGAAGGTGGCCTTGTCGGTCACGCTGGTGTTCTTCATCGTGTTCTTCAACGTCTACCAGGGCGTGAAGGAAGTCAGTCCGGTAGTGCTCGCCAATGCGCGCGTGCTGGGCGCCAACAAGCGGCAACTGCTGCGTCATGTGTACCTTCCATCCGCGATGTCCTGGGTGTTCTCCAGCCTTCACACCTCGGTCGGTCTGGCCTTCGTCGGCGCGATCGTCGGCGAGTATCTCGGCTCCGCGCGCGGCGTGGGTTACCTCATCCTTCAGGCCGAAGGCACTTTCGACGTCAATACCGTGTTCGCCGGAATCCTCGTGCTGACGGCATTCGCGCTGGTCCTTGACGGCATGGTTGGTGTCATCGAACGCCGCCTGATGAAGTGGCAGCCGAAATCCGGCGAGACGGAAAAAATGTGAATGTCATTTCCCGAGCAGGTCGCGCAGCGCCAGCACGCCGCGCCTGATTTCCTTTGCCGGTATCGCCGCAAAGCCGAGCAGCAGGCCGGAAGCGCGCTCACCTGACTTACTGTCTTCGTCGCGTGCGTTATAGAACTGTGATAGCGCGCGCAACTCGATGCCACATTCCAGTCCGAGGCGCGGGAGCGCCTGATCGCTTCGCCTTGCACGAAACTGTGCAGGAAGATGCAGGCCGGCATCCGCCGGGCCGATATGGAATACCTCCGGCAGGTGCTTCCCGATTTCGGCAAGAAGCGTCGTGCGCCGTTCGGCATACACTTCCTTCGTGCGCTTGATGTGGCGGCTGAAGTGGCCGTCCGCAATGAAATCGGCCAGTACCATCTGTGGGCCGATGGCGGTATGCCTGTCGAGAATCGCCTTGCCTTGCGCGAAGGGTTCGGCCAGCGCCGGCGGCACCACGAGATATCCCAGGCGCAGTCCTGGAAAGAGTACCTTCGACAGCGTACCCACGTAGATCACGCAAGCGGCTTTGTCCAGGCTTTGCAGAGAGGCGAGCGGCGGTCCGGTATAACGATACTCGCTGTCGTAGTCGTCTTCCACCACCCACATCCGCTTTTCCGCCGCCCATGCCAGCAATTCCAGCCGGCGTTGCAGGCTCATCGTCACGCCGAGCGGCAACTGGTGCGACGGGGTGACGTAGACCAGTTTCGCATCCGCGTGCATGGCCGCGCCGTACGACACCGATAAGCCTTGCTCGTCCACAGGGACATGGCATACGCGCGCTTGGGCGGCGCGCAGCGAAGCGCTGATGCCGCGGTATCCCGGCTCCTCCACCCACGCGGCATCGCCCGGCGCGAGCAGCAGGCTGGCGATCAGAAACAGAGCCTGCTGCGAGCCGGACGTGATGATGATCTGTTCGGGTTCGCACTGCACACCGCGGGCCGCACCCAGATAGGCCGCCAGTGCTTGCCGAAGGGGCCGGAAGCCGGCGGGCGGGC
>JAKACN010000268.1 GCA_021821365.1 Pseudomonadota bacterium | reverse complement strand
GGAAACCATCGACTGGGCAGCGGCATTGGCGGCCCTGGACAAGACGGTGCTGGACCCGGAAGCGGTGCAGGCGACGCTGGGCGCGGTGCTCAAGTACGAGGACGACATTGCCAGGCTGGACGCCGAAACGGTCGCGCAACTGGTCGGCGCGGTGCGTGACGAAGCGACGGGATGCCAATGAGCACGACCGCAGCGGACGACCATGGCGCAAAGCTCGCGGAAAACGTAGTCCATTTCGCACGCGTGCTGCGCCGGGCCGGCATGCCAATCGGCCCGGCCAAAGTGCTCGACACCTTGCAGGCGCTGCAGGTCGTCGGCGTGGAACGACGTGATGATTTCTACTACGCGCTATCGACTGTCCTGGTCGATCGGCACGATCAGCAAATGATCTTCGATCAGGCATTCGATCTGTTCTGGCGGGATCCGTCGCGCGCGCAGCAGTCGCAACAGCTGCGGGATCTCCTGAGCGGCGTGCGTACGCCAGTTGCGAAGGAATCGCCGGTGGCGCCACGTATCGCACAGGCCATGCAG
Organism: Pseudomonadota bacterium; assembly: GCA_021821365.1. Classification (GTDB taxonomy): domain Bacteria; phylum Pseudomonadota; class Gammaproteobacteria; order Burkholderiales; family Burkholderiaceae_D; genus Noviherbaspirillum. The sequence goes on along the minus strand of JAKACN010000268.1, from coordinate 6,039 downwards.
CCCAATGCGCAGCGCGACACACCATCCGAGAGCTCGATGCCGGAAATCAGTTTCGATGCCGCCTTGACCATGTCGCGGCGCGAAGCGCTGCAGACCAAGGATTTCGCGGCCATGACGCAAGATGAACTGGCTGAGACACGCAGACTGATCGGCACCATGCGCATGCCGCTGCCGGTCATTCCAAGCCGCCGCGCGAAAGCGGTCCTGCAAGGCAACAGGGTAGATCTGCGCAGCACCTTGAGCCGCATGATCAAGGCGGCAGACGGCTTCGTTGAATGGCGCTACCGCACACCGCGCCTGCGGCCGGCGACGCTCGTGATCCTGTGCGACATTTCCGGATCGATGGACAGCTACACGCGCATGCTCCTGCATTTCATTCATGCCGTGTCCAACAGCGGCAGCCGGGTCCACGCCTTCCTGTTTGGCACACGGCTCTCGAACATTACCCGCGCGCTGCGCGACCGTGATGTCGACATGGCGCTTGCCCAGGTCGCACGTGAGGTTGCCGACTGGGCCGGCGGTACCCGCATCGGCGCGTGCCTGCGCGAATTCAACCGAGGGTGGGCGCGCAGGCTGCTAGGACAGGGAGCCGTCGTGCTGCTCATCACAGATGGCCTGGACAGTGACGACGCCGGCGAGCTCGGCGACGAGATGGAGCGGCTGAGTCTCTCGTGCCGACGGCTGATCTGGCTCAATCCGCTGCTGCGCTATGCGGGATTCGAAGCCAGGCCAGGCGGTATCCGCGCCATGTTGCCGCATGTCGACCTTTTCCTTCCCGCACACAATCTGAACAGCCTGGCCAGCCTGGGCGCAGTACTGAACGCCGCCGCGCATCGGCAGTCTTCATCAGGATGCCGGACACCTCATTCCGCAGGAGAGCGACATGGAAATGTCCAAGATTCAAATCGTGCCGGCCGCGCCGGATCGCGTCTGGGAAGCACTCAACGATCCGGAATTGCTGCAGGCCTGCATCACGGGCTGTGAAGCGACCGAACGCATTGCCGACAACGAATACAGGATTGACATGAAGGTGAAGGTCGGCCCTGTGAACGCGAGATTCAGCGGCAAGATCACCCTCCTCGATCTGAATCCGCCCGAATCCTATACGCTCAATTTCGAGGGGCAAGGCGGGATGGCCGGTTTTGCGAAAGGCGTCGCCAGGGTCGCGCTCTCTGCCGAAGGTGAAGCGACCGCATTGGCCTACACCGCATCCGCGCAGGTCGGCGGGAAGCTGGCCCAGATCGGCTCCCGCTTGATCGACGGCGCCGCGCACAAGATGGCAGCCGACTTCTTCGCGGCGCTTGCGAGGGAACTGGACGCAGCCCCTGCGACCGCTGCAACGCAAGAGGAAAGCAAGACGGATGCTCAGGATGCTTCTGCTGCGCTTGAGGACAAGTCCCAGGCGGACGCAGCGGAGGCCGCTGTACCGACTACCGCGGCGGCGGACGCGCCGCAGATTTTGCCTGTGCCGGCTTCTGGTTCACAGGCTCCCACCTGACGCAAAGCCAGATCAAGAGGAGACGACAAATGGTCGACGACGCGAAAGGCTTCAGGGTATGGAATGTGCAAATGCAGGAGATCCCATCAGAGGCAAGAGCGCACGACGGTACTGACGAAAGCAATCAAAAGGCAGTGATGTCCGCTTCCGTGGAATGCCTGAAGTGCGGCAACACATGGACCGCGACCGAAAGCGCCGAGGACAAGAGTATGACGAATGTGCTTGGCGAGGTCGTCATCTCATGCCCCAAGTGCAAGCAGACCGAAGGAGTGCAGAGGCAGGATTTCGCGTAAGGCGGAAACGCATGAGATGCCCGACCCGGTTTCATAACCGCTCCAGCCGCAGGGCGAAATCGATCCAGCCGTTCCGCTGCCGATGATGACCTTCCCGACCTCCCTGCCCTCGACAGAAACAAACCTGCGATGTTGCATTCTCCGATCACTGGATCGAGATTCATGCAGATGAGCAAGGGCTAGGGCGACCGCAAGGTTGACGCCTCTAACTGCTCCACCGAAATCATTACTCTCGTCAGATCTCCCCGAGGCAGTCCGTACCGCCGTATCCCGCCTGCCAATCAAATCGTTCTCCGTTCGCAGAAAGCATCTTCGGCACAGCGATTGCTTCCAACTACTCGAGCAACCAGCGGGTTACGGCAGGCGGTCAGGGACTGTCTGTGGATTTTTTAAAGTGCACATGGAGGACTCACCCATGGCATCAGACGAACGGAGCGCCAATGGCGTCAATACTCCCGGCGCGGAACACCGCGATTCGACAGGCGACAAAGCCCGGCAGAGCCGACGGAAATTTCTACAATCTGCCAGTGCAATCATGAGTACGCCCTTTTTGCCTGCCTCCAACGCTTCGGCGGCTGCGTCGACTCCCGAGCAACTTCCGAACCCGCCATCCACCCGATCCGTTACCCTCCATGTCAACGGCGAACAGCACGCGCTGCTGCTTGAGCCGCGCGTAACCCTGCTCGATGCATTGCGCGAACACCTGGGGTTGCTGGGCACGAAGAAAGCTTGCGATCGCGGTCAGTGCGGCGCATGCACGGTCCTTGCGAACGGCCGGCGCATCAATTCCTGTCTGACACTTGCAGTGATGCACGACGGCGATGAATTGATCACCATTGAAGGCATCGGGACTCCGGAGCATCTGCATCCGATGCAGGCCGCATTCATTGCGTACGACGGGTTCCAGTGCGGGTATTGCACGCCGGGGCAGATCTGCTCGGCCATAGCCATGCTGTACGAAGCACAGCGTGGAGACGCGAGCGCGGTCACCGCAGATGCAAGGGCGGCGAACGCCGTGTTGAACGACGATGAAATTCGTGAGCGGATGAGCGGCAACCTGTGCCGCTGCGGCGCCTATCCGAATATCGTGAAAGCCATTGCATCGGTAGCCGGCAAGAAATCGGGGGAACGTTCATGAATCCGTTCGACTACCGGCGTGCTTCATCCGTCGACGAAGCTGTCGCGCTAGCCAAGACATCCGGCGCCACGTTCATCGCAGGCGGCACCAACCTGCTCGACCTGATGAAGGGCGGTGTCACGACGCCTGATGTCCTGATCGACGTCAGCCGGCTGGCGCTCGGCGACATCGTCGAGTTGCCGGATGGCGGCGTGCGTATCGGCGCGATGGCGCGCAACACCGATACCGCCAATCATCCGCTGATACGGCAACGTTATCCGCTCCTGTCCCAGGCACTGCTCGCGGGAGCATCGCCGCAACTGCGCAACCAGGCGACCATCGGAGGCAACTTGCTGCAACGTACCCGCTGCCATTACTTTTACGATACCGCATTCGACCACTGCAACAAGCGTATGCCGGGTTCGGGTTGCGCCGCCATCGACGGCTACAACCGTCAACACGCGATCCTGGGTGCAAGTTCCTCGTGCATCGCGACCCATCCATCGGATATGTCGGTCGCGCTCGCGGCACTGCGCGCAACGGTGCGCGTTCAGGGGCCGGGCGGTGCGCGGGTCATTGCGATGCAGGACTTCCATCGTCTGTCCGGCGCGAATCCGGAGCGCGACACCACGCTCAATCCCGGCGAACTGATCACGGCGGTCGATCTGCCGCCCAGCGTGTTTTCCAATCATGCGCATTATCTGAAGGTGCGCGACCGTGCGAGCTACGCGTTTGCGCTGGTTTCCGTGGCCGCCGCGCTCGATCTGCGCGATGGCGTCGTCCAGGATGCGGCGCTCGCACTTGGCGGTGTCGCGCACAAGCCCTGGAGAGTGCCGCAGGCCGAGGCGATGCTGATCGGACGTCCGCTCGAACGCTCGGCCTTGCAGGCGGCGGCGGACACCGTTCTGCAGGGTGCGCATCCGTATGAACATAACCGCTTCAAGCTTGTTCTTGCCAGGCACGCCGTGGTACGGGCATTCAGCGTGGCGGGAGGTATCGCATGAGATCCGTCGGCGCACCGCTGGACCGCGTCGACGGTCCGCAAAAGGTATGCGGCACCGCGCGGTATACCGCCGAGTTTACCGTTCCCCGCATGGCCCACGCCGTGATGGTGCAGAGCACCGTCGCGCATGGACGCATCGCGGAAATGGACACCAGCACGGTGGAGAAGATGCCCGGCGTGATCGCCGTGCTGACACACAGGAACGCGATGAAGCTGCCGCAGGGCGGCAAGGCTGCCGTGCAGCCGCCGCATGGCCGGGTCCTGTCCCTGCTCCAGGAAGACCTGGTACATTACAACGGGCAACCGGTCGCCGTGGTGGTGGCCGAAACGCTCGAGCAGGCGACCGCCGGCGCCGCTGCACTGCGCGCGTGCTATTGCTCCCCGACGGCACGGCCCTCGTGCAATCGAGCACCGAAGACCTCGGCACCGGCACCTACACGGTGATGACGCAGATTGCCGCCGACGCCCTCGGCTATGCGCCCGCCATGGTCCGCTTCGAGCTCGGCAATACGGATTTCCCCGAAGCTCCCATTTCCGCCGGGTCCATGACGGTGGAAAGCGTCGGCGCCGCCGTACACGCATGCTGCCTGCAGGCACGCGAGCGGCTCATCGAACTTGCATGCGCGGACCGCCTGTCGCCGCTATGCGGAACCGATCGAACCGATATCGTCGTCGAGGATGGCTGGCTGCGCCAGGCCGATGGCCAGCGCATGGAGCCGGTCGCCGCGGTGATCGCCCGCAGTTCCGGTCATCGCGTCGAAGCCGAAGCGCAGAGCGCCGCCGGAGCGGAGACGAAGCACTATTCCATGCATACGTTCGGCGCGGTGTTCACCGAAGTACACATCGATCCCGACCTTGGCCTGATTCGCGTGCCGCGCGTGGTCGGCATCTACGGCGTCGGGCGGGTGATGAACGCCAAGACCGCGCATAGCCAGCTGATGGGCGCCATAGTCTGGGGAATCAGCCAGGCGCTTTTCGAGGACTCGATGCTGGATGCGCGCGACGGGCGCTTCGTGAATGCCAATCTGGCCGAATATCACATTCCGGTGAATGCCGATATCGGCGAGATCGAGGTCCTGTTCGTGCCGGAAGAAGATTCGCAGGTGAATGCACTCGGGGCAAAGGGCATCGGCGAGGTGGGAATGACTGGCGTGGCGGGCGCACTTGCCAACGCGGTCTTCCATGCAACGGGAAAGCGCATCCGCAGCTTGCCGATCACACTGGACAAGGTGCTCGGGCCGGTGGAGCGTTAGGGGCAATCGAGATGGCGTGGCCGGACTATCGGGTTCATCCGTACCGCCAAGCAAGCACACAAAGAATTGGGAACCTGATTCAGGTTGCGAGAATATCGGCAATCACTCGCACTTCCCACGCATCTTGCCCGTGGTCGAGAAACTGAATGGCTGTGGACTGCTGCTTTCCATGTACGGCACCACGGATCATTTTGTCTTGCGGCACGATCCCCTTGGTCTGAGACAGTGCCCATGCTGGTCTGCATATGGCATCAAGGCGAGCGACCGGCTGAAACCGCCCGCACGCCGGAATTCCCATCATCAGCATTCGATTTCATCGGAAGGGCAAGCCAGGTGCGATCGCGCCATCCATCTGGCCTTCACGAAATCGTTGAGGCCTAGCACCAGCATCCCTGCCCAGGCGATGATCAGCACAGTATCGGAGAACGGCAAGGGTGGCATGGAACCGAAGCCGAATACGCCGATCAGGACGCCAGCCGCTGCGTCCGCCACAACGGCACCTGCGAGCGAGCGGCTCGGTTTCGAGGCCCAGAACCGGCGTCGCTCCCTGATTGAGACGAGCGAGAACAGCGCGAAGAAGAGCAGTATCTGGAAAGAGAAAGTCTGCAGGTGGCCGTCGCCATTCCCAAGATGGAGACGGTTCCAGCCGAAGGCCAGCAGCGCGAGCGCTTCGACGAGCATCATCAACCCCAACGCCACGCCAACACGCACCAGCGGGCCAATGTTCCAGGTTTCGGGCGTACGCGATGGATGCACGTTGTCTGTAGCCAGGGCGATCTTCACGAAATCGGTCATAAAAACCACTGCCACCATGCCGAGCGTGGATATCACGAACTTTCCGCTGGCAAGGAAGGCAATCACGACGAAGCCCGCTT
>JAKACN010000267.1 GCA_021821365.1 Pseudomonadota bacterium | reverse complement strand
CTGGGATGGGGCATCAGCCGCTTCGGCCAGCACCTCGCCAATCTGATCTGGGCCGTCTTCGTGCTCGATTTTCTGGTGCGCCTGTCCATTGCGCCGCGCAAGCTCGCCTACCTGCGCAAGAACTGGCTGACGGCCGTGGCGCTGCTGTTGCCGGCATTGCGCATGTTCCGCTTCGCGCGGCTGCTGCGCGCGCTGTCCCGTGCGCGCGGGCTGCAACTGGTGCGCATCCTCGGCACCGTCAATCGCGGCATGCGGGCGCTGGGCAAGACCATGCGCCGGCGCGGCCTCGGCTATATTCTCGCGCTCACCATCATCGTCGCGCTGGCGGGAGCCGCCGGAATGATGTTCTTCGAACGCGACCTGCCGCACGGCGGCGCCTTCAATGACTTCCTGACCGCCTTGTGGTGGACAGCGATGATACTGACCACGATGGGCAGCGAAGCGTGGCCGCATACGCCGGAGGGCAGGGCGCTTTGCCTGTTTCTTGCCATCTATGCGTTCACTGTCTTTGGCTATGTCACTGCCGCAATCGCCACCTTCTTCATCGGGCGCGATGCAGCCGACCCGCAGGGCGAAGTCGCCGGCGAGAGCGGCATCGACGAGCTGAAACGCGAGATCGCGGCGCTGCGCGAGGAAGTCAGGAAGCTGAATCAGCGCTGACACCGGACTCGCCCCGGCTGCCGGTCCAAGGTAGCGGGATGCAACTTGTCCTTGTCCTGTTTGTCACATTGCTGCGAGTCGCGCCACCGGCCGTATTTCCATCCCGCTTACCGCATACCTATGACCAACAGCACCTCTCCCTATCCGCCGATCGGCGACTATGCGCTGATCAGCGACTGTCATTGTGCGGCGCTGGTTTCGAAGGCCGGATCGGTGGACTGGTGCTGCATGCCGCGTTTCGATGCGGACAGCTGCTTCGGACGCCTGCTGGACTGGGACAGGGGCGGATTCTGCGCCATTGCGCCGGTTGCCGCAGCGAAGGAAGTGAAGCGGCACTATGTCCCGGACACGATGGTGCTCGAAACCTGTTTCCGCACGGCGGACGGCGAAGCGCGGCTCTACGACTTCTTTGCCATGGACGGCAATGCGAAGGACAGGGATCATCCCGAACACGTGCGGCTGATCGAAGGAATTTCCGGCCGCATCGAATTTCACGTGGACATTTCGCCGCGTTTCGACTTCGGAGAAATCGTGCCGCATGTCCGCGAGCACGGCGACGGCATCTACTCGGCCATTGGCAGCAATGTCGGGCTGGTGATCCGCGCCGACACGCGCTTCGACGTGATGCGGGATCGCGGGCTGTCCACGCTGGTTTCCGTCCGGTCCGGCGAGCGCGTGCGGGTCTCGATCTGTTTCGTGCCGCCCGAGCAGATCGATGACAACCCGGCACTGCTGCAGCCGGACGGCAAGCGGGCCGATACGGCATTCGAGGATACCTGTGCCTGGTGGCGCGAGTGGATGTGCCGCGTCAAGCTTCCGCATGGGCCCGACGAACAGACCCTGCGCTCCGCGATCGTGCTGAAGTCGCTGAGCTTCGAGCGCACCGGTGCGATCGTCGCTGCGCCGACGACGTCCCTGCCCGAGAGCATGGGCGCGCAGCGCAACTGGGACTATCGCTTCAGCTGGGTCCGGGATTCCGTGTTCACGGTGCGCGCGCTCTACGAGCTGGGATGCGAGCGGGAAGCCGACCGCTTCCTCAAGTTCGTCCAGCGCAGCTCGGCGGGCAGCGCGGTCGAAATGCAGATCATGTATGCGGTGGATGGCAAGCGCCGCCTCACCGAAGTGGAGCTCGCCTGGCTGGAAGGCTATCGCGGGTCGCAGCCGGTGCGCATCGGCAATTTCGCCTCGGAGCAGACCCAGCTCGACATCTACGGCGAGATTCTTGAAATGGCATGGGAGTGGCATGCCAAGGGGCGCGAGATCGAGACGCAGTACTGGAACTTCCTCTCGGACGTGGTGAATATTACGTCGGTGAAATGGCAGGACAAGGATCACGGCATCTGGGAATTCCGCGACGAGCCGCGCCACTTCGTGCATTCCAAGGCGATGTGCTGGAGCGCGCTCGACCGCGGCATCCGGCTGGCCCAGGAAAAGCGGCTGCCGGCGCCGCTGGACAGGTGGAAGGAGGCGCGCGACGCGGTCCGCGCGGCGATCGAACGCGACGGTTATGACGGCGGGCGAGGCGTGTTCGTGCAGGCATTCGGCAATGGCTATCTCGACGCCGCGCTGCTGCTGTTGCCGCGCACCGGCTTCATCGAGTACGACGATCCGCGCATGGTCCGCACCACCGATGCGATCCGGCGGGAGCTGGACCGTAACGGTCTGATCGACCGCTACGACTCGCCGGACGGATTACCCGGCCGCGAAGGCGCCTTCGTGCCGTGCACCTTCTGGCTGGCGCGCTGTCTCGCATACCAGGGTAAAACCGACATGGCCTGGGACTACTACCGGCGAGCGCTCGGCTGCGCCAACGAACTCGGCCTGTTTTCGGAAGAGTACGACGCGGCCGGCGGACGGATGCTCGGGAATTTTCCCCAGGCGTTGACGCATGTCTCCCAGATTACGGCGCGGATGGCGTTGGAGAAGGCGAAAAGCTGATGTCCACGAAAGACACGAAAGACACGAAAAATAGGATGGGCTTTGGTGTTTTTCGCGTCTTTCGTGGACCAGATTTTGCGTTATCCCTCACCTCGCATCTCCAATTGGTAGTACGCGTCATGCGCACGAAACGTGACGTCTGAACACGCCGTTGCATGTCGTGCGCATGGTGCACGCGGCAAATCTGATGTCCACGAAAGACACGAAAAATAGGACGGGCTTTCGTGTCTTTTGCATTTTTCGTGGACAAGGTTTTTGCCCTACCTACGCTTCTGCAAAGTCAGCCTCACCAAATCCGGTATGCGCTGCGTGCCGAGCTTGGTCATCATGCGGGCTTTGTGGACTTCGACAGTGCGCGTGCTGATGCCGAGCATGGTCGCGATTTCGCGGTTGTGCCGTCCTGCCACCACGAGGTCCATGACTTCGCGTTCGCGTGCGGTGAGAGTGTCGAGCAGCCGCTCGAATTCGCTTGCATGGGCCTGCGTTTCCTGCACTTCCGACTGGCGGCGAAAGGCTTCGTTGACGGCGGCCATCAGCCGCGGCTGGTCGATCGGCTTTTCGAGGAAGTCGACGGCCTGCGAGCGGAATGCCTCGCGCGCGGATTCCACGTCGCCGTGCGCTGTCATGACCACCACCGGGAGCGTGCTTCCCATTTCCCGCAGTCGTCGCTGCAATGCGAGGCCATCCATGCCCGGCATGCGGATGTCGATGAGGATGCAGCCGCGCCACACGGGGCGGTAGGCGTCCAGGCAGCTTTCCGCGTCGGCGAAGAGCGTGATCGAATAGCCCTGCACGCTCAGCAGCAGACCCAGTGCGTCGCGCACGGAATGGTCGTCGTCGACGATGAAGACGGTATATCCGCTAGGCGGCATGATCGGCTCCTCCTGTTGCAATCGTTGGCCTTGCCCCTTCTACCGGCAGGAACAGCTTGAACAGGCCGTGCTCCGCCGCTTCGGCCACCAGGCTGCCGCCATGCGCCTCGGCGATCGCGCGGCTGATGGTCAGCCCCAGTCCCAGACCGCTTGCCTTGGTGGTGTGAAATGCCTCGAACAGGTGCGCCGCCAGATCGGCAGGCACGCCAGTGCCGGAGTCCTCGACCCGGATACACACCATCCTCTGGCCTTCCATTCTCGCCGACAGCGAGACGCTGCGTTTGCCGCGCGGCCGGTCGGCCACCGCGTCGAAGGCATTGGTCAGCAGGTTGCGCAGCACCACTTCGATCTGCAACCGGTCTGCCAGCAGGGTGCAAGCGGGCACGTCGCCAATGCGCAGGGCGATGTCCTGCTGCTTCGCCTTGTCTGCGAACAGGGCGGTCGCGGCCGATAACAGCTCGGAGAGCGGCACCTGTTCGAGTTGCGTCGCCCCGGTGCGGAAAAAATCGCGCAAGCGACGCACCACTTCCGCGGCGCGGTGCGACTCGGCCACCATGCGCCGGATGGCGTCGCGCAGGCGTTCGCCGGTATCGCCGCGCGCCAGCAATTGCTCGCAGGCGGATCCGTAGGCGGAGAGGGCGGTCAGCGGCTGATTGATTTCATGCGCCAGCGCGCCGGCCATTTCACCTGCCGCCGCCAGGCGCAAAGTCTGGCGCAGCTCCGCGCTCACGCGCTGCCTTTCGTCGACCACGATGCCGATGAAAAACCCGAGGAGGGCCAGGACTACCGTCAAGGTCTGGATCTCCAGCACCGTGACCGCGGGAAAACCGAGCAGCTGCACGCTGCCGATGATGCCGAGCTGGACGATGGTCGCGCCGAGCACTGCGCCGGTCAGTCCGTCCCTTGCCGCCGTCCAGACGATGGGGAGGAACAGCACGTAGAAATACTTGTAGTTGGCTTGCGCCCCCATGCCGAACGCGATCCACAGCGCGAGGAGCGTGACCGGCAGATAGATTGCCATGCGCCAGGTCGTGCAGACGGCGCGCAGCTTCGCGCGTCCGCGCTCGTCCAGCAGCATCCAGAACACCGGCATGGAAACGATGATGCCGACGCAGTCGCCCACCCAATAGCGCACCAGTGCGCTGCTCCATGCGCCGGCCGGAATCAGTCGCGAGACCGAGAGCGCGGAAACAAAGACGACACTGTTGAGCAGGGTGCCGAGCGCAACGACGGCCACCCATTCGATCAATCCGCGCAGGTCGGCGAACAATGCCGTGCCCGCCAGCCTGCGCCGCAGCACCACCGCAATCGCCCAGTAGCCGCCGGTCAGCAGCGCCGACAGTCCGACCCAGAGCAACAGCGCCGCCGGCAAGTGACGCACCCAGGCATCCGCGATCAGGATGGCGACGCCGAGCGCGAGTGCCGCCCGCGGGCCGAAACGCAGCACATAGACCAGCCCCAGTGCCGCGGCCGGGCTCCACGGCGTGATGTTCAGGCCGTATAGCGGATGAATGTAGCTCACCCAGTCGAGGACGACATAGCCCAGGAGCAGCAGCAGGACGTCGTGCCAGGCGAGTCTCAGCGTGGGAAACATGGGCGCAACCTGATCGTTCCATCTCATCGGTTTCTGATTGTGTGCGCGCATGGCAATCTTGAAAATTCGCGAAGACCCGTAAGGGATTTACTTATTGTGCTCAAAACCGGGGCGAAGGGCAATGCCGCGTCGAAGACGTTGCGGGTGTCCATGGAGAACACGGAAAGCACGAAAAACGCAAGACACGACAATATTATCTTCCGTGTTTTCCGTGCTTTCCGTGGACATGAGATGCAGGGTGCGCCATGCGCACCATGGCGACGGCAGCAAGGACACTGCATCACCGGCAAGCGCACACTGCAAAATCATCTCGGCGCTAGCGGTTCCCCTTACGCGCCTGCCCGAATTTTCAAGAGCATGCTGCGCGCCTAAGATGCATTGCATCGAACCCGCATTCCGAAGGCCGGCCATGGCATCGCTCACACCGAATACCGTTGAAATCATCGCAGCGGTCGTCTTTGCCGTCGCGGTCATGCATACCTTCTCCACCGGGCTGTTCGCCCAGCTTGCGGTGCTGTATCCGCGCCATGCGGGGTTCTGGCATCTGCTGAGCGAAGTGGAGGTCGTGTTCGGGTTCTGGGCGCTGGTGCTGGTGGTGATCCTGTTTTCGGTGACGGGCAGGGAAGAGACGGTCCACTACCTCGATAGCCGCAATTACACCGAGCCGATGTTCGTGTTCGTCATCATGGTGATCGCGGCCAGCAAGCCTATCCTGCAAGCCGTCATGGCGCTGGTCAGGAAACTGGCCCATTTGCTGCCCGTGCGCGACGCGCTCGCGGTCTATTTCCTTTGCCTGTCGCTGGTCCCTCTGCTCGGGTCCTTCATTACCGAGCCGGCGGCGATGACGCTGGCGGCGATCATCCTGCGCAATAACTTCTTTTCCAATCACCTCAGCGCGCGCCTGCAGTACGCAAGCCTCGGGGTATTGTTCGTCAATGTCTCGATCGGCGGCACGCTCACTTCCTTTGCCGCTCCGCCGGTCCTGATGGTGGCCTCGACCTGGAACTGGGACTCGCCGTACATGCTCGCGCATTTCGGCTGGAAGGCCGCGACCGCCGTTCTCGTCAATGCGGCGGCGGTGACCTGGACGTTCCGCCACGAGATCGTCGAGCGGGGGCCGTCGGCCGTGGCCGGCAAGGACCAGGGATGGGTGCCGCTGCCCGTGATCGCGGTGCACGCCATATTCCTGGTCTTCGTGGTGGTGTTTGCGCATCATCCCGTCATCTTCATGGGGCTGTTCCTGTTCTTCCTCGGGTTCACGCACGCCTACCAGCGGCACCAGGACCGGCTCATCCTGCGTGAGGGCCTGATGGTGTCCTTCTTCCTCGCCGGGCTCGTTACCCTGGGCGGGCTGCAGCAGTGGTGGCTGGAAGCGACGCTGGCGGGAGTGGATGCGACGCCGCTGTACTTCATTGCCACCGCGCTCACGGCGGTGACCGACAACGCGGCGCTGACCTATCTCGGCTCGCTGGTGGAAGGCGTCTCGCCGCAATTCAAATATGCGCTGGTGGCCGGCGCCGTGACGGGCGGCGGGCTGACG
>JAKACN010000029.1 GCA_021821365.1 Pseudomonadota bacterium | reverse complement strand
CAGGCTGAAATTCTTAAGTTTGCTGCTCATTTATCACCTAACTACCCATCCAAGGGGATCGAACGCGCGGCCTTGATGCCGCATTTCAAAGTATAAACCCGATTGTTCGTTGCCGCCGCTATTGCCGGCGCTGGCAATGGTTTCGCCGGTTTTGACCTTATCCCCGACGCGCTTCAGCACGGCCTGGTTGTTGCCATAGATGGTCATGTACTGGTCGCCATGGTCAATGATGATCAGATTGCCAAAACCCCGCAGCCAGTCCGCAAAGACCACCTGGCCGTCGGCGACGGCTTTCACTTCCGCGCCTTCCGCGGAGCGGATGAACAGGCCTTTCCAGTTCGGCCCGTCGCCGCGTTTGCCGCCGAACCTGGCGACCAGGTCGCCCTTGACCGGCAGCCGCAGCCGGCCGCGCAGGGCATCAAATCCATGTCCGATCGCCCCGGGTTGGACGCCGGCATCAGGCGTGAGTTCATTTCGCCCCAACAATTTTGGCGGCGCATCATCGTCAATGGCATCGGGATTGCGGCCCGGCGCCTTGACGGAGCCCATTTTGGCGGCTGCCCTTGCCTCGGCTCTTGCCTTGGCGCGCGCCAGCTGCTCCTGCCGACGCTTTTCCTGCGCCGCCGCCTCGGCCTTGCGTTGCTCTTCGATCAATCTGGCGAGCCGGTCGACCAGTCCGCCCAGGCGCTGTTCGTCGCGCGCGATATTGCCGGCCTGCTTGCGTTGCGCCGCCAGCTTGCTCGACAACTGTGTCAGCAGCGCGGCGTGGCGTGCCTTTTCCTGTTCCAGCCGCTCCTTCTGGCGGCGCTGTTCCTGCGTAATCTCGTCGAGTTCGTTGCGTGCTTCCTGCGAGGACGCCTTGTTGTCCTCGATCGCCTTGAGGTTGGTCTGCAGGGCGCCGATCAACCGGGCCTGTGCCTGCGATACATAACCCATGTACTGCAGCTCGCGATTGATGCGATTCGGATTGTCGCCGGACAGCAGCAGCTTGATGCGATCCTCGTTGCCGGCTACGTACTGGTCGCGCAGCACCTTGGCGAGGCGCTTTTGCTGGTCGGCGATGGATCTTGCCAGCTTGTCCTGTTCCGCCGACAAGGCAGCGATGTTCGACTCGATGTCGCGCTGATCGCCGGCCAGTTCGAAGAGGGCGCGATTGGCCTGGGAAATGGCTTCTTCCGAATGGGAGAGGGCGTCGGCGGCATGGCTCCTTGCCGCTTCGGTGTGGTCGATGTCGCGCTTGAGCGCGTCGAGCCTTTTCTTCAGGTCGGCGCGCTCTTCCTCGGCTTCCTGCTTCTGGCGGGCGCGTTCGTTGAGCCTGCCTGCATCCGCCGGCAGGTGGGTCAGCAGCGCCGCCACTCCGAGCGCGGCAAGCAATCTCCTTGCGACAGGCGTGCGATCGAACAAGGAGATTCCTATCGCGTTGCGAAGTGGCTGATGGACGGCATGCGGCCTACTTGGCCTTGCCCTGGCTGGCGACCGCCTTCATCGCCGCTTCGATGGCTTCCTGGTCGCCCAGGTAGTAGCTCCTGATCGGCTTCAGGTTGGCATCCAGTTCATATACCAGCGGCTGGCCATTCGGGATGTTCAGCCCGACGATATCCTTGTCGCTGATGTTATCCAGCATCTTGATCAGCGCGCGCAGGCTGTTGCCATGCGCGGAAACGAGGATGCGCTTGCCGGCGCGGATGGCCGGGGCGATCGATTCGTCCCAGGCCGGCATGACGCGCGCGACGGTGTCTTTCAGGCATTCGGTGAGCGGAATCTGCTCGCGCTTTAGGTGCGCATAGCGCGGGTCGTTGTACGAGGTGCGCGGATCGTTCGGCTCCAGCGGATTGGGCGGGGTATCGTAGCTGCGGCGCCAGACCAGCACCTGCTCGTCGCCGTATTTGGCGGCGGTTTCCGCCTTGTTCAGGCCCTGCAATGCGCCGTAGTGGCGCTCGTTCAGGCGCCAGTCGTTGACCACCGGCAGCCACATCAGGTCCATTTCGTCCATGGTCAGCCAGAGGGTGCGGATGGCGCGCTTCAACACCGAGGTGTACGCGAGGTCGAAGGTGAAGCCGGCTTCCTTCAGGATCTTGCCGGCCTGGCGTGCCTCGGCGACGCCCTTTTCGGTGAGGTCGACGTCGGTCCACCCGGTAAAGCGGTTGTCCAGATTCCACGTGGACTCCCCGTGGCGCATGAAAACGATTTTGTACATGGTCGGATAAATGGAAAGAAATAAGGAATTTACAGGATGATGCCGGGATTTGAAATGCTGCTCCGCCTTCTATTTTATAATGTCGGGATTGCTTGAAACCATTTTGGAACACTGGAGCATTGTGAAATTCTTACTCGACAACATTTGGCTGATCGGCATCGCACTCGTCTCGGGCGGCGCCCTGTTATGGCCCAGCCTGCAACGGCGCGGCAACCGCGTCTCCATCCTGCAGGCGACGCAGATGATCAACCAGGGCAAGGGCATGGTCCTCGATGTGCGCGAGCCGGCCGAATTCTCCGCCGGGCACATGCGTGAAGCCAAGAACATCCCCCTGGCGGAACTGTCGAACAGGATCGGCGAACTTGACAAGTTCAAGTCGAAGTCGGTGATCGTCGTTTGTCAGTCGGGTGTGCGTTCGGCCAAGGCAGTGGCGCAGCTCAAGAAGGCGGGGTTCGCGGAGGCGTTCAGCCTGGATGGGGGAGTCGCCGGCTGGCAGGCGCAGGGCCTGCCGATCGCGAAGTAACGGAGCAATCATGACCGCACACGTTGTAATGTACACCACCGCCGTCTGTCCCTATTGCCAGATGGCCGAACGGCTTTTGAAGTCCAAGGGCATCGACAACATCGAGAAGATCCGGGTCGATCTGCAACCCGAGCAGCGCGTCGAAATGATGCAGAAGACCGGTCGGCGCACGGTGCCGCAGATTTATATCGGCGAAACGCATGTCGGCGGCTTCGACGACTTGAGTGCGCTGGATCATGCAGGTAAGCTTGATCCACTTCTGCAAGGCTCCTGACGCCAGGAAGTATGATCCGAGGGGACGGCGCTCGCCGTCCTTTTCCTTATTATTACACTCACGAAAGTAGCCCATGTCCGATCAAAACCAACAACCCGTATTCCAGATTCAACGCGTCTACCTGAAGGACATGTCGCTGGAACAGCCGAATTCGCCGGCCATCTTCCTCGAACAGGAAGCGCCGAACATCGAAGTGGCCGTCGACGTCGGTGCCGAAGCGCTGGCACAGACCATCTTCGAATCGACCGTCACCATCACCGTCACTGCCAAGATCAAGGACAAGGTCGCCTTTCTGGTGGAAGGCAAGCAGGCCGGCATTTTCGAGGCCGCCAACATTCCGCCGGAGCAGCTCGATCCGCTGCTCGGCATCGGCTGCCCGAACATCATCTATCCGTACCTGCGCGCCAATATCGCCGACATGGTGACGCGCGCCGGCTTCCCGCCGGTACATCTCGCCGAAATCAATTTCGAAGCCTTCTACCAGCAGCGCCTGCAGGCGTTGTCCGAGCAGCAGCAGAAGGAGAGCGGCTCCGGCATCGTCATGCCCGACGGCACGGCAGCGACCAAGCAGTAACTGGCGGCGGTTTTTCGAGTAGAGGGAGGGTGTCGATGAAATTTGCGCGATTACTCATGGTGCCGATGCTGCTGCTGTCCGTGGCCGGCGCCGCACATGCGCTCGAGTTCAGGTCGGTCGGTGCCGCGCCTGCGGTGCTGTACGACGCACCCTCGGTCAAGGGGCGCAAGGTGTTCGTTGCGCCGCGCGGCATGCCGGTCGAAGTGGTGCTCACCTACGGCGAATGGACGAAAGTGCGCGATGCGGCGGGCGACCTGTCCTGGGTCGACTCCAAACTCCTGAGCACAAAGCGCAATGTGGTCGTGACCATGGCCAACGCCAAGGTGCGCGAAGCCGCATCCGATGCAGCCGCCGTGACATTTACCGCCGACAAGGGCGTGTTGCTGGAGTACGTCGAGCCGGTCGGCGGCGGCTGGGTCAAGGTCAGGCATCGCGATGGCCAGGGCGGCTACGTGCGCGCATCCGAAGTCTGGGGCGAATAAGGTTCTATGGCGGCAACTCCCGGTTCCCGGCCCGCGCAGCCGATGAATGTCACCCTGCTTGGCGCCGGCGCCTGGGGCACGGCGCTTGCCATTGTGCTGGCGGACCGCCACAACGTCGTCCTCTGGGGGCGCGAAGTGGAGACCATGCGCGAGGCCGCGGCAAAGCACGAGAATGCCGCTTACCTTCCCGGCTTTGCATTGCCGGACAGCCTGCGGGTGACATCCGACTTCGATGCGGCGCTCGCGAACGTGAATACCGGCGGCGAGCGCCTGCTGATCGTTGCTTCTTCCGTGGCGGGATTGCGCCCGCTGGCACAGCGGCTGCGGACGCATCGCATTCCCAATATCGTCTGGCTGTGCAAGGGTTTCGAGGAAAAGACGCAACTCCTGCCGCACCAGATCGTGCATGAAGAACTGGGCGCCGCCATTCCGCATGGCGCCTTGTCCGGCCCATCGTTCGCGCAGGAAGTCGCGCGCGGCCTGCCTTGCGCGCTGACGGTCGCCTCCGATGCGCCGGAGTTGCGCGATTGCGTGGTGCGCGCCATTCACGGCAACTCGATTCGCGTGTATTCGACCGATGACCTGGTCGGGGTCGAGGTCGGCGGCGCAGTCAAGAATATTCTCGCCATTGCGACGGGCGTCATCGACGGCATGGGCCTGGGCATGAACGCGCGCGCCGCGCTCATCACGCGCGGTCTCGCCGAGATCACCCGCCTCGGCATCGCGCTCGGCGGCCGCCTCGAAACCTTCATGGGACTGGCGGGCGTGGGCGATCTGATCCTCACCTGCACCGGCGATCTGTCGCGCAACCGGCAGGTCGGCCTCGGGCTCGCGCAAGGCAAGAAGCTCGACACCATCGTCGCCGAACTGGGCCACGTGGCGGAAGGCGTGCGTTGCGCGCAGGCGGTACGATCCCTCGCGCGCATTCATGGCGTCGACATGCCCATTGCCAATGCGGTAGCGGCAGTGTTGTTCGACGGCGATTCGCCGCACGACATGGTGGAGCGGCTGCTGTCGCGCGACCCGCGTATCGAATCGGCCTGATCAGAGTCCTGCCTGCGGCGGCTCGTCGCCGGGCTTGCGCAGGATGGTCATCAGCAGGGAAGAGTCCGCCAGCGCATTCAGGGCATAAGGCACATTGCCCTTGAGATACAGCATCTCGTTCGCCGACAGGACCTGTACGCCGTCATGCGCCTGCACCTCCACAATTCCCTCGATGCACTGGATCGTGATTTCTCCGGCGACACGATGTTCGGGAACCGATCGCCCCGTCGACAGCACGACGCGCATGACTTCGAGATCATCGGTCCTGAGCAGCGCGGTCGACGGAGTTTGCGGCAGCTTCGCGCCGAGCGGACGGATGTCGATCTTCTCGCCGGAGGTGGCATGGTGCAGCGACATGGGCGGTCTCCTTGCTTCAGTGTTAACCAGACTGCGCCAGCGCCATGTTTGTTCCACCGTTCATGACTGGTACGGCCGGCATGCCCTTGAGAGGCACGCGCTTGTCGGCAGAGATTTCTCCATCGACCATCAGCGACAGGTAGCGCAGGCAGCATACCCGCAGGAACGACGTGAAGTTGTCGACCGCGCCACGGTATTCGACCAGTTCGTCGTACAGTTTCGTGATAAGCTGATTGACGCTCATCCCATCGCGTGAAGCGATTTCCTCCAGCGCATGCCAGAACAGGTTCTCCAGCCGGATCGAAGTCACCGCCCCATGCAGGCGGATGGAGCGCGCACGGCATGCATATAGGTGGGGATCGGCCTTGACGAAGATTTCACACATGGGCGCTCCTGCAGACGGTTATTGCCTGTTATAGCACAATCTCCGTGCCCAGCAATTTGAGGAATTGCGCAATCCATGCGGGATGTGCCGGCCAGGCGGGGGCGCTGACGATATTGCCGTCGGTGATCGCCGCATCCACCGCGATGTCCGCATAATGCCCGCCCGCCTGCTCGACTTCCGGCCGGCATGCCGGATAGGCGGAACATCGCTTGCCTTCCAGCACGCCGGCGGCGGCGAGGATCTGCGCGCCGTGACAGATTGCCGCGATCGGTTTTTTCGCCTGGGCAAAATGACGCACCGTTTCCAGCAGGGACGGATTGAGTCGCAGGTATTCGGGCGCGCGTCCTCCGGGGATTAGCAGCGCATCGCAGGACGCCGGTTGCACCGCATCGAAGTCGTCCGTCAGCGTGAAGCGATGTCCCGGCTTTTCGGAGTAGGTTTGGTGCCCTTCGAAATCGTGGATCGCCGTGACGATGAAGTCGCCCGCCTTCTTGCCGGGGCACACCGCATGGACCTCGTGCCCCACGGCGCGCAGGGCCTGGAACGGCACCATGATTTCATAGTCCTCGCCGAAATCGCCGACCAGCATCAAGATGTTTTTCGCAGCCATGATCTCTTGTCTCCTTCAGGGATGATGAGGAGAGTCATTGTTCGCCTTGCGGCGGACGAATGGGTAATTGCCGGTTACTACAGGGCGACCGCATCCGCGTACGGGCTTGGATGGGCATCATTCGCCACCACATATAGTGGAATAGTGGAGCGTCCCGAGATGTGTCTGAAATGAGTCGCTTCGGGCAAGAGTTTCTTCTATTTTCGCGGAAACATCCTCTATCTTCGATGAATTTTTGTGCCGTGCAGCACTTTTTCCATGCGGCGCTGTCGTACCCTCTTTGACCGTCCGGATGTATGCAGCTTGCGCTGGGGCAAGCCGTCGTCCTCCCTTGGCCTTATACTAATGTTCATTTGTCATTCTCGAAAAGATATCTCCATGGCTGCTATCCCCGTATTTTCACCTCGTCGCAAGCTCGCCAAGGCCGTCAGCCGCGGCTTTACCCTGATTGAAATCATGGTGGTGGTTGTCATCATGGGTATTCTTGCTGCACTGGTGGTGCCCAAGCTGATGGGGCGCGCCGACGACGCACGGATTACCGCTGCCAGGCAGGACATCGCAACGCTGATGCAGGCGCTCAAGCTCTACAAGCTCGACAACCAGCGTTATCCGACCACCGAGCAGGGCTTGCAGGCATTGGTCTCCAGGCCGACTTCCGGGCCTGCGGCCAACGGCTGGAAGAGCGGCGGCTATGTCGACAAGCTGCCGAAGGATCCGTGGGGAAACCCGTACCAGTACCTGTCCCCCGGCGTCAAAGGCGAGGTCGACGTTTTCTCCTACGGTGCCGACGGACAGCCGGGCGGTACCGGCAACGACGCAGATATCGGTTCGTGGGATCTATAGTCCAGGCTTCTTGCTACAGCGCCTCGCGTGCGCGCCCCGTTCACAGGGCGCGCGGCTTCACCCTGCTTGAGCTGATGGTGGTCCTGGTGATCGTCGGCATCCTGATGGGCGTGGTCGCATTCAATGCCATGCCCGGCGAACGCCAGGTCCTGCAGAACGACGCGCAACGCATCGCCTTGCTGATGCAGCTTGCGCGCGACGAGGCGATCGTACGCAATCGTCCGATTGCCTTCGAGGCCGACACCGACCATTACCGTTTCCTGATACGCGATGGCGACAAGTGGGAACCTATGTCGCAGGATGAATTGCTGCGCGAGCGCGATTTCAAGCGTGCGCCGATTTCCCTTTCCATCAGCCCGCCCGTCGCCGCGGAAACCAATCCGCTACGCATCGTGTTCGGTCGCGAGCCGGTCGACAAGCCGTTCGTGCTGACGTTGGCGACCGCCGATACCAGCGTCGCGGTCCGCGCCGATGGCATCGGTCACTTCACGGTGGAGTGAAGCCATGCCGCGCCGACCGTCCCGATCCAAAGGATTCACCCTGCTGGAAGTGCTGGTGGCGCTGTTCATCGTCGGCACCGCGCTGGGTGCGAGCCTGCGCGCGGTCGGCAGCCTCACGCAGAACAGCAACGGCTTGCGCGCCTCGATGATGGCGACCTGGTCGGCCGAGAACCGGCTGGCGCAGATTCGCCTCGCGCACGAATACCCCGCCTTCGGCAAGCGCAGCTTCGATTGCTCGCAGGGCGACCTGCGCCTGACCTGCGAGGAAGAAGTGTTCGCCACGCCGAACCCGTTTTTTCGGCGCGTCGAGGTCAGCGTCTACGATGCCGACAACATGGAACGCCGCATCATCAAGCTCGCCCAGGTGGTGTCACAGGGATGACGATGAATGCACAACGTAAAGGCTTCACGCTGATCGAGCTGCTGGTAGCCATCAGCGTGCTCGCCATCGTCGCCGTGCTGGGGTGGCGCGGCCTCGACAGCATCATTCGCGCCCGCGTGGCGCTCAATGCCGAGCTCGAGGAAACGCGCGGCCTGCAACTTGCCTTCGCGCAGATGCAGAGCGATTGCGGAAACATCGTGGCGCAAACCACCCTCGGCGCGGGACGCCAGTTCCTCGACGTGCAGCAGGGAAGGCTGACTCTCGTGCGCACGGTGTTCGCCGAGAACCAGCCTACGCGCGTGCAGGTCGTCAGCTACCGGCTCGACAACGGCGCGCTGACCCGCCGCGAATCGCTGGCGACACGCGACCTGAAGGAGCTGGACACCGCCTGGAAGGCCGCCACCAGCAATGGGGAAATCGGTCCGCCGGTGGTGCTGAATTCCGCCATTGGTGCCATGGCGATCCGCGTCTGGAAGGCCGATGCCGGATGGACGACCGATGCGAGCGTTCCCGCGCTGCCTGCTGCAGCAACAGCGCCGGGCGCGAGCGCGGCGCCCGCTGCACCGACCGGCGTGGAAGTCGCGCTGCAATTGCGCGACCGCGCGTCCAGACTGGTCAAGATTTTCCTGCTGGGGCCGGCATGAGAAGACCGACCGTGCGCCTGATCAAACGTCAACGCGGCGTGGCAGTCATCACCGCCTTGCTGCTGACGACGCTGGCCATCACCATTGTCGCCAGCCTGTTCTGGCAGCAGCAGGTGCAGGTGCGGTCGATCGAGAACCAGCGCCTGCAATTGCAGAAGCAGTGGATCCTGCGCGGCGCGCTGGACTGGACGCGGCTGATCCTGCGCGAGGACAAGCGCATATCGCCGACCGTCGATCACCTCGGTGAACCATGGGCGGTGCCATTGGCGGAAACGCGCCTGGACCAATACGTGGAAAATGCCCAGTCGGGAAGCGACGTGCCTGACGCCGCATTGTCCGGCGGAATCATCGATGCGCAATCGCGCTTCAACCTCACCAACCTCTGCCCGCCCGGTGGGCCGATCGACCAGGAAGAGGTGGCGGCGTTCGGCAGGCTGCTCAGCAATGTCGGCCTGAATCCGGGTCTTGCCCAGGCCACGGCGGACCTGATGCTGTCGGCATTGGCGCCGGCGCCGGCCGGAACGGAAGCGAAATCGCAGCCACTGACGATTGCCTATGTCGACGATCTGCTCGCGGTACCCGGCTTCACGCCGGAGACATTGACAAAGCTCAAGGACTTCGTTGTCGTGTTACCAAAGAAGACGGAGATCAATGTCAATACCGCTCCGCCCGAGGTATTGGCCGCCAGAATTGCTACACTGTCACTTTCGGAAGCGGCGACGCTGGCGGTCAGACGGGAAAGCGCATGGTTCAAGACCACGAATGAGTTCACCGAGCAGTTGCCGAAGCAGACCACCGTCAAGCCTGGAACGATATCGGTCAATACGAACTATTTCCTCGTCAACGGCAAGGTCCGCCTGAGCCGCGCCACCATGGAAATGCAGGCCTTGATCGACCGCTCCGGCAGGAATCCCGAGATTCGCTGGATACGAGAAAACTAAGAAAGAAACATCTTGAGCATACTGTATATCCGCCTGCCCTCGCATGCCGCCGCAGAAGGCCTGCAGCCCGGCATGCCTTTGTATTGCGAGTATGCGTTGGCGGGCAACGGCGGCGCCGTCGAACGCGAGGGCGTGGCGGCACTGTCGGAGCTGTCCGAGCCGGCGGGCAGGGCGCAGCGCGTCGTGCTGCTGCTGGCGGCCAGCGATGTCACGCTGCTGCGTGTGAAGATGCCGCCGCTGACCGGCGCGCGCCTGAAGGCGGCCCTGCCCAACCTGGTGGAAGACCAGTTGATGAGCGATCCTGCCGAATGCATCGTCGTCGCCGGCGACATGCATGAGGGCGTGCGCACCGTCGCGGTCGTGCAGCGCGCGTGGATGGAAATCCTGAGCAGGACCCTGCAGGGTCTTGGCGCGCGCAACGTATCGGCCCTGCCTGCCCAACTCTGCCTGCCGCTGGCGGGCGGGGCGGCGAGCGCCGCTGTGGGCGAGCGCGGTTCCGATGCGGATATCGCCGTGCGGTTGGGCGAGCAGGACGGCATCGGTCTGTCCATCGCCGCCGATCAGCCGGAGTCCGTCGCCTTCGAGGTGATGCAGACGGTGAACGCAGTCGTGCCGCAGGGGCAGATCACCCTGTATGTCCCGCAGTCGCGCGTGGTTGATTACAAGGAGTCGCTGAACATCGCCCCGCCGCTGCAGGAACGCATCGCGATCCATGCCGACAACTGGCAGCGCTGGATTGCCGGCGCAGCGAAGTCCGCGATTGACCTGATGAGCGGACTGGGCGCCGCCACAGGTCCGCGTTTCAACTGGAAGCCCTGGCGCTGGCCGCTGGCCTTGCTCGCCGCGGTATTGCTGGTCAATATCATCGGCCTGAACGTCGACTGGCTGCGCATGAAGCGCGAGGCAAGTGTGCTGAGTACCGGCATGATCCAGACTTACAGGTCGGCCTTTCCGAAGGAAACGGTCATCATCGATCCCCTGGCGCAGTTGCGGCAGAAGCTGGCCGCCGCGCAGCGCGAGTCGGGCCAGGTCGCGCCGGACGACTTCGTCGCGCTGGCTGCCGCCGTCGGGGAGGCCCTGGCCAGTGCCGGAAAAAGCGGCACCGTCGTGGCTGGCGTCGAATACCACGACCGCAGCCTGACGGTGAAACTCAAGCCCGACGCCAACGTGTCGTTGGACCAGGTCAAGGGCGCGCTTGCCGCGCGCAACCTATCGATGTCGCAGTCGGGGGCGGGCACCTGGCTGGTGAGGAGCGGCAAATGAACGCAGCAAGCTCATTGAGTGGTCTGAAGCAGTCGCTGTCGACATTCTGGAACGAGCGCAACAAGCGCGAGCAGAACATGCTCCTGGCCGGCCTCGTCGTGGTCGTCCTTGGCCTCGTGTACGCCTTGTTCATCGACCCCGCGCTTAGCGGACGCAAGGACCTGGAGAAGAAGCTGCCGGCGTTGCGCCAGCAGGCGGCGGAAGTGCAGGCAATGGCCAGGGACGCTTCGACCGCGACGCCGAAGACCGGCGGCATCGTGCCGGCGATGACGAAAGAGAGCATCGAGGCATCACTCGCGCGCAACGGCCTGAAAGCGCAAAACGTCGCCGTGACAGGCGAGATGGCGAAGCTCCAGTTGAACAATGCATCATTCGCAGGCACGGTCGACTGGCTGCTCGACATGCAGCGCACGGCGAGGGTGTCCGTGGTGGACGCCAATGTGGAGGCGCAGGCGCAGCCCGACACGGTCAATGCCAGCCTGACCTTGCGTCAGCAGAAGAGCGAGCAGTCGCCATGAGATATGCTCGCGACCGGATGGAGATGCCGTGCGCCGCTTCCTGATCTGGTTGCTGGCGGGCATCGCAACCGTTCTGTTGACGCTGATCGCGTTTTGCCCGGCGGCATGGATGGCGCCGATCGTCGAGTCGCAGACCGGCGGGCGCTTGACGCTCGGGGACGCGCAGGGCACCCTATGGCGGGGTTCCGCGTTCATCGGCGGCGCACCGAGCGGTGCCGATCCCGTGACGCCGCTGCTGCCGGGGCGGTTTGCATGGCGCCTGTCGCCGATGGTTGTGCTGGGACAGGTCGATCTGCATCTCGAGAATCCGGCCGCGTTGTCGCAGCCGGTAACGCTCGCGGGAAGCTGGTACCAGTGGCAGGTGAGTCCGTCGAGCGTGCGTCTGCCCGCGGAACGGCTGGCGGGGCTGGGCGCACCGTTGAACACGATCCAGCCCTCTGGCGAGATGCTCCTGTCATGGACGCCCTTGCAGGTGGCGCGACAGGGCAGCGCGCTGGAAGTGAGCGGATCGATGACCTTGTTGATGAATGACATTGCCTCCCGTCTGTCACCGATCAAACCGCTCGGGAATTACCAACTGATAATGGATTGGCGCGGCCGGCAGGCGCAACTTGCATTGAAGACACTGCGCGGGCCGATGCTCTTGAGCGGCAACGGCACGCTGACGAACGGACATTTGCAGTTTTCAGGAAAGGCAGAAGCAGAAGCAGGGCAGGAAGAACGGCTGGCAAATCTGTTGAATTTGCTGGGACAACGCCGAAGAGAAGGCGATAAGAATGTTATCGCGCTAGAGTTCAAATGAAAAAAAATCAATCAGCAGAAACATTGGCAAGTCAGGCAGGATGGCGCCGGCTGGGAGCAGCCGCGCTGTTGTTGTGCGCGATCACCACCAGCGTGCCGCCCGCTCTTGCGCAGGATCCCTCATCCAACCAGGCGACCCTGAATTTCGTTGGCGCCGACATCGAATCGGTGATCAAGGCGATCGGCCACTATACCCGGACCACGTTTGTGATCGATCCGCGCGTCAAGGGCAGCATCAACCTGGTATCGGAGAAGCCCGTCACCAAGGCGCAGGCGCTGGACCTGCTGTCTTCGGCGTTGCGCCTGCAGGGCTTCGCGATGGTCAGGATCGACGGCTATACCAAGGTCGTGCCGGAAGCCGACGCGAAGCTGCAGGCCGGCCCGACGAAGCCTTCCGAGGTGCGCGGCGACCAGATCGCCACACAGATCTTCCATCTCAATTACGAATCGGCGAACAACCTCGTGCAGGTGTTGCGTCCGCTGATTTCGCCGAACAATACGATCAACGTCAACCCGGGCAACAACAGCATCGTCATCACCGACTATGCGGATAATCTGAAGCGGCTCGGCCGGATCATTGCGGCGCTCGACGCTCCGGCGGTCAGCGACATGGACGTGGTTCCGGTGAAATACGCGATCGCCACCGATCTTGCAACGACCGTCAACCGGCTGGTGGAGCAGAGCGGCGCGGCGGTGCCGGGCGGCGATGCAGGTCGCGTCGCGGTGCTGGCCGATCCGCGCACCAATGCGCTGATCGTGCGCGCGCCGTCCGTAGCGCGGGCCAACCTGGCGAAATCGCTGATTGCCAAGCTGGACCAGCCGACCGCGCAGCCCGGCAATGTTCATGTGGTGTATCTGCGGAATGCCGACGCGATCCGCCTGGCGCAGACCCTGCGCGCCGTCGTCGCATCCGACACCGCCGCCCAACAGGCTGGCACGACCACGCAGCAACAGCAGCAACCGCAGCAGCCGGCATTTTCTGCCGGTCAGCAGGCGCAGCAAGGCCAGCTCGGCCAGGGCGCGCTGACGCCGTCCACGCCGACGCCGACATCCTTGCCGACGGGCGGCCCGGCCGGCTTCATCCAGGCCGACCCGGCGACGAACTCGCTGATCATCACCGCCAACGAATCGGTCTACCGCAACCTGCGCGCCGTGATCGACCAGCTCGATGCGCGCCGCGCGCAGGTCTATATCGAATCGCTGATCGTGGAAGTGACGGCGGACAAGGCCGCCGAGCTCGGCGTCCAGTGGGCCGGCCTGAGTGGCGACGCGACCAGCAACTATCGTCTCGGCGTCGCCAGCGGATTCAGCACCGGCGGGAACAATCTCATCAATCAGGCGATCTCAAAGGCAACCACCGGCAATCCGACCGCGCCGGGCAACGGCATCAACGTGGGCATTTTCCGCCAGATCAACGGCACGCTCACGCTGGGCGCGCTGGCCCGTGCACTGGAATCGGAAGGCAATGCCAATATCCTGTCCATGCCGAACCTGATTACACTCGACAACGAGGAAGCCCGCATCATCGTCGGCCAGAACGTGCCATTCATCACCGGCACGTTCACCACGGCGGCATCCGGCGCGCAGAATCCGTTCCAGACCATTGAGCGCCGCGATGTGGGCCTGTCGCTGCGCGTGCGGCCGCAGGTGTCGGAAGGCGGTACCGTCAAAATGGCGATCTACCAGGAAACCTCGGACATCCAGACCACCAGCAAGGCATCGGACATCGTGACCAACAAGCGCTCGATCGAAACCAATGTGCTGGTCGACGACGGCGAGATCGTCGTGCTCGGCGGCCTGATCGAGGACCGCGCGTCCGACAATGAAGAAAAAGTGCCCGGGCTGGGCGACATCCCCGTGGTCGGCAACCTGTTCAAATATCGCAACCGCAGCGGCAAGAAGACCAACCTGATGGTGTTCCTGCGGCCGACTGTCATTCGCACCAGCGAGCAGAGCAATCTTGTCTCGGGCGATCGCTACGACTACATCCGCCACGTGCAGATGGGTACGGAACAGGCACCGTCGTTCCTGCTGCCGAGCGCCACCGTCCCGGTATTGCCGCCGATGCAGAATGGCCGTCCGGTTGGCGGCGCTCTGCTCAATGTGCCGCCACGTCCTGAGCCGCAGCCACAGCAGATGCCGCAGATGGCCCCGCCCGCCGGTACGCCGGCAGCGCCGCCGCCAACCTCTTCTGACCAGAATCGAAATACACAGTAATGAGCAACACCATGACCGACGCCCGCCTTCTTCCCTACGCATTTGCCCGCGACCACGCGCTACTCGCGCGCCGCAGTGAAATGGCCGGCAATGCCGTCGAGGTGTGGGTGTCGGACGCCACCGTTCCGTCCGCCATCGCGGAAGTCAGCCGCCGCTTCGGCCGCGTCAAGCTCAAGTCCTTGCCGCGCGAAGACCTGGAGGCCGCGATTGCCAAGGCCTATGCCAGTTCCGGAGGCGATGCCGCGCAGGTGGTCGACGAAGTCGAATCGGACCTCGACCTGAACAAGCTGATGCTCGACTTGCCGGCCATCGAGGACCTGCTGGAATCGGCGGACGACGCGCCGGTGATCCGCATGATCAATGCGCTGCTCACGCAGGCCGTGCGCGAGGGCGCATCGGACATTCATATCGAGCCTTTCGAGCAGGTGTCCGTCGTGCGTTTCCGCATCGACGGCGCGCTGCGCGACATCGTGCGACCGAAGAAGGCGATCCACGCGTCGCTGATCTCGCGCATCAAGATCATGGCGCAGCTCGACATCGCCGAGAAGCGCCTGCCGCAGGATGGCCGCATCACGCTGCGCATCGGCGGCAAGCCGGTCGACGTGCGCGTGTCGACCCTGCCCACCGGCCACGGCGAGCGCGCGGTGCTGCGTCTGCTCGACAAGGAAGGCGGCCGGCTCGACCTGAGCCATCTTGGCATGAGCGCCGAGGTGCAAGCGACGTTCGACGAGCTGATCAGCCAGCCGCACGGCATCGTGCTGGTCACCGGCCCGACCGGTTCGGGCAAGACGACGACCCTCTATGCCGCGCTGTCGCGGCTGAATGCGCCGCAGACCAATATCCTCACCGTGGAGGACCCGATCGAATACGAGCTGCCGGGGGTCGGACAGACGCAGGTCAATGCGCGCATCGACATGACTTTCGCGAAGGCCTTGCGCGCCATCCTGCGCCAGGACCCGGACATCATCATGATCGGCGAGATCCGCGACCTGGAAACCGCGCAGATCGCGGTGCAGGCATCGCTCACCGGCCATCTTGTGCTGGCGACCCTGCACACCAACGATTCCGCCTCCGCGGTCACGCGCCTGCTCGACATGGGCATCGAGCCGTTCCTGTTGTCGTCCTCGCTGCTCGGCGTCGTCGCGCAGCGTCTCGTGCGCAAGCTGTGCCCGGTGTGCCGCCGGCACGATGGCCAGGAGTGGCATGCGGTCGGCTGCGACAAGTGCGGCCACACCGGCTACCAGGGGCGCGTCGGCGTGTACGAGCTGCTCGTGACCACCGACGAGATCCGCGCGCAAATCCACGACCGCACGTCGGAAGCGGAGATCCGCGCCGCCGCACAGAAAAACGGCATGCGCACCATGCGCGAGGATGGCGAGCGCTGGCTCGCCGACGGCACCACCACGCAGGCCGAATTGCTGCGTGTCACGAAAGAGTAAGCCATGCCGGCATTCCGTTACGAAGCCGTCGATGCCGCCGGCGCCACGAAGAAGGGTGTGGTGAACGCGGACAGCGCGCGCGCCGCCCGCTCGGACCTGCGCTCGCAGGGTCTGGTGCCGATCATGGTGGACGCCATCGCGACTCAGGTCGACGAGCTTGGCCAGGTGAAAATCCGCGCCTTCGGCGACCGCTTGTCCACCACGGAGCTCGCGCTCTTCACGCGCCAGCTCGCCAGCCTGCTGGAAGCCAGCCTGCCGCTGGAGCAGGCTTTCACCGCCTTGCTGGAGCAGGCCGAGCGGCCCTATGTGCGCGACCTCGTGGCCTCGATCCGTTCCGAACTGATGGGCGGCGCGTCGCTGTCCGATGCGCTGGCGCGGCATCCGCGCGACTTCGCCGACATCTACCGCGCGCTGGTTGCCTCCGGCGAGCAGATCGGCCAGCTTTCGCACGTATTGTCGCGT
This sequence comes from Pseudomonadota bacterium, assembly GCA_021821365.1. GTDB lineage: Bacteria > Pseudomonadota > Gammaproteobacteria > Burkholderiales > Burkholderiaceae_D > Noviherbaspirillum. The sequence goes on along the minus strand of JAKACN010000029.1, from coordinate 14,769 downwards.
CTGGCCGATTACATCGAGCGGCGCAATGCGCTGGTGCAGAAAGTGCGGCTTGCGTTCACCTATCCGGCCATCGTGACGGTGGTGGCGTTCTCGATCGTGATCTTCCTGCTCGCCTATGTGGTGCCGCAGATCGTGTCGGTGTTCGCCAACACCAAGCAGAAGCTGCCGATCCTCACCGTGATCATGCTCGCGATTTCCGATTTCGTGCGCAGTTACGGATGGATCGTCCTGATCGCCGTCATCGGTGCGCTGTTTGCATGGCGCACCGCCTTGAAGAATCCGGACGTCAAGTACCGCTGGCATCGCTGGCTGCTCAATGCGCCGCTGTATGGCAAGTTCGAGCGAAGCCTGAACACCGCGCGTTTCGCCAGCACGCTGGCCATCACGACCGGCTCCGGCGTACCCATCCTGCGCGCGCTGCAGACCAGCCGCGACACGCTCTCCAATGTCGCCATGCGCGAACAGGTGGAGGAGGCGACCAGCAGCGTGCGCGAGGGTGTGAGCCTGGCGCGGGCGCTATCCGCGCACAAGCATTTTCCGCCGATGCTGATCCACATGATCCGCGCCGGCGAAGTGACCGGCGAATTGCCCCAGATGCTGGAACGCGCGTCGAATGCGCAGGAACAGGATCTGGAACGGCGCGCGATGACGATCGCCGGCCTGCTGGAGCCGGCCTTGATCCTGGTGATGGGCGTGGTGGTGCTGCTGATTGTGCTGGCTGTGTTGATGCCGATTATCGAAATCAACCAGCTCGTGCGGTAATCAAACAATGAAAAAAGGAAAGTGATGAACCGCTTGCCGCTTGCTGCGAGTTTCCTGCTGTTCATCGCCTTGTGCGCTTCGGCCGCATACTGGGCGATGCAGCTGTTCAAGCCGCCGGTGCGCCCGGTGGCCGCGCCGCCGCGCGCCGCCGTCGCCGATGTGCGTCCGGAAGCGGCGGCCTCCCTGTTCGGCGGACGTTCCGGGCCGACAGCGGTTGCCAGCAACTATCAGCTTCGTGGCGTGATCTTTTCCGGCAGTCCGCATGACAGCGTCGCGATTCTGAGCGTGGATGGCAAGCCGGCGCAGGCGGTACGGGTCGATGCGGAAGTGGCACCCGGGGTGAAGATCAAGGAAGTGCATCGCGAATATGTACTGCTGTCCGATGGCGGCGTCACCAAGCGCGTGGACTTGCCGGAAAATCTGAAAGGACAGGGCGGCCTTGCCATGGCGCCATCCGCTCGCACGCCGTTGCCAAGCGCGACTGTGCCGACGCAGGCCGCCCCGGGACGGCCTGCGCAAGTCACGCCGCCCACAACAGCGACGGCGCCGCCGACCATGGTCGTCAGTCCGCCGCCTTCCTCTCAAGGGAGCGGTGGCGCCGCAGGAACCACGCCCATGACGCCGGGAGCACCGGCCTTGCCAGTCACGCCCGTGCCGATACCCGCCACGCCGAACGCGCCGGCCGCACAGATCACGCCGCCGCTGCCGGCCGTTGCGCCGAACACGACGGCAACTCCGGCGCCGGCACCGGCATCAAATGCGATGCCCCAGCCTGCGCCATCGATGCCGCAGACGCCGGCACAGCAATCGGGGTCGTTCACCAACCAGGTTCCTCCGGGAACGCCCGGCCCCAATACGCCTCTGCAGAGCCGCTGATCACAGCGGGTCTGCCGGCACGAAAGGCAACGCGCAAGACAACAGGCGTCAGTCGCCCGACTCGCTGATGACTTTCTTCAGCAAGCGCTGATGCAATTGCCGCTGCGCGGAAGCGGATTTCCGATGCGAGCCGGCGACACGCTGTTTTGCCGCCAGCGCAATCGGATTGCGCGGCTTCAGCGCCCGTTGCGAGGGCTCGACCTTGATGATCATCTTCTGCCGTTTCGAGAGTGCCTTGTTAGCCATGATGTGAGTATGCAAGGCGGACGGCCAGGTCCGCCTTGCCGGAGGTTACAGCACGTAGCGCGACAAGTCTTCGTTGTCGGACAGCGCGCCGAGTTTGTCGTCCACATACGCGGCATCGATCGCAATGGTCTTGCCGGAAGATTCGCCGGCCGAATACGAAACTTCTTCCAGCAGCTTTTCCATCACGGTATAGAGGCGCCGCGCGCCAATGTTTTCGGTCTTTTCATTCACCGAATAGGCAATCTGCGCCATGCGCTGGATGCCATCCTGCGTGAATTCGATTTTCACACCTTCCGTATCCAGCAGCGCTTCATACTGCCGCGTCAGACAGGCATCGGTGCTGGTCAGGATGCGCTCGAAGTCCGCGATCGACAGCGATTCCAGTTCGACGCGGATCGGGAAGCGGCCCTGCAGCTCCGGAATCAGGTCGGAGGGCTTCGCCAGGTGGAACGCACCCGAAGCGATGAACAGGATGTGGTCGGTCCTGATCATGCCGTACTTGGTGTTGACGGTCGTGCCTTCCACTAGCGGCAGCAGGTCGCGCTGCACACCGGCGCGCGACACGTCCGCGCCGCCGACTTCGGAGCGGCTCGCGATCTTGTCGATCTCGTCGAGGAATACGATGCCGTTCTGCTCGACGTTGGCAATCGCCTTCTGCTTCAGCTCGTCGTCGTTGATGAGCTTGGCAGCTTCTTCCTCGATCAGCAGCTTCAGCGCTTCCTTGATCTTCACCTTGCGCTTTTTCTTGCGCGTCGCGCCGAGACCGGAGAACATTGACTTGATCTGCTCGGTCATTTCTTCCATGCCGGGCGGTGCCATGATTTCCATGTGCGGGCCGGCATCGGCGACTTCGATTTCGATTTCGCGGTCGTCGAGCGCGCCTTCGCGCAGGCGTTTGCGGAAGGTCTGGCGCGTGGTATTGCCGCTCTGCTCGCCTTCCGATGTGCTCGGCGTGGCGCTGAAACCGAAATCACGGGCCGGCGGCAGCAGCACGTCGAGGATGCGGTCTTCCGCTGCGTCTTCTGCGCGCGTGCGCACCTTGCGCATTTCCGTTTCGCGCGTCTGCTTGATGCCGATGTCGATCAGGTCGCGGATGATGGTGTCGACATCGCGTCCGACATAACCAACCTCGGTGAACTTGGTCGCTTCGATCTTGATGAAGGGCGCATCGGCCAGTTTTGCAAGGCGTCGCGCGATCTCGGTCTTGCCCACGCCGGTCGGACCGATCATCAGGATGTTCTTCGGCGTGATCTCGTGGCGCAGGGGTTCCGCCACTTGCTGGCGGCGCCAGCGGTTGCGCAGGGCGATCGCCACCGCGCGCTTGGCGCGCGCCTGGCCGACCACGTGCTTGTCCAGTTCGGAGACTATCTCTTGGGGAGTCATGTTCATGGTGAATGGTGGACGCGTCACGGCGCGTCAGTCGAGGGTTTCGATGGTGTGCGACAGATTGGTGTAAATGCACAGTTCGCCGGCAATCGTGAGTGCTTTCTTCACGATCTCGACCGGCGACATCTCGGTGTTTTCCTGCAGGGCCTTGGCTGCCGATTGCGCATAGGCGCCGCCGGAACCGATGGCGCCGATGCCGTTTTCCGGTTCCAGCACGTCGCCGTTGCCGGTGATGATCAGCGTCGATTCACGGTCGGCCACCAGCAGCATCGCCTCGAGGCGGCGCAGGATGCGATCGGTGCGCCAGTCCTTGGCCAGTTCCACCGAGGCGCGCATCAGATTGCCCTGGTGCTTCTCCAACTTGGCTTCAAAGCGCTCGATGAGCGTGAATGCATCGGCCGTGCCGCCAGCAAATCCCGCCAGCACCTTGCCCTGATACAGCTTGCGCACTTTGCGCGCCGTGCCCTTCATCACGATATTGCCGAGCGTCACCTGTCCGTCGCCGCCGAGTGCAACGACGTTGCCGCGCCGAACGGAGAGGATGGTCGTACCGTGGAATTGTTCCATGCTTGCCTCTGAAGTGAAAGTTGATGTGCAATCTCACTGCAAATGAGGGCTGGGTGCCGGATTACAAGTAGTGTAGCTGACAGATCGATAAGCGCCAGCCGGGGTAAACGAAGCAGCCTGCGTGCCACGGCGCGCGGCGATATCGGCCCCGATGGATGAATTGACCGTGCTAGTTCTTGCGCGGATGAATGCGCACCATGTCCTTGAGGCCGATCACGCTGAACAGTTCCGCGACCAGATGATTGATCTGGTGGAATTCGATGACCTTGCCGTTGCCGCAGAACGGCGAGAGTCCGGTCAGCAAGCGTCCGGCAGCATTGAAATCGACGCGCGTCAGCCGCGAGCAATCGATGACCGCGGGGCTGTGCTCATCCGAAAAGGCTGCGATTGCCAGCACAAGGTTATCGATCTTTCCTTCGACCAGTGCCGGCATCATGAAGACATTCTCGGTACCGGCGGCACCGGAATGCGCCTCCGCGGCCGCGGTGGTGACCTTGTTCCGGGGCGCCACAAAAGCAGGCGGCGATACCTCGAAGGTGACGCAGTAGTCGATGCTGGCTTCTTCGAATTCCTTTTCCCTGTTGAGCAGACGCAGGATCTCCAGCAGCAGCAGCCAGGAATCCTCGGTGTCGTCGCGGCGTCCCACTTCCAGGATCGCACGGATCTTGCCGGCCAGTTCCGGCGCGCCGACGAGGATCAGTTCGTGGCCGGATTTTTGCAGCCTGTTCAGCGCGCCGAGCAGCAGGCGGCAACCGGCGGGATCGACCTCGCCGACGCGCGCGAATTCCAGGCGTAGCGCGCGATGGCTTTCCGCGAGCTTTTGTATGCGGTCGATCAGCTTGGTGCTGCCTTCGTCGAGTTTCCCGGAGAATGTGACCATCGGCGTCGCACCTGACGTCGCTGCCGCGCCGCGCGCATCCGGTTTGCCGGTGCCGATCCAGCCCGGGGGAGAGGTCTCGAACTTGTTGGCGTATTCGATCGACAGTTGCTCGAATTCCATCTGCCGGCCGAGGATCTGGTACAGATCGAACAGCATCCACCATGCATTGCGCGTGACGCTGCCGAGATTGTCTTCGGTGATTGCGGCGCGCAACATCTGCTCGACCATGTCGGACTGCCCGTTCGCATACAGGATGGCCGCTTCCTCGATCACCGCGGCGGCTTCGCTCGTGGGGGCGGCCACGTTGTCGACAGCGGTTTCGCCGCCCAGCAGGAATTCCGTGGTGGTACCGAAGCCGTCATGCGCAGATGGCGATGCGGGAACCGGAGGCGGGCTTGCCGGTTTCTTCGATTCCCCGCGCGGATGTTGTTGCGAAGCCGCCACGGGCTGGGTCCTGGGCGCGACTGTTTTTGGGCCCGTGATGGTTGTCTTGCCCAACTGGGTCGTCGTCACGTTGACGAACTCGGAGGACATCTCCGATTCGATCGCGTCGATTTTCTGCGCGGTCGCCAGGGCGGCTTGCGCGTCGCGCCTGACGGCCTGCGAGCGTCCGCCCGCCTTGCCCGCGTCCGGGCGTTGCGTGGTTGTCTGGCGTTTTGCGCGAGAAGCGTCCTTGTCAGCCGGCTTGACCTGCTGCGCCCCCTTCTTGCCAAAAAGCGAAAAAATCCCCACGTTTTCCCTGAGCTGATTATTGTTGGGCTCTCCCTGCGACGTTATCGACGGAGCCCGTTTCGTAAAAGGTAACACAAATATGGCGCGGACTTGTCATTACAACGGCTGGGGGAGGGTTTGTCAAACGTTGTGGATTTTTCCACTACAGCGAAGAGGGATTGCGCCTCGTCGGGGGGGTATCCAACCTGCGCGCAAGCGCGAATGGCGGGGCCTGAAAAGCAAACAAGCGTACGGTGCGGTGCATCGTACGCTTGCATAAGGAACGCACCCCGTGTCGGGGCGCGAGGATCAATCCCCGTACAGCTTCTGCTTCAGTTCGCGGCGTTGCTGCGCTTCCAGCGACAAGGTCGCCGTCGGACGCGCCAGCAGACGAGGAATGCCGATCGGCTCGCCGGTTTCCTCGCACCAGCCGTATTCGCCGGCGTCGATACTGGCGATCGACTGTTGCACTTTCTTCAGCAGCTTGCGCTCACGGTCGCGTGTGCGCAGCTCCAGTGCATGCTCCTCTTCGATCGTGGCGCGGTCGGCGGGATCGGGCACCAGCACGGTTTCGCGCAGATGCTCAGTCGTTTCACCCGCGTTCTTCAGCAGTTCACGTTCCAGCGCTTGCAGTCGCGCCTTGAAGAAGGCCAGCTGCGCTTCGTTCATATAGTCCTTGTCGCTCATCTTGAGGATTTCCTCTTCAGTCAACAAGGTGCCGTCAGCAGGTGCGGCAGGGGTCGATTTCGTTGTTTTGGTAGCCACTTCGCTTACTTTCGAAACTACGGATTTTTCCATTTTATCCATTAATCCGGCACCTGCATTGTTACCGCTCATAGAAGGGCCGGATGCCTCCTTGGAACCTGGAGCCGAGGCTGTAGTGCGTGATGCCGGCTTCGACTCCGCTGCTCCCCTGGCCGCCTTCGGGTTGGCGCTGCCGTCGACTGCACGTATCGTCACAGCCGCGGCGTCCTTCGTTGCCGTTTCCCGCGAGGCGGATTTTTCCGCCGGTGTGGCGGCGGATTTTACACTGCTTTTTACCGTGGGTTTACCCGGTTTTGCAATCGGCCTTGTTGCTGCCGTGGTGGTCTTCGAAACTGTCTCTTGCGCGGTGGTGGTGGTCTTCGGTTTGCTTGTGGTCGTTCCGGTGGCGGTCTTCGCGGCGGATGCGGTCGAATTCTTGCTCTTCGTCGCAGCGGTTTTCACTGCCGTTTTCGTGCTCTTGGCCGCTGCGCTCTTTGTGGTGGATCTTGTGACGGTTGCGCTCATGGTTTCCTCGTATAAGAACCGCTAGACCTCCTCGACCACCCGCCTGCAAGCCGCTCCCCCTGCTCTCAGGCGGGCACGAACCGTTTCGGGCGTTGCGTGCGACAATTTTTCACGCATATTGCCAAACGACTACCTCCGCTGCTTAAACCTTAGTCAAACGTTAGTTTATACCAAACACTGTTCCAGACCGCGAATAAAAGTTTCCGCCGGGAGATTTTTCCCAATGAATACCATCTTGCTCCCGCGTGCCTCGTTTTCCGGCCATTTGGCGCCGATGTCGGTTCCCATCATCTGGTGCACGCCCTGGAACAGGACCTTGCGATCCGCGCCGTCCATCCACAACACGCCCTTGTAGCGCAACATGCGCGGGCCGAACACCTGCACCAACCCGCCAAGGAATTCGTCCAGCCTGGCCGTATTGAACGGCCGGTCACTCCGGAAGACAAACGCGGAAATCTCGTCCGAGTGGCGGGAATGATGGTGCCCGTGATCGTGGCCGCAATGCTCGCCGCATGCATGATGCTCGTGATCGTGCTCGTCGGCCGCGAGGAACTCCGGATCGATTTCAAGCTTGTCGTTCAGGTTGAAGCCGCGCAGGTCGAACACTTCGCCGATCGGCACCTGGCCGAAATCGGCCTTGCCGATGGGCGCGCGCGGATTGATGCGCTTCAGGCGCGCCACCAGCGTGTCGACTTCGTCGCTGCTGACGAGATCGGTTTTCGAGAGCAACAGCTTGTCGGCGAACCCGACCTGCCGTTGCGCTTCCTCATGCTCGTCCAGCTGCTGCATGGCGTGACGGGCATCCACGACGGTGATGATGGCGTCGAGCATATAGTGCGACGCAACTTCGTCGTCCATGAAAAAGGTTTGCGCCACCGGGCCCGGATTGGCCAGGCCGGTGGTTTCGATGACGATGTGGTCGAAGCTCAGTTCGCCCGCATCTCGCTTCTGCGCCAGCGTGGCGAGCGCAAGGATCAGGTCGCCGCGCACGGTGCAGCAGACGCAGCCGTTGCTCATCTCGACGATCTGCTCGTTGCTGTCCTGGACCAGGATCTCGTTGTCGATGTTCTCCTGCCCGAATTCGTTTTCGATCACCGCGATCCTGTGGCCGTGCGGCTCACGCAGGATGCGGTTGAGCAGGGTGGTTTTTCCGGCGCCGAGGAAGCCGGTCAGTATGGTGGCGGGTACCAGTTTCATGTGCTTTTGTCGTTCAATGGGCGCAGTCGGCGCACCATCCTTTAATGGTGAATTCAATATCGTGGCTCTGGAAGCCTTTTCCAAGAGTCTCGCGCAAGGCATCGCGCAGCAGTCCTGCTTCGCCGATGCTGTCGAGGCAGAACACTTTCGCGCAACGCGTGCACTTGAAGTGCCCGTGCTGGACATGCCTGTCCTGTTGTACGGCACGATGCTCGGCGCCCGCACTGTAGCGGAACACGCGGTCGTCGCCGGCGATCTTGTGCGCCAGTCCGGCGTCGGTCAGGCAGTCGAGCGCACGGTACAGCGTGACGCGATCCATATCGGCGAAAGCGTCCTGCACGTCCTGATGGCTGACGGCGCGCTGCGCGTCGAGCAAGGCTGCCAGCACCTTCACGCGGGCAGCGGTAATGCGTACCGCCGCGCCGCGCAGCTGGGCTTCCGCGAGCGCCATGGAATCCGGCATGTTCTTTCGGGATGTCGGTGCGCGCTGGGCGGCCGGTCGGGCTTTGCTGCTCATTGATACTTTGCAATGAAAAACAGGAGCCGGAGATTATGACCCAGTTTCGCAGTCAGGCCGCAAAAATTGACGATGATGCAACTCAAATGCGGTCAGGGTTTGTGCAACATCAAACCCTTCAGGTATTCCCCCTCGGGAAAACTGGTCGTCATGGAATGGTCCACGCCGGCGGAAAGGCGCTTGAGAATGCGCGCGTCCACCTTCGCGTCGTTGGCGGCGCCGGCCACGATCTTCTGGAACAGATCGGCGCTGATGGCGCCCGAGCAGGAATAGGTGAACAGATAGCCGCCCTCGCGCAGCAGCTGGAAGCCGAGCAGGTTGATGTCCTTGTAGGCGCGCGCGGCACGCTCGATATGGTCAGGCGAAGACGCGAACTTCGGCGGATCGAGCACGATCAGATCGAAGGACTTGCCTTGTTCGCGCAGGGAACGCAGCGCCTTGAAGACATCGGCATCCCGCCATTCGGCGCGCGATGCGTCGAATCCATTGAGCTCCATGTTGCGCCGGCCGACGGCCAGCGCTTCGCCCGACGAGTCGATCGATGTCACGCTCCTTGCTCCGCCTTTCAACGCCGCCAGCGAAAAGCCGCCGGTATAGCAGAAGCAGTTCAATACATCGCGCCCGGCGGCATGCTCCATCACCAGCTTGCGGTTGTCGCGCTGATCGATATAGAAGCCGGTCTTGTGCCCGGTCTTGATGTCGACCGCGTAGCGCACGCCGTTTTCAGTCACCAGCGTTTCCGTGCCCGGTTCGTCGCCGGCCAGCACGCCGGTCACGAGCGGCAGGCCCTCGCGTTCGCGCACCGACGCGTCCGAGCGTTCGTAGACATTCGGGCATCCGGTTTCCGCGATCAGCGCCTGCACGATCGCGACTTTCCATGTTTCGACGCCGGCCGACTGGAACTGGCAGACCAGCCAGCCCTGCTTGCCGCCATACCAGTCGGCCACCAGCCCGGGAAATCCGTCCGCTTCGCCGAAGATCACGCGGATGGCATCGGTGTCGCGCACGCTTGCCATTCGATAGGCAAGTGCATTCTTAATGCGGCGCTTGATCAGGGCATGGTCAACAGGCTCATTCTCGTTGAAGGTCCAGACGCGCGCCCGGATCTGCGATTTCGGGCTGAACGCAGCGCGCGCCAGGAATTGTCCGGACGACGATTGCACCAGCGCCGTCGCACCGGGCTTGTTCTTTTCTTCCGGCTTGCCCTCGATGCGATCGATCGCCGTCGGAAAGATCCAGGGATGGCGGCGCAACAGGCTTTTTTCCTTGCCGGGCTTGAGGGTGATGGTAAGCATGAGGTAATTCCAGATCGATGATTGTCCACGGACGACGCGGAAGGCACGGCAATTTTTGCGGAACTGTTTTTCCGTGCTTTCCGTGGGCGGCTAATCTTTTTTCTTCGCGCGCGGATGGGCGGCATCATACACCTGTGCGAGACGCTGGAAGTCGAGCGAGGTGTAGATCTGTGTGGCGGCAATCGACGCATGTCCGAGCATTTCCTGCACCGCGCGCAGATCGCCGGAGGACTGCAGCACATGCGATGCAAACGAGTGTCGCAGGACATGCGGATGCACATGGGCCGGGATGCCGAGCGCCCGAGCGTGCGTCTTCAGCCGCGTCTGGATGACGCGCGGCGACATGCGCGTGCCGCGCCCGGTCAGGAACAGGGGATGCGGATCTGTCTTGACCAGGGTGCCGCGCACTGCCAGCCAGGCCGCGATCGCCTGCAGGGCGGGCTGGCCGACCGGCACCTTGCGCGGCTTGCTGCCCTTGCCGGTGACGCTGACTTCCGCTTCGTCGAAGTCGACCCAGCCGGCCGATTCGTAATCGCCGTCCCTGGCGAAGCGCGCATCGAGGCCGGCCAGTTCCGACACGCGCAGTCCGCTGGAATACAGCAGTTCGAACATGGCGCGGTTGCAAAGTTGAGCCGGCGAGTTGGCGTCGCGGCCGGGGCTGGTTTCCGACACGACGCGGACTGCATCGTCGGGAGAGAGCGCTTTCGGAAGAGGCCTGCTTGACTTCGGCGCTTTCACGCCTTCCACAGGATTGGCCGGCAGCGTTTCCTGCTCGGACAGCCACTCGAAAAAGCCGCGCCAGGCCGACAGTCTTCTTGCGATCGAGCGCGCATTCAGGCCTTTTGCATGGAGCTGGGCAGCGAACTTGCGGACATGGAAATGCGAGAGGGCGGCGAACGCCGGCTTGCCGGGAAGCGACTCTGTCAACGCGGCCAGATCGAGCAGGTCGCGCCGGTAATTGCTCACGGTGTGGGGTGACAGCTTGCGCTGCTTTTCCAGGCTATCGAGATAGCTCGCGATGCGGGCGTGATTGGTTGCGGCGGCCACGCTGGGGATGCTAGTCAAGCAGGCAAGTCATTGCCGCGCTCGCGGTTTCGCCGATCTTTGACAGGAAATCCGTTGCCATGTCGGCAGTGAAGCGATGCGGATCGGGCGAGCCCAGTACCAGCAGGCCGAATGCCTGCGTGGCATCGACGGTGCGCAACGGCAGCATGGCGAGCGACTGGATGGATTCGGCCTCGTCGATCCAGGATGCCGCTTCGAAATCCTGGTTCGGGCCGCAGTACGGCGCGGCCAATCCGTTGCAGAAAATCTTCGCGTCCTCGGACACCTCGGCTGCGAACCAGGTGTGGGAATATTCTTCGGCCACGCCCCAGATGCGCGCGGTGGCATGCGGCACCGCGAAGATCGTCTGCAGGCCGTTCACAAGCGTATGCGGCAGGTCGACGTCGTTGCGCGCCAGCAGCAGGGAATGCGTCCACTGCAGAAACTTCTGCGTGATGGCGTCGTTGTCCTGCGCGATGCGCAGCAGGTCCGCCAGCCGTAGTTCCAGCGACTTGATCTTGTCGCGCAGGACTTCCATCTGCCGCTCCTGCAGCGAAACGGTGCGCCCGGCCACCGGGCTGGTGAGTTTCACCCGCGCCAGCAGTTCGCTGTGTTCTTCGAAAAATTCGGGATTGTCCGACAGGTAGTCGGCGACGGCAGCGGAGTCCAGGTATTGGGTCATGTGTGTCGGTGAAGAATGGCGGGCGCAATCAGCCGTGATTTTAACCGACAACCTTACCCATGCGGCGCCAATATTGGCGCCGTGCAAATAAAGGGCCGCGCGCGGCGGCCCTGGATTCCGACCGCGACATGCCGCGGCCGGTGCTTCCGGTCAGAACAGGTGGCGGATGCCGATGTTGAACGCCTTGTCGCCGGTGCCGGCTTCGGTCGCGTTGCCGACGGTGAAGGCGGCGCCGTTGTCGTTCGTGATCCGCGCATACGAGGTGTACAGGTTGGTGCGCTTGGAAATCGCATGCGTGTAGCCGAGCGCCCACTGGCGTGCATCCCGGTTCAAAGCCGACCGGTCATCGCGGCGGATGTAGGAGGCGAGAACCTTGCCCGGGCCGATCGGGGCGCTGGCGCCGATCATGTACTCGCGATTGTTGCCGGCGCCGAAGCCACGGTCCTTCTGGAACGCCGCGTGAATCGCCGCGACGCCGAAGTCCCATTTGCCGCCGATCATCGAATTACGCTGGTTGTCGGTTCCCGTCGGATCTTCCGCGCGCTGATGGACCAGTTTGATGACTGCCGGACCGTTGGCATAGCCGATCGCGGCGCCCCATTGGCGATTGGCCTTGTTGTTGCCCGGGACTTCGCCGAATCCATAGGCGAGTTCGCCGTTGAATCCGCTCCAGTCCGGCGACGTGTACTTGATCGAGTTGTTCATGCGAATGCCGCTCGGACTGCCGGCGGGGCCGCCTGCCGGTCCGCCCGGGAACAGGTTTTCGATATTGCCGGCCAGCCCGGTGCCGAACGGATCAACCTGGTCGAGGGCTGTGTGCAAAGGCGTGTACTGGCGGCCGAACAGCAGATTTCCCCAATGGCTGCCGAGACCGACATACGCCTGGCGGCCGAACAGGACCCCGCCCTGGCCGGAGGTGCCGCTATCGACATTGAAGCCTGCTTCCATCACGAATTTTGCGGACAAGCCGCCGCCCAGGTCTTCATTGCCTTTGAATCCCAGCCGCGAACCGTTCTGCACGCCGCTGGTCAATTTCGTTACGTTGCCCGCCGGGCCGCCACGCTCGTTCACAATACCGGCATCGACGATACCGTAAATGGTCGTGGACGTTTGAGCGGAAGCGGCGCTCGCAATCGCGCCTAGCACAGCAAGTACGATGAGTGACTTTTTCATTTTGCCCTGTCCTTATTGAGAAGATTGCTGAATATCCGCAAAAGCCGGATAAGCCAACAGTAATTGCCAGGCCGGGGAAAGTGGACAGACTGGTCACATGTGTCGCGGCTGCTTGACCAAAATGGGGAAACGCTTGGTCGAGTGTGGTTTTTTTGTTACGTTTTCCGCTGGAAACTCTGTTATCTCCAGGTAATTTCGTTCAATTTGCATCAAATATCGATGGGCATTTCTTTTTTGCGTTTTAGCTATCGAGGTTTGACCCGCCTCAGCCGTTTCTCTTCTTTTCTGCGGAATACTGAAGTCAGGATAGTTTCAAAATTGATAACGGTACATGGCAAATCGTGAGGAGCTATTGATTATCCGCGCCGCGCGCGCCGGGCAGGCGGCGGCACAGTTGAAGCTCGGAGAGCGTTACCTTTTCGGTGGCACCGGTCTGCCCAAGAGCCTTGCGACGGCGCTCTACTGGCTGGATCGTGCCGCACAGCAAGATGAGCCGAATGCATGGCTGCTAATTGGGCGCCACGTTCCCTACGAAACGGTCCGCCAGGCAACGCACCCTTCCAAACTGTACGTCTGGTACGAGCGGGCCTTTGACGCCGGGGTGGCGCAGGCCGGACTGGTGCTTGCCAAACTGGTGCTCGGGCAGGTCGACGGCGCGGTCAGCGCGGCGATGCGCGAAAAGGCGATGCGCGCATTACATGCGGCTGCGCAGGAGGGAATTGCCGAGGCGCAGTGGCTGATGGCGCAGGCCATCGGGCATAGCGATGCTGTCGCCGTGGAGGCGCCGCGACCGGAAAGCGATGCGCATCGTGGCGCCGACGACGAAGCCATGCTCGAGTGGGCGGTGCGTGCGGCCAACAGCGGCGTGGTCGACGCGCAATATGCGTTGGCTGAACACGCCTGGGCAAGCGGGAATCGTGACGATTTCCTGCGCTGGGCACGCCCGCTCGCCGAGCACGTGGTCGATCGGGCAGCCGCAGCGCCGGTATCCAGGAACGACGTCAGCATCGCGACACGCTGCGCGCAGGCGCTCTTCGATTCCGGCGCGTTTACTGCCGACATTCCGCGCTTCCTGGAATTCGCCGCGCAGGCCGGAGACAGCGGCGCACAGCGTTCGCTGGGCCTGTGGATGGCGCGCATGGAAGTGGGCGGCAAGCGCATCGACGCGATCCCCGGCCCAGCGAACTACAAGAAGGCGATCCGCTGGCTGCACACTGCGGGTCAGCAGGGCGAGGCGGAAGCATGGTACGCGCTGTCACGGATCTACCTGAAGGCGGAATGCTCGCAACGCAACCTGCAGGATGCGCGCCGGTACCTGGAACGCGCAGCATTGGCGGGATACGGTCCGGCCCAGCTGGAACTGGGGCTGCAGCTATGGCGCCATCGGCGCGAGGATGAACTGAGCGATGTCCGGGCATTGGACTGGCTGCAAAAGGCGCAATCGCAAGGCATGGCGGAAGCACAATCGCTGATCGACCGGATCGCGACCCGCCCCGAGCCCGCGCCGTGGGCGAAGACCATCCTGCACAGCCTCACGCGCGAGTTGACCGATCTGTATCCGCAACTCGCCGCGCGCGTCGAACTCGCCGCGCTGTTCGGCCTGTCGCGTACGGAGGCCCTGCTCATCGATCCGAAAACGGCAGATCTCGGACACTGCCTCGTGGTGGATATCCGCGCACTGCATCCGCACAGCAAGCGCAGGTTGATCCAGGTTCGGAACGGTGGCGACCGCCGGGCGCTGGATCGGCTCGCCGCGGTGTTCGAGCACGTGGCGAGTGGCCCCGAAGGCCCGGAAGGGAATTACCGGCAGCGTCTCTACCGCTTGAAGACGCTGGAGCGCCGTTGAGGATGAACCGCCCGGAGAGGCACTCCGGGGAAATGCGCAACGGCACCTCCGTGCCGTCATGGATGGTTCCGGCCTGGCGCCTCAGATCTCGATCTCGCCTTCGAACACCGTCACAGCAGGTCCGGTCAGCATGACCGGCGAACCGTTGCCCGCCCAGGCAATCGACAGTTCGCCGCCGCGCGTGGACACGCGCACCGGCGAATCGAGCAGGCCGCGTCGGATGCCGGCAACGACCGCCGCGCAGGCGCCGGTGCCGCAGGCGAGCGTTTCGCCGGCGCCGCGTTCGAAGACCCCCAGCTTGATGTGCCGGCGACCCAC
>JAKACN010000266.1 GCA_021821365.1 Pseudomonadota bacterium | reverse complement strand
CACGTTCGTACTGCGCGAGCGCGCCGAACACCTGGAACAGGAACTCGCCCGAGGGCGTCGTGGTGTCCAGGTTCTCCGTCAGCGAGCGGAACGCCACCCGCTTGTCCTTGAGCGAGGTCACGATGGCGAGCAGATGCGACAGCGAGCGGCCGAGCCGGTCGAGTTTCCACACGACCAGCACATCGCCAGGCCGGACGAATTCGAGCGCCCGCGCCAAGCCGGCACGGTCATCCTTCGCGCCGGATGCTCGATCCTCGAACAGATGGCGCGGATCGATGCCGGCGGCGAGCAGCGCATCGCGCTGCAAGTCCGTGCTCTGGCGGTCGGAGTCCGACGACACGCGCATGTAGCCAACCAACATAGGCGGATAACCATTAAAAATAGGTTTCCGTATGGTAGCGCATGGCGACATGGTTTTCCGCACAATTTTGAGGCCATCCAGAGGTTGGTGCACATGACTGTTGCAGATAGGTCGCAAAACACTTGTTTAGCGACACCTGCTTTGTGACTGTCGTGCTTGTTGTATTACCTGTACAGGTATAAGCTGCCACCATGGCCGACAACGAAAAACCGCTCGAATGGATCGCGAGCAGCTACAAGGATCTGATGGCGTTGCCGCCCGACGTGCGTCGGCGTTTCGGTTACGCGCTGTCGCTAGCCCAGATGGGCGACCAGGACGACGCGGCCAAAGTGCTCAAGGGCTACGGCGGGGCCGGCGTGCTGGAGGTCGTCGAAGACGATGTCGGTGGCACGTACCGGGCGGTCTACACGGTGAAGTTCGCGGAAGCGGTATTCGTCCTGCACTGCTTCCAGAAGAAGAGCAAGAGCGGGATCGCCACGCCCAAGGTGGACATGGACATCATCCGCGCTCGGCTGAAGGTGGCCGAGGCAATGGCACAGGAGTTACGAAATGGAAAAACGAATCATTGAAGGCGTCGAGGTTCAACGCAGCTCGGGCAACGTCTTCGCCGACCTGGGACTGCCCGACGCCGAAAAGCTGAAGATCAAAACTGGCCTGGTAATCGAGATCAGGAAGGCGATGCGCGCCCTGAGCCTGACGCAACAAGCGGCGGCCAAGCGCATGGGCATCCCGCAACCGAAGGTATCGGGCATGATGCATGGCGACTTCACCAACCTGTCCGAGCGCAAGCTGATGGACTGCCTGAATCGCCTGGGCTACGACATCGAAATCAAGGTGCGACCGGCGGCCGAGCCGATTGGGCACCTGACGCTTGCTACCGCCTGACCGGACGCCCGATGAACGACCGCATCGCTGATGAAAAACGGGGGCATGCATGAGCATGAATGAATTTCGCCGGCTGGCCGCGAAGATCGATCAGCACATGCAGCAGCTTGCCGCCCAGGGCGTCAGCGAGGCACACGCCATCGTCAACCGCATGATGGGTTACGTGCCCGACCTGCACAAGATTTGGGTCGGCACCTCCGACCAGCAGCTCATGGCGTTGTCTCGCGAATATCCTGGGTTTTACCGCTACGCCCACATCATGGAGGAAGCCTCCGAAGCCGAGCGCAACAAGACATCGCGGCCCTATGATGGCCCGGCCGAGTTTTCCGAAGAGCACAAACAACGGACTGCCCAACTGCTGCTCACGGCGGCAACCCTTGAGCGCGGCTATCAAGCATTTCGTGGCAGCGGCAACCTGCAAGTCTTCCAGCAGCAAGTCAACGAGCTGGGTCGGTTACATCGGCAATGGCTGGCCGATCTGGATAGCTTCAAAGACTCGCTACGCGCACAGGGCGTGGAACCCAGGGCATTGGAGTACGTAAACGAAGCGTTCAGACACCTTGCCGAGCGCATCAAGCAGCTTGCCGGCTGATCGTCGGAACGGATGACGAAATTCTCGGCGGTATCGGCTTGCAATCCAGTGCAATGGCGTTGCGGAAGCAACGCCGATAACGACGAAGATGGGCGGGACCGGGGGCGCTCATCTTCGTTCGGTTGCGACGGATATCCACCGATCAGTGGGAATGTCCGCCGCTGCTCGAATCGCCTCCGTAACCTCCGCTATAGCCGTTGCCGGCGCAGCCGCTAAGCGCGATGGCTATCACCGTTGCGGCAACGATCAATATCTTTTTGGGCATTTTTTCTCCTTAATTGACGAGTGAATTGATGGATAAATGGGGATTACAAGCAGGTGGGGGCTGGATTATGCCAATTTTCAACGGATCAGACCGGTAACCCTGCCTCGTTGAATACGCCCTCGAACAACACCGAACTGAGGTAGCGCTCGCCGGAATCCGGCAAGATGACGACGATGGTCTTGCCGGCGTTTTCCCGCCGCTGCGCCAGGCGGCTGGCGACGGCCACTGCGGCGCCGCTGGAAATACCGGAGATGATGCCCTCCTCGCGCGCCAGGCGCCTTGCGTAGGCGACAGCCTCCTCGTTGCTGACCTGTTCGATGGCATCGATCAACGAGAGGTCAAGCACCTGCGGTACGAAGCCGGCGCCGATGCCCTGAATCTTGTGCGGCCCCGGTTTAACCGGCTCGCCATTGCGCGTCTGGGTCAGCACCGGGCTGGCCGACGGCTCGACCGCCACCGACCACAGCTTGGCGCCGCGCGTCTTCTTGAAGTAGCGGGAAACGCCGGTGATGGTGCCACCAGTACCGACACCTGAAACGAAGATGTCGACCTTGCCGTCGGTGTCGATCCAGATTTCCGGCCCGGTGGTCGATTCATGAATGGCTGGATTGGCCGGGTTCTTGAACTGCTGCAGCAGGACATACTTACCGGGATCGGAGGCGGCGATCTCCTCGGCCTTGGCGATGGCTCCACCCATGCCTTTAGTGCCTTCGGTCAGGACCAGCTTGGCGCCGTAGGCAGCAAGGAGCTTTCTGCGCTCGAGACTCATGGTCTCGGGCATAGTCAGCGTGAGCGGGATGCCGTAGACGGCAGCGACGAAGGCGAGCGCAATGCCGGTATTGCCGCTGGTTGGTTCCACCAGTTCCTTGCCCGGGCCGAGGAGACCACGTATCTCAGCATCCCAGACCATCGCGGCACCGATACGGCACTTGACCGAATAGGCCGGATTGCGCCCCTCGATTTTGGCGAGTACGGTAGCTGGCGCCCCGTCGGTAACGCGGTTGAGGCGAACAAGGGGAGTACGCCCGATGGAGCGAGAATTATCGGAAAACCAGTTACTCATGGACTTCATTGGCAGGTGAGCGATCAATTTCTAAATTGCCCGCCATTGGCAAGGCACAGTCTGGTTATTTAGCCCCCACGGGGGTCTAGGTTAGCGACAACAATTTGGTTGCGGCCCGGTCGTTTTCATCGGCCGTCGAAATCACTTTCATCTGCATCTCGAATTGCCGGGCCACGGAAATCATGGAAACCATCTCCGCCGCCATGTCGACATTGCTGCCCTCCAAAAAGCCGGAAACGACCGTGACGTTTGCAGTCCCAATATCCTCGGCCGCCATGCCGGGCTGCAGGCGAAACAAGCCGTCGTCGCCCCGCGCCAGGGCATGCTCGGGGGGATTGACCAATTTGATGCGGCCCACGACCGACACGGTGTTCGGCGTTCCAAATCGCGGGACAGCAGAAACCGTGCCATCGGGAGCAATGGCGACTTCGGTATCCGGCCAGGGCCATCGCATTCGCATGACATGGCCTTTTTGAGTTTTTCCAAAAAAGTCGTTCACGTTCAATAGGTTATGCAGCCATCTTGTGAACCCTCTCGAAAACGCGTCTACTCTCGTCTTTTGGGCGATGGAAATGCGCGGAGCGGGAGTCAGTCTGATGGAGAAACTCAATGAGCTTGAAGATCCTCGCCAGCCGAGTAACGGCACCCGCCACGACTTCCGGGAGATCCTGGTGATCGCGGTGTGCGCCATGCTCTCGGACGCCGACAGCTTCGAGGACATCGCGCTGTGGGGTCGGCTCAAGGCCGACTGGCTGCGGCGCTTCCTCGTGCTCAAGAATGGTATCCCTTCGCAGGACACGTTCCTGCGCGTGTTCCGCGTGCTCGACCCGAAGCAGTTCGAAGCGGTCTTCCGGCGTTGGGTGGGCGAGATCGTTGGCGCACTCGATGGGGTGATGGCCGTTGACGGCAAGACGCTGCGCCGCTCGGCCGATGGCGATGCGCCGCCGGTGCACATGGTCAGTGCGTTCTCGACCGAGCTCGGTCTGGTGCTCGGTCAGGAGAAGGTGGCCGGCAAGAGCAACGAAATCACCGCAATTCCGGAGCTGCTTGAAGCCTTGCACATCAAGGGCTTGCTGGTCAGCATCGACGCGATGGGCTGCCAGCGCGAGATCGCTGCCAAGATCGTGGAGAAGGGAGGCGATTACCTGCTCGCGGTCAAGGGCAACCAGCCTACGCTGCATCAGCAGGTACGCGACCTGATCAGTGATGCGCAGGCTGCCAACGACGGCTTCAAGCACGTGGACAAGTCCCATGGCAGGACGGTGATGCAGCTCAGTTGGGTTGCCGCCAGTGGCAAGGAGATCGACCCCGAGCAGTGGCCTGGCTGCAAGACCGTTGGCTGTGTCGTGTCGCAACGCGTGGTCGGCGACAAGGTGGCCGAACTGGAAGAGCGCTACTACATCAGCTCGCGCAAACTCACCCCCGAAGAATTGGCCAAGACCGTGCGTGCGCACTGGGCCATCGAGAACAAGCTTCACTGGATGCTCGATGTCTGCTTCGGCGAGGACGACTGCATGATCCGCAAGGACAACGCACCGCAGAACCTCTCGCTGCTCAAGAAGATCGTGCTGAACCTGATTCGTGCAGACAAGACCGACACCGCCAAAACGAGTCTGCGACTCAAGCGCAAGCGGGCGGCTTGGGATGACGATATCCGTATGAAAATGCTGGGAATTCATCCGTTATGACTTTCGAGTGCGATGACCCTGGGTATCCGGCGGGACGGTGATGGGGCCGTTTTCCCCCTGGATCGGAATGCCGCTGCTGGTTTGTAGAAGACCGTTCGCGCTGACGGCCAGATTGCCGTTCCGGGTATAGGCTTCGCGCCCGTCCGGCGTCAGCAATGCAATGAACCCCTGTCCCTGCACGGCAATATCCAGCGGCCGTCCGGTCTCCTGGAGAGTGCCCGGCGTGAAGTCGCTCATCACGCTGGCGTCGACGACAAAAGCGCGGGTGGGCAGTCCCTCGCCTTCGACCGGCACCGCCCGGAAGGCGTGCATTTCCGCCCGAAACCCGGTGGTCGTTGCATTGGCCATGTTGTTCGCCATCCCGGCCTGTTGCGTCAGTGCATGTGAGGCGCCGGTCATCGCGGTGTATATCACTCGATCCATGAAAAATCCTCAAGCGTTGTTAGCAACGGACACGTGACCCCGAGCGCACCCAAATCAAAGGGGATGTAAAAAATACTCACCCCGCCACAACAGACCGGCACCGGAAAGATGCTCCGACATCAGCGGCCCGAATCCAAACACGAGCGCGATGACCGCCAGTAACAGCAATATTTTCGTCACGCGCCGCTCCATCATTTTGCATTTTCATTAGGGCCAATGCTGGAATCCTAATGATGCCTACCTGTCGACAGGATGACGAATAAATTACATTTGCGGAGCGAGTCAACAGGCCGGCCGCCATGTGTTTCAATCATGCAGGACGTCAGCTTGGTAGGTAGGGAGACGTTTTAGAATCGCAGCTAACCACTGCGCCATGGCTTTGATTCGGCCACCTCGAATCTAGCTGAGGCAAACTTGAGAGCAAGAAGTAGCAATGCACAGCAGAAAACACCTATCTGGCATTTTAATCCTGTTGGTTCCGGCTTCGCTTGCACTCGCCGAAGGGCTGCCAGGCGTTATCGTCAGTGCTTGAACCTGCGCAAACAGCGCACGGATCAGATCGTTCTTCTCGGCGTGGCCGAGTCGGTCGAGATCGGGCAGTTCATTCATGCCCTCTCTTATCGGCTCCGCCTGCCTGTCCTCAAACCCGGAATAGCGATGCTATTCCGGCCTACCTGAGTAGTTATTATGGGAGAAATCATGCTTGCGAAGACCAGTTCGCGTTTGTGGCTGCTTGCCGCGTTGAGCCTGGGCAGCCTCTTGGCGTTGGGCGGGGCCGGATTTTTCGGCCTGCATTACCTGCACGGCGGCTTGCGCTCGGCGCTCGAAACCGAGGGGCGGCAGATGGAGATACTGGTCGCCCTGGAGCACGCGCAGACGCACTTGCACAGCCAGATGATCGGCTGGAAGAACATCCTGTTGCGCGGCCACGACAAGGCAACGTTCAACCGCCACGTGGCCGATTTCGAGCGCGAGGAGAAACAGGTGCAGGCCTTTCTCGCCAAGGGCGCCGAATTGATGGATGCGCAGCGGATGGCGACGGACGAAGTGCGCGACCTGCTGGCAACGCATCGCGCCATCGGCGAGAAGTACCGCAAGGCGCTGGCAACCTTCGATCCGTCGAATCACCTCGCCGGGCATGCGGTAGACGACCTGGTCGCGGGGATCGAAACCGGACCGTTGGCCATGACCGAGGCCTTGCTGCAGAAGATCGAGAACCACGCGCGCAGCGTCGCCGCCGAAACCATGGCCCAGAGCGACGACCTTTACGGGGGGACCCTGCGCGTCTTCGGCATCCTCATCGCCCTGGGCGGCGGTCTTTCGCTGGCGGTGTCCTACGCGATCATCCGCAGTCTGCTGCGGCAATTGGGCGGCGAGCCCGCCGAAGCGGCGGCGATCGCGCGGCGCATCGCCGAGGGCGACCTCG
>JAKACN010000265.1 GCA_021821365.1 Pseudomonadota bacterium | reverse complement strand
TTCGGCACCATCTCGTCGAGCAGCTTTCCTGCCTTCCCGGCCAGTTCCACGCTGCTGGTCGCCACTTCCCCGATCTCCTGCGCCGCGACCTGGCTACGTTCCGCGAGCTTGCGCACCTCGGCGGCGACAACGGCGAATCCCTTGCCGTGTTCGCCGGCGCGCGCCGCCTCGATCGCGGCATTCAGCGCCAGCAGGTTGGTTTGATAGGCGATGTCATCGATAATCAGGATCTTCTTGGCGATCTGATTCATCGCAGTGACCGTCGCCTTCACCGCATCGCCGCCTTCCACCGCCTCCTGCGCCGCCTTGGTGGCGATGCCGTCGGTGACCTTGGAATTCTCGGTGTTCTGCCCGATCGAAGCGGTCATCTGCTCGACCGACGCGCTGGTCTCCTCCACGCTGGCCGCCTGTTCGCTGGCCGCTTGCGACAGCGATTGCGCGGTGACGTTGACCTGCTCGGCGGCGCTCGCAATCGCTTCGGCGCCGCTGTTGACCTCCGCCACCACCTGCGACAATCTGGCGACGGTATTGTTGGTGTAATCCTTCAGCTTGCCGAAGGCGCCTTCATAGGACCGGTCGATGGTCTTCGTCAGGTCGCCTTCCGATACCGCGCCCATCACCCGCACCACGTCGTCGATGCTGGAACCGGTCGTCACGACGAGCTGGTTCAACCCTTCGCCCATCTCCTGCTGGAAGCCCTGCAGTCCGCCCAGTTCGATGCGCGCGTCGAAATTGCCGTGGTTCGCCGCTTCGACGATGCGGCGCTGCCCTTCGATCATCTGCTTCAGCTTCACCACCATGTTCTGCATCGCGTACAGCATGCTGGACTGGTCGCCGGCCTTGACCACGACATCCGCCGGCAGTGTGCCGGCGGCCACGTCGCGCGCCACCTGCGCCGCATATTCCGGTTCGCCGCCGAGCTGGCGCAGCAGGTTGCGGATGATCAGCCAGGACAGCAGCAGCGTCACGCCGACGCAGGCGACGGTCAGCGTCACATAGAAAATCAGGTTGCGCCAGGCGCTCGCGGCGATGTCGTGCGCAGTCGTCACGATGTCCGTGGACAGGCCCTGCTCCACTTCATGCAGCCCGTCGATGCGCGCCGTGGTCTGGCGCACCCAGGTTTCCCCGGCGACGCCGAATTTGCCGCTGGTATTGCGTTCCAGCGCCGCGCCGCGCATCTTCTCCACGTCGCGCGAATAGTCGCGTGCCATGACGCCTTCGAAGGCCCGCGCATCCTTGTCGCCGGCGTAGGTGCGGAAGGTGGCGAAGTCGGCGTCCTGCTTGTGCACGCGTTCGAGGAATGCGCGGTAATCGGCGGCGCTCATCGCATCCGCCACGAACACCCGCGCCCCGAGCGCCCGTTCCTGTCCGGCGAATTCCTTGCCCTTGACGAGACTGAGATAGGCGGTGAGCTTGCGCACGAGCACCGGGTCCGCATCCTGCGTGGCGAGGCCGGACAGCGCCTTCACCAGCACGCCGATGGTGTCGGTGAAGTATGTCGCGGTCTCGTCGCCGGGCTTGCGCAGGGAGGAAATCTCCTCGCGCGCGCGCGAGAGGCCGGCCAGGCCGTCCAGTGCCTGCCGCGCGAAATCGCGGGAACCCGCGATGTTCTTCAGGTTCTGCTGGCTGGTGTCCGTGACAGTGCGGCGTCGGGCCATTTCCTCGCCGAACTTCTGGCCCTTGGACTGCGCGAAGCCCACGCTGTTGGCGCGCTCGACCTGCAGCGAGTGCACGACTTCGCCAAGGGCGGCGGCGAGATTCATCAATTTTTCCGTTTCGCTTGCACTCCGGTATTGAAGCCATCCATCCCTGGAAATCGTGCCGGCCGCGAAAACCAGCGCCAGCAGCGGCAGCGTCACCAGTATCAAAAGTTTGCCCGCTACGGTCTTGATGATGTTCATGTTCGTCTCCTCCCTGAAAGTCTTTTCGCCAGCCCCGCACTACCTTGCTCAACCGGATCCGCCGCCGACGATCATGCTGCCGCCGGCGGATCGGATACCGCTTCCGCCAGTGCGCCAAGTTCGTCGAGCGAGATAATCCGGTCGATGTCGAGCAGGATCACGAATTTGCCGTTGACCTTGCCCATGCCTTCGATGAAGTCGGTGCGGATCTTCGCGCCGAAGCTGGGCGGCGGCTCGATCTCGGAAGCCGGTATCTCCAGTACCGCGTTGACCGCATCGACCACCACGCCGACCACCATCTGTGCGTCGCCATTGACGACTTCGACGATCACGATGCAGGTGCGCTTGGTGACCGCAGTCGCCGCCTTGCCGAAACGCGAGGCCAGGTCCAGCACCGGCACCACCGCGCCGCGCAGGTTGATCACGCCGCGTATGCATTCCGGCATCATCGGCACTTCGGTCAGGCCACCGTATTCGATGATTTCCTTGACCGCGAGAATCCCGATGGCAAATATTTCACCTCCGAGCATGAAGGTCAGGTATTGCCCGTTTTCCGCATCGGCCTGCAACTGCAACGCCTTGGGGCGGGCTTCGACAAGTGCGCTCATCGTCAGTCCCTAAAATCTGGTGAAATTCGCTTCATCGAGCGCCGCATCCGTGGCCAGCGCCAGGTTTCCCGCGACAGCCTTGCCCGCGAAGCCCTTCCTGGGCGAGGCGTGCGCGACAGGCTTGTGCATCGCGCGCACGACCTTCGACGCGTCGCCGGCGTCGAGCTTGAAGAACGACATCAACTGCTGCAACTGTTCGGCCTGGCTGCTCATTTCTTCCGCCGTCGCCGCCAGTTCCTCCGAACTCGAGGCGTTCTGCTGCGTCGCCTGGCTCAGCTGCCCCATGGCCGCATTGATCTGGCCCACGCCCGACGACTGCTCCTCCGACGCCGCCGTGATCTCCTGCACCAGGTCCGATGTCTTCTTGATGTTCGGCACCATTTCGTCGAGCAGCTTGCCCGCCTTCTCGGCCAGCCCCACGCTGTTGCTCGCGACCTCGCCGATCTCCTGCGCCGCCACCTGGCTGCGCTCGGCCAGCTTGCGCACCTCCGCGGCCACCACCGCGAAACCCTTGCCGTGCTCCCCGGCGCGCGCCGCCTCGATTGCCGCATTCAGCGCCAGCAGGTTGGTCTGGTAGGCGATGTCGTCGATGATGCCGATCTTCTTCGCGATCTGGTTCATCGCGCTGACTGTTTCCTTGACCGCCTCCCCGCCCTCCGCCGCTTCCTGCGCCGCCTTGGTCGCCATGCCGTCCGTGACTTTCGCGTTCTCGGTGTTCTGCGAAATCGAGGCCGTCATCTGTTCGATCGAGGCGCTGGTCTCTTCGACGCCCGCCGCCTGCTCGCTCGCCGCCTGCGACAGCGACTGTGCCGTGGCGCTGACTTCCTCCGACGCGCTCGCCAGCGCATGCGCGCCGCTATTGACTTCGGTAACCACATGCGCGAGCTTGGTCACCATGGTTTTCATTGCGTAGAGCAGGCTGGATTCGTCCCTGGACTTGGTGTGAATGTCCAACGACAGATTGCCCGCAGCAACCTCGCGCGCGATGTCCGCGGCATAGGCCGGCTCTCCGCCCAATTGGCGCAGCAGGCTCATCACGACCAGCGTCGACAGCAGGACAGCCAGCGCCGTCGCGACGCCGGACATCGCGATGATCGTGTTCCGGGCATCGTGGTAGGTAGCGTCCGATTCGCGCCCCGCCTCCTGCATCAGTTCGCCCTGGTAATCGATCAGCTTGTCCAGTGCGTCGATATACGCAAGCTGCGTGGGCCGAAGCTCGGTCAGCAGCAGGCTCTTTGCCTCATCCTTCTTGCCGCTGGCGGCGAGCGCCAGGAAATCGTCCTGATGCACCTTGTACTTGCTGCGCGCATCGAGCGTGGCCTTCAGCAATTCCCTGCCCTTGGGCGTGTCGATGCTTTTTTCGAGCCGGTCGATATGCTTGACGATCGCCGTCTTCGCGGCGTCGATGGTGCCCAGCTCCTTGCGGACGATTTCCTGGTCCGTAAAGATGACGATATTCCGCATCGAGCGCGCGATCTGGTTCAACTCGCCGATCATCTCGTAGCCGGTAATGACCTTTGGATAGCGGTCGTCGACAATCTTTTTCGTGCTTTCGTCGAGATGCCCGAGACGTGAGATTCCCACGAACGCCGTAGCGAGCAACAGCAGGATGACCACGCCGAAACACAGTCCGAGACGGACCCCGATCTTCATTGTTCTTAACATGTTATTTCCCCTTATTAGTAGTAAGCGCTTGTCACCCTCTCTTCGCCCGCCGCTTCTTGTTCTTTGAACCGATGTTCGCGCGTTTGCAGGCTTCTCCCTGATGCGACAACTCTCACGCCGCCAACCGTTGCTTCTCCCTGGCATCGATCACATTCAGCAAGGCCGGCACGTCGAGGATGAGCGCGACCTCGCCGCTGCCGAGAATGCTGGATCCGCTGATGCATTTCACCTGGTTGAACATCTTTCCCAGCGGTTTGATCACGGTCTGGAATTCGCCGAGCAAGGCGTCCACCACGAGTCCGGCCTTCTTGCCTGCGTACTTGATGACGACGATGCTTTCGCGCCGCGCCTTCTCGCCTTCGATCGCGAACAGCTCCCGCAGCCGGATGAACGGCAACACCTCGCCGCGCAGGTTGGTGTAATCGTGTCCGGGTTCGCAGGAGAATTCGACGCACTCCTCGATCATGTCGAGCGGCACGACAAAGTTCGTCTTGCCCAGCCCGACCATGAAGCCGTCGATGATCGCGAGCGTGAGCGGCAGGCGCACCGTGACCGTGGTCCCCGCGCCCTCTTCGCTGGCGATATCGACGCTGCCGCGCAGCGCGACGATGTTGCGCTTGACCACGTCCATGCCGACGCCGCGCCCGGACAGGTTGGTAACCTGTTCGGCGGTGGAAAAGCCGGGTTCGAAGATCAGCGCGTAGATCTCGCTGTCGCTCAACGTGCGTCCCGGTTCGACCAGGCCGCGCTCGACGGCCTTGGCAAGAATCCTGTCGCGCTTGAGACCGCCGCCGTCGTCGCCCACCTCGATCACGATGCTGCCGGAGTCGTGGTACGCATTCAGCCTGACGCTGCCCTGCGCCGGCTTGCCGCGCGCGGCGCGCACTTCGGCCGGCTCGATGCCGTGGTCGATCGCGTTGCGCACCAGGTGCATCAGCGGATCGCCGATCTTTTCGACCACGGTCTTGTCGAGTTCGGTGTCTTCGCCGCTGACGACCAGGCCGATGTCCTTGCCGAGCTCGCGCGACACATCGTGCACCACGCGCTGGAAGCGGCTGAAAGTGGCGCCGATCTTGACCATGCGCAGCTGCAGGGCGCTGTCGCGCACTTCTTCCACCAGGCTCGACAGGGTCGACGTGCACTCCTGCAGCTCGGCGATCTGCGCGCGGCGCGCGATCAGGTTGGCGGAGGCGCCGGCAATGATCAGTTCGCCGACCAGGTTGATCAGGTGGTCGAGCTTGTCGGCGTCGACGCGAATCGAACGGTTCTCCTGGGCTTTCGACTCGCTGATTTTTTTCTGCTTGACGAGCGCCGCATCCACTACGTCCTGCTGTACCGCATGCTGTTCGACGAGAATTTCACCGATCGGCGGCGCGGAAGGCGCGGCTTCCTGCTGGGCATTGAGCGCGGCATCGAGCTCATGCGCGGTGACGCTGCCGCAACGCACGAGAATTTCGCCGAGGCGCGCGGTCTCCTCCGGAAGATCCTGGATCAGGCGGACGTATTCGGAGATGCGGCTGTGCGGCGGCAGGATGGCGATGCGGCAATCGTCGCGCACGAATTCGAAGACATTGTCGATGGCCGCCTTGTCGGCATCGCTGTCGAAGGCGATCTCGAAGCCGAGGAAGCAGGACTCCGGGTCGATCCGGTCCAGCGCAGGAATCGCATCCGTCAGCGTGACGATGCCGACGATGCGGCCGAGCTTGCCGAGGTAGCGCAGGAAGGACAGCGGATCCATGCCGTTGCGCAGCACTTCGCTGCCGAAGCGCAGCGAGATGTGCCAGTGATTGTTGCCGCCGCCAAGGCTTTCGATGCGTTCGACAGCCTCGGCATGCTCCACCACGGCGAGCGGCAGCGCGCCGGACGGTTTCGGCGCGCCGAGATAGGTGCGCAACTGCCCGGCCAGCGGCTCTCCCTGTTGTTGCGCGGCCGCGACATCGCCCTCGCCGAGGCCGGCTTCGACGCCGTCGATCAGCGTGCCGATGTGGTCGCAACAGGAAAGCAGCAGCGTCACCAGGGTGTCGTCGATCCCGAGCTTGCCGTCGCGCACACGGTCCAGCACGCTCTCCAGCACGTGCGTGAACGCGACGATGTGGTCGAGGCTGAACAGACCGGCCGAGCCCTTGATGGTGTGCGCGGTGCGGAATATCGCATGGATCGTTTCCGGGTCGGGTTCGGAACGCTCGAACGCGAGCAGCGCGTTTTCCATGGTTTCGAGCAGTTCCCGGCTTTCGTCGATGAAGGTCTGCAGTGCGGCGTCAAGATTCATGCTTTGCCTCGCTCACGTTCTGGCCGAGGAACGGCCACTGTCATGTTCCGGACCGGCGCCGATCACCAGGGGATCGCCGAAGAAGCCGCCGAGATCGAGCAATTCGAACGCCTCCACCACTGGTCCGCTGTGCGCGGTGAGACGCAATGGCTTCTGCGCGGCGAGCGCCGCCCTCTTGGCCGCGACCAGCAGCTGAACGCCAGCCGCGTCGATCTCGGACACGGCGGACAGATCGATTTCCAGTTCGTCGCCGTGCTCCAGCGATGCCAGCAACATCTGTCTCAGGTCCGCCGCCTGATAGATCGTCATCTCGCCTTCGATGCGCAAGCGATTTTCAGGGCGAGCGTCGCC
>JAKACN010000028.1 GCA_021821365.1 Pseudomonadota bacterium | reverse complement strand
CGCTTGTAACTCTGCCATAGTCCCCACCATCATTTCAGTGGGGACTAATGTCGCTTCCCGACGCTAATTCGTCCAGACGGTACTCACCGAGCTATTACGGTTCGATTGCCATTTATCTGCCTGCACGACCTTCTAGAACACGTAGCTGACCCGCAAGATCACGAAGTTCGTCCCGCTATTTGGATTCTTGATGCCGCCGTTTGAGAAGTGCTGAGCCTTGAGACCTAGATCCAGATTGTTGGAAAACACATATCCAGCACCAATGTGATCTCCGAACTCGAAGCTGGTTGAGAGCTGGCGGTCGTTATTGTTATACAGTTCGGATAGCAGGTTGACACCGATTCCGCCCTCAAAATAAAAACCTTTCCCCGCGTCCCTCTGAAGTCGGAAAACCGGTGTCAATCCGATCACCGTAATGTCTTGAGTATTGCCTGGAACGCCCTTATAGCGCGATGCATGCCAGCGGGAGAGACCTAAATCCCAATAACCGCCGATATGCGTGCCATTGGATTCCCACCATTTTTTTGCCCATTTCCACTGCATGCCGGCGCGAACCAGTTTGGTTTTGTTTCCTTCACCGTATTCCAGTGATGCTCCGTCAACCGCGCGGCAAGTCAGCGGAAGAAAGATGCCAGCGCACGCGATGGCCACGATGCTTCCGCTTAGGTACCTATTCATTTTTTTCATACGAAGCCTCAATTTTGAATTTTCATATTTCGACATTCCAACGAATCGTAAAATCTTATGGTTGATACCGCGGCTCAATGCGGCCAGCCACGTCAACACGCAACGTCAAAATATGCCCAGACAACGGATAGTCGCCAACTTCGGTTGCAGGCCGATTGTGACGAGCCGTGGTGATATAGAGGGTGCGAAGGTCTTCCCCGCCGAATGCGACCATCGTCGGGCAGCGAACCGGCAAACTCACTTCCTGCAGAATGTCGCCAGACGGTGAAAGCCGAAGCAGGCGGGAGCCCTCATACATCGCACACCAATACGCGTCTTCGCTGTCGACGGCAGCGCCGTCCGGTCGTCCGCCATACTTACTGCTTGATCGGTCCGACGGGAATTGCTTAAATAGTCGCGACCTGCCAAGTTCACCCGTTGCAACATTGAAGTCGTAGGCAACGATTCGATGCGCCGTGGTGTCTGCGTGGTATAGCGTCCGATTATCGACACTGAAAGCCACGCCATTCGATACGGTTACCGGTGTGTGGACATCACGAATCGCACCGCGCTCGATGCAATACAATGTCCCGGCGGGATTGTCTCGCGGCTCGTAAAGTGTGCCAACCCACATCCGCCCGGCAGCGTCGCACCGTCCATCATTGAAGCGCGTTGTCGAACTATCGTAAGGCGCATTCGCAAGATGAGTGAGTTTGCCGTTGCTTGTATCCAGCATGGCTAGGCCTGTGCGCATCGCGACAACGAGTTCTCCGGTCGTACATAGTGCAATGCACCCAGGTTCCGACGGCAGACGCCAGGAGCGATGCGATTCCGTCCGGGGCTCGAAACGATGCACTTCCTGGGCGGCGATGTCGATCCAGTACAAGGCGGATTCCCCCGGTTGCCATAGAGGGCATTCACCTAACAACATCGGCGTATCGAACAGAACTTCTATCGTGCTCGTCGACATAGAAGTTGCTTTTTTGAGATCATGATGCACCATTATGCATTGAAATCGATTTTTAAGAGGAGAGCACCTTGAGTGTTTCCAAATCGCTGCCTGCGATCACATTTCTGGGCATCGGCCTGATGGGAAAGCCGATGGCTGGCCGCTTGCTCCAGGCGGGCTACAAATTGACCGCGTGGAATCGTACTCATGCCAAGGCGGAGGTGCTGCTGAGCTTGGGCGCCCGCGTTGCGGCCACCCCGGCTGAAGCGGTTGCCGACGCCGACGTGATTATCACAATGCTTGAAGCGGGCCCGGTGGTGAGGCAGGTCATTGAGGCGGCAATGCCAGCCTTGCGCCGTGGCTCCCTTGTTATCGACATGAGTTCGACGCGTCAATCCGAAGCGCAGGACATGAACAGATTGCTCGCGGAATGTGGTATCGGATTCATGGACGCGCCCGTCTCGGGCGGAGTGGTCGGGGCCGAGGCAGGGACCCTTGCCATCATGGCCGGCGGCAGCACATCCGATTTCGCCCGGGCTGTACCGGTCCTTGCGGCCATGGGTCGTCCGGTGCACGTAGGGCCCGCAGGCTGCGGTCAGCTGGCAAAGCTATGCAATCAACTGATCGTTGGCGGAACGCTCAGCATCGTCGCGGAGGCGTTATTGTTGGCGCAGGCAGGTGGTGCTGATCCGGCAGCGGTTCGCAATGCGATTCGGGGCGGTTTCGCAGAAAGCCGGATTCTCGAAGTGCATGGCCAGCGCATGCTGGATCGCAATTTTCTTCCAGGCGGGCAGGTAAAGAGCCAGACCAAGGATCTGGAAAATATCCTGATTGCGGCCACTGCGGCCGGAGTGCAATTGCCGGTTACCACGCTGGTGATGCAGCTCTATCGCAGCATTGCCGACGTGGTACCAAATGCCGATCAGTCAGCCGCACTTCTCGCGCTTGAACGACGCAATCCAGGCAAGCGTGTTGGACAAGCGCCCGACAAACTGCCTTAATGACAGAGTGGCGCACGACGTTTGCCACGCCTGCAAAGACGAGCCCACCGCTGACGCAGGCCGGGCTTCTCCATTCGTTTCGTACCGCAGCAATTCGTTATGACCGTTAAGCATCATGAACGCACCGACTGGCGCCTTGTCTGGAATCTGATCAAGCCATACTGGCTTTCCGAGGAAAGGTGGAAAGCACGCGCCCTGCTGGCTGCGGTGATCGCCCTGGCGCTTGGAATGGTATATCTCGATGTGCAGTTCAATGCGTGGAACCGCGATTTCTACAATGCATTGGAAGGCAAGGATTTCCCCGGATTTCGGATGCAGCTCTGGCGGTTCTCCTATCTGGCGTTCATTTACATCACAGTCGCAATCTACCAGGTGTATCTCACGCAGTCGCTCGAGATGCGGTGGCGAGCGTGGATGACTCGGCAATACCTTGACGAGTGGATGGCCAATCACGTGTATTACCGCATCGAGCAGGCACGTTCGGCGGACAACCCTGACCAGCGCATTGCCGAGGATCTCAGCTTCCTGACCAGTGGCTCGCTATCGCTCTCTATCGGCTTGCTGTCGAGCGTGGTGAAGCTGGTGTCGTTCATCGGTATCCTGTGGGGCGTCAGCGGTCCGATCTCATTCATGCTTGGCGCGCAGTCCGTTAGCATCCCGGGCTATATGGTCTGGTTTGCCATCGCTTACGCAGGAATCGGCTCTGCGCTCGTGTGGTGGATCGGCAAACCCCTGGTGGCGCAGAATTTTCTTCAGCAGCGGTACGAGGCCGATTTTCGCTTTGGTCTGGTGCGCATGCGTGAACATGCGGAATCCGTGGCACTGTATCGCGGCGAACAGCAGGAGCGAACGCAGCTGGCCGGACGCTTCGATTGGATCAGGCACAATTGGTGGTCCATCATGCGGACCACCAAGCGGCTGAACATTGCGTCAAATTTCTATGCGCAGTTCGCCATTATCTTTCCTTTTCTTGTCGGCGCGCCGCGCTACTTCAGCGGCGCAATCACGCTGGGCGGACTGATGCAGATCAGCTCGGCGTTCGGGCAGGTCCAGGAATCGCTCTCGTGGTTCATCAACGCGTTCACTTCGCTGGCGAGCTGGAAGGCAAGCGTCAACCGGCTTGCGGGTTTTCACGCGGCAGTAACGGCTGCGGCGACGCAGCCACGCGGCATCAGTGTCGGACGCAATAACGTCGGGGCGCTTCTCCTGGACGATGTGGAACTGCGATTGCCGGGGGGATCTCGCCTCACCGCCCCGGTGTCAGCGAATATTTTTGGGGGGCAGCGCATCCTGGTTGCCGGCCCGTCGGGCTGCGGCAAGTCCACGCTCTTTCGTGCGATTGCGGGTATCTGGCCGTACGGAGGGGGCAGCATCGAAATTCCCTGCGAGGCCAAGCTGCTTTTCCTGCCCCAGAAAAGTTATCTGCCGATTGGTAAGTTGCGCGCAGCGATTGCCTATCCGGCCGCCGAAGATGCTTACAAGGACCTGGCCATCCGGCATTACCTCGCCCTGTGCAGTCTTTCTCACCTATCGGACAAACTCGACGAATCCGATAACTGGAGTCAACGCCTGTCGCCGGGAGAGCAGCAGCGCGTGGCGTTTGTCCGTGTGCTGCTGACGCGGCCGCAAATCCTGTTCCTCGATGAGGCCACCAGCGCGCTCGATCCGGAGACCGAAGCGCGCCTGTACGATATGGTGATGAAAGAGTTGCCGGAAGCCGCGGTGATCAGCATTGCTCATCGCGAGGCTGTTGCAAAATATCATCAGGTGCGTTGGCAGTTTGTCCATGAAACTGCTGGCGGAAATCAAATTGAATCCGCGCCAGTCCCGGTACGCTATACAATCCATTCAACTCCTATTAACAGGTCGCAAACGCCGCAGTTTTCAGAGTCCTAGTACCCTTGTTCGTTGGCTGGAATGACGGTGCGCAGGTCCCCGCGCGGGGTAGCATCGCAGCCGTCTTGTCCTGCCATGAAGCATCGTCTTTTTTCGCTTGTCGTTCCATTGGTGATTGCCGGGTGCACGGCACTTCCTGGCGACACGTCACGCATGCCGGTTGCGGGGCAAGGGAATCCGGAAATGACGGTTCCCCCGTTTTCCGCTAACGTACCGGGCGGCATGCCCGATGGTTGGAAACCGCTAATTATTCTCCGCACAAAGAAGCCCACGCAATACCGGCTCGTGCGCAAGGAAGGCAGGACGGTGCTGCATGCGCGCGCGGACAGTGCTTCGTCGGCGTTGATGCATGACCTCGACGTGGACCCCGTCCGTAATCCCTGGCTTCAATGGCAATGGAAAATTCCCGCTCTGCTGAAGACGGCCGACAACACGAAGCGCGCCACGGAGGACTCGCCGGTACGCATCGTGCTCGGCTTTGACGGAGACAAGGACAGTCTGCCGTTCGCCGACCAGGTCCTGTTCGAGACAGCGAAGGTCGTGACCGGGCATGATTTTCCGTACGCCACGCTGATGTATATCTGGGAGAACAATCTTCCCGTGGGAACGATCATCCGGAGCACATACAGCAGCCGCATCAAGATGATGGTGGCAGAGAGCGGCCCGGTGGGCCTCGGCGAATGGCGTGTCTTGTCCCGCAACATCGTCGAGGATTACGAAAAGGCATTCGGAGAAAAACCGGGCCGGTTGATCGGAATCGGTGTGCTGACCGATACCGACAACACCGGCGAGTCCGCGGAAGCGTGGTACGGCGATATCCGCCTTGAGCGCGCCCCGGTTCTCACGACGGTAGTCGACGGGCCGGCCAATGCGTCGCTGACGCTTCCCCCTTTCCCGTAACTTTCCCGAATCCGGCCCGCTCGTCAGGTATTGGGCAAATATGCCTCGACCAATCGTACCCAGTAGGTCGCGCCGATGGGTAACAACTGGTCATTGAAATCATAGCTCGGGTTGTGCAGGTTGCACGGGCCGACGCCATGGCCGCCATCGCGATGGCTACCCTCGCCGTTTCCGAGAAAGACATAACAACCTGGTTTCTCCTGCAGCATGAATGCGAAATCCTCCGCACCCATGGTCGGCTCGACATGCGTATTGACCATGTTTTCGCCGACGATGGACTTCATTACTTCGATGGCGAAAGCTGTTTCCCTGGCATGGTTGACAAGAGGCGGGTAGTTGCGCGTGAAACGGAAATCAACCTGCGCATCGAACGCCAGCGCGGTGTGTTCGGCAATGGTTTTCATGCGCTGCTCGATCAGGTCCAGCACGTCGGTCGTGAAGGTGCGCACCGTGCCGATCAGGCAGGCTTCGTCGGGAATGACGTTGGTCGCACTGCCCGTATGGATCTGGGTGATCGACAACACTGCCGAATCGATCGGGCTCTTGTTGCGTGTCACGATGGTTTGCCAGGTCTGCGCGACCTGGATGGCAACCATGATCGGGTCGATACCCTTGTGCGGCTGTGCGGCATGAGCGCCCTTGCCGCGGATGACCACTTCGAATTCGTTGGACGATGCCATGAGCGGGCCGGATGTGGCACCGAAGGTCCCGACGGCAATTCCGGGCCAGTTGTGCATGCCGAACACGGCGTCCATCGGGCATTGCGCAAACAGGCCGTCGTCCATCATCTTTTTGGCGCCGCCGCCGCCTTCTTCGGCCGGCTGGAAAATCAGGTACACCGTACCATCGAAATGGCGATGTT
Source organism: Pseudomonadota bacterium (assembly GCA_021821365.1). Lineage (GTDB taxonomy): Bacteria > Pseudomonadota > Gammaproteobacteria > Burkholderiales > Burkholderiaceae_D > Noviherbaspirillum. The sequence goes on along the minus strand of JAKACN010000028.1, from coordinate 25,370 downwards.
GCGACAGATAGCGCGCAGCGCCGAGAAGCATCGCGACGTGGCCGTCGTGCCCGCAGGCATGCATCTTTCCCGCGTGTTTCGATGCGTGAGGGAAGGTGTTGATCTCCTGGACGGGAAGAGCATCCATATCGGCGCGCAGGCCGATGGCGCGCGAGCCGGCGCCGTTCCTGATTACGCCGACAATACCGGTAATACCCATGCCGCGCATGATGGGAATTCCCCACTCGGTCAGCTTTTGTGCGACAACATCCGAAGTGCGCTGCTCTTCAAAGCACAACTCCGGGTGTGCGTGGATATCGCGCCGGATCTGCTGCAACTCGGAATGGAATTCGATAATCGGATCAAGCAACTTCATTGATTTCTCCAGAACGCTCGCCATGTTGTCGGGCGGCATGCGCGTGTTGCGCAATATCGGTATATTACGCCCAGACGACTATGGCATATTTTAACTACTGCAAACGACCGGAAGATGTTCTTCGCCGGCTCGCCGGACCACTTCGGAAAGTTCTATGACCACTTCAATTGTTCGCGCCATTTGCCCCCACGACTGCCCCGACACGTGCGCGCTGCTCGTCACTGTGAAAGATGGCGTCGCGGTCGAGGTGCGCGGTGATCCCGACCACCCGACCACCGCGGGCGTGCTTTGTACCAAGGTGTCGCGCTACACCGAACGGACCTATCACAAGGATCGGCTGCTGTATCCGATGAAACGCATCGGAAAAAAGGGCGAGGGAAAGTTCGCGCGTATCAGTTGGGACGAAGCGCTCGACACCATCGCGATGCGACTGAAGGAAATCGCCGCACGCGCACCGCAAGCCATTCTGCCATACAGTTATTGCGGCACGATGGGCCTGGTGCAGGGGGAATCGATGGCGATGCGCTTTTTCCACAAGCTCAACGCTTCGTTGCTTGAACGAACCATCTGCGCCACTGCCGGCGGCGCCGGCTACAAGTACACCATCGGGGCGCGCATCGGCACCGACGTCGAGCAGTTCCAGGATGCCAGGCTGATCCTGATCTGGGGCGGCAATCCGATTGCATCGAACCTGCATTTCTGGATGCGCGCGCAGGAAGCAAAGCGGCGTGGCGCGAAACTGATCGCGATCGATCCCTATCGCTCGCTGACCGCCGAAAAGTGCCATCAACATATCGCGCCGATGCCGGGCACGGACTCTGCACTTGCTCTCGGGATGATGCATGTATTGATTGCGGAGAACCTGATCGATGAAGATTATGTTGCCCGGCATACGCTCGGCTTCGAGCAATTGCGGGAGCGCGTGCGCGAGTGGACGCCGCAGCGGACGGCAGCAGCTTGCGGCATTACGGCGCAGGAGATTGAGCATCTGGCGCGCGAGTACGGCACTGCCGCGGCACGTGGCGAGCCGGTCGCGATTCGCCTCAACTACGGCGTGCAGCGTACCCATGGCGGCGGCATGGCAGTGCGCAATATCGCCTGCCTGCCGGCGCTGGTCGGGGCATGGCGCCATCCCGCCGGCGGCATCCAGCTTTCGACATCGGATGCGTTTGCAAAAAACAGCCAGCTGCTGCAGCGGCCGGACCTCCTTACCGAGCAACCGCGCACCATCAACATGGTGCAGATCGGCGATGCCTTGTTGCGCAATGCTTCGCCGGAATTCGGCCCGAAGATCGACGCGCTAGTTGTCTACAATTCAAACCCGGTCGCCGTAGCACCGGAGTCGCCAAAGGTGGCGCAAGGATTTGCCCGCGAGGATCTGTTCACCGTGGTGCTCGAACATTTTCAAACCGACACCGCCGACTACGCCGACATCCTGCTCCCCGCCACGACGCAGCTGGAGCACGTCGACATTCACACGACCTACGGCCATATGTACATGATGGCCAACAATCCGGCGATTGTGCCGCTCGGAGAGTCGAAGCCGAATACGGAGATTTTCCGGCTGCTTGCGGCGCGCATGGGTTTCGATGACCCTTGCTTCCAGGAGAGCGACGAACAGATCGCGGCTCAGGCATTCAATACGAACGATCCGCGTACTGCGGATTTCGAATGGGAGACACTCAAGCGAAAAGGATGGCAGAAAGTGAACATGCCGGATGCGCCTTTTGCCAACGGCGGTTTTCCGACACCCTCGGGCAAGTGCGAGTTTTATTCGGAACGCATGAAAGCCGATGGGCTCGATCCCTTGCCGGCCTATGTTCCGCCTCACGAGTCGTTGGCGAGCAGTCCGGAGTTGGGAAAAGACTATCCGCTCGCCATGATTTCTCCGCCGGCCCGGAACTTTCTAAACAGCACCTTCGTCAATGTGGAGAGCCTGCGCAATACGGAAGGCGAACCGCATCTCGACATGCATCCGGCCGATGCCGCGCAGCGCGGGATCGAAGACGGCGCCCGAGTGCGTATCTTCAATGCGCGAGGCTCATTCGTTGCGAAGGCGCGCGTGACCGAGAAGGCGCGGCAAGGACTGGTTGTCGGCCTGTCCATCTGGTGGAAGAAGTTTGCTTCCGATGGCAAGAATGCCAATGAAGTCACCAGCCAGCGCCTGACCGACATCGGCAACGGGCCGACGTTTTATGACGTTCTGGTCCAGGTGGAAAAGGTGTAAGCAGGATATGAAGATGAAGTGGCGGGCGTTGGTTCTTTGCGGCATGGCGGCCCTTGTCGGCGGTTGCGCGCAGGTCGGATATTTCGTGCAGGCGGCGCAGGGGCAGTTTTCCCTGCTGTCGGAGGCCCGACCAATCGATGACTGGCTGGCCAACCCCGAGACCGGCGTCAAGCTGAAAGACAAGCTCACCCGCGTCAAGTCCATTCGCGCGTTCGCCGCGAGCGAACTTGGCCTGCCAAACAATGACACCTTCACCACCTATGCCGACCTGAAGCGTCCGTTCGTGATGTGGAATGTGGTGGCCACGCCCGAGCTGTCACTCACGCCGCTGGAATGGTGCTTCCCGGTGGCGGGGTGCGTGAATTATCGCGGCTATTACAGCAAGGAAGACGCGCAGGCCTACGCGGCTGAACTGCGCGCCGAGAAATACGATGTCGAAGTATCCGGCGTGCCCGCCTATTCGACGCTGGGCTGGTTCAAGGATCCGGTGCTATCGACCTTTATTCGCTACCCCGACGGCGAAGTGGCACGCATGGTTTTCCATGAGCTGGCGCACCAGGTTGTGTACGTGCCGGGCGATTCGCGTTTCAACGAATCCTTCGCCGTCTCCGTGGAAGAAGCCGGTGTGGAGCGCTGGCTCGCGAAGTACGGCGATGACAAGACGCGGGCGGATTATGCCGCGTATGAAGCGCGCAAGCAGGATTTCCTCGCCATGCTGCTCAAGTACCGCAAGGAGTTGCAGGCCAATTTCGATCGTCCGGTGAGCGATAGCGAAAAGCGGAAGACAAAGGCCGCGATCTTCCAGTCGCTGAAGGACGAATATCAAGTGCTGAAGAGGAGCTGGGGCGGATACAGTGGCTATGATCGCTGGTTTGCCGAGCCGCTGTCGAATGCGCACTTGTCCGCCATTGCGACTTATCATGATTTCGTGCCGGGCTTCCGGGCGCTGATGGCGCAGACCAAGACCCTGCCCAGGTTCTACGAAGCAGTCCGTGGTTTGTCCAAGCTGGACAAGGACGAGCGCCACCGCCAGCTTGCCGCCCTCGGCAACACGCCAATGAATGACGGAAGCCTGCACGCCGCCGCCGAGCGCTAAGCCATATCTGCAGGTAAATAGCAAAGCGACCTTCAAGGTCGCTTTGTCGTATATGGGGCAGGAAGCATGACACCGATGTTGCGACGCAGCATCGCGCCTCGCCTAGAAGAATTCCTCTTATTGCTTTTTCGCTCCTTGAAAACACTTGCGTGCGACCGCATCGACCGATAGCATCTATGCTAGAAAAAAAGAACCGGTCGTTCGATTATTTTGACCATCTACACGTTCCCACCAAAATAAGATCAGAGGCAGACATGGAAAAAATTTGGCAGAAGTCGTATCCCAAGGGCGTACCGACGGAAATCGACATGACCCAGTATCGTTCGTTGGTACACCTCCTTGAGGAATCCTTCCGCAAGTTCGCGTCGCGCAATGCCTACGTATGCATGGACAAGTTCCTGACCTATGCCGACGTCGACCAGATGTCCAAACATCTCGGCGCCTGGCTGCAGGGCCGCGGTCTGCAGAAGGGCGCGCGCGTGGCCATCATGATGCCCAATGTTCTGCAGTACCCGATCGCCATCGCCGGCATACTGCGCGCGGGTTATACGGTTGTTAACGTCAATCCGCTGTACACGCCGCGCGAACTTGAGCACCAGCTCAACGACTCTGGCGCGGAAGCCATCATCATCCTCGAGAACTTCGCCACCACGCTGGAACACGTGCTTGCCAAGACCAAGGTCAAGCATGTCGTGATCGCCAGCATGGGTGAGATGCTTGGCGGCCTGAAGGGCATGATCGTCAATTTCGTCGTGCGCAACGTGAAGAAGATGGTGCCGGCGTTCTCCCTGCCGAATGCCACGCGTTTCAAGCATGTGCTTTCCGAAGGTGCGCGCATGTCACTGAAGCCGGTCAACCTCACGCAGGACGATGTCGCATTCCTGCAGTACACCGGCGGCACGACCGGCGTGTCGAAAGGCGCGACACTGCTGCATCGCAATATCATCGCCAACGTGCTGCAGAACGATGCATGGGCGCAGCCGGCGCTTCAGCATGAGCCCAAGATCGACCCGCTGACTATCGTCTGTGCGCTCCCGCTGTACCATATCTTTGCGCTCACCGCTTGCTGCCTGATGGGTACCCGCTGGGGCGCGATGAACATCCTGATCCCGAATCCGCGCGACATTCCCGGCTTTGTGAAGGAACTGTCGAAGTACAAGTTCAACCTGCTGCCCGCGGTGAACACGCTGTACAACGGCCTGCTGAACAGTCCCGAATTCGCCAAGCTGGATTTCTCCGGCCTCAAGATCTGCAACGGCGGTGGCATGGCCGTGCAGAAGGCGGTCAACGACAAGTGGCTGAAGGTCACCGGTTGTCCGATCGTCGAAGGCTACGGCCTGTCGGAGACTTCGCCGTCCGCCACCATCAACCCGGCCGACGCTACCGAGTTCTCCGGCTCGATCGGCCTGCCGATTCCCTCCACCGAGATCGCCATCCTGGATGATGACGGCAAGCCTGTGCCGCTGGGGCAGCCGGGCGAGATTGCCATCCGCGGCCCGCAGGTGATGGTCGGCTACTGGAATCGCCCGGATGAAACCGCCAAGGTCATGACACCGGATGGTTTCTTCAAGTCGGGCGATATCGGCGTGATGGACGATCGCGGCTTCGTCACCATCGTCGATCGCAAGAAGGACATGATCCTGGTATCCGGCTTCAACGTATATCCGAACGAGGTGGAAGGCGTGGTTGCCGCGCATCCCGGCGTACTGGAATGCGCCTGCATCGGCGTGCCGGATGCAAATTCCGGCGAGGCAGTGAAGCTGTTCGTGGTGCGCAAGGATCCGTCGCTGACGGTCGACGAGCTGATGAATTACTGCAAGGAACAACTCACCGGCTACAAGAAGCCGAAATACATCGAGTTCCGCGACGAGCTGCCGAAGACCAATGTCGGCAAGATCCTGCGTCGTGAATTGCGCGATGAAAAGAAGAAGGCTGCTTGAGATTACGAGCCTGGGACGATAAGGGAAACCGCCTGCTGGTCAGGCGGTTTTTTTCAGGTCGGCCGAACGTGTTCGGTCGCGGAGATTCAGTCCACCCTGGCGATACCCGGTCGGCCATCTTCCACGACAAATCGCGCAATGGTGGTGACACCCGAATCCGCCTTGTGCACGTCATCCAGCGCCTGGAATCGTACCTTGGTGCGGCCAGGCGTCACCTCCATCACCGCGAACCCGCGGCAGTCGCTGCGCCCGAATTTGATATGCGGATTTTGCGCAACGTATTGATCGGTACGTGATTGCGGCCGTGAACTGGAGGTGATCGAGGTGCCGCAAAACTCGGTGGCGATCACGGGGTTTGCGGGGGAGGCGGGTTGATTGAAATCGCGCTTCAGGTCGGCGGCATAAAAGGAATGCACATCGCCCGACAGGACTACCGGGTTGCCCGGGTGATGCCTGACGATGCTGTCGAACAGGCGTTGTCGTGCCGCCGGATATCCGTCCCAACCATCCGTCCAGAACCGGCCATCGTCCGGATGCAAGACCGGTACTTGCGATGCCTGCGCCATCAGTGTTTGCTGTGCCAGGAAATTCCATTGCGCGCGTGAGGAAGCGAGGCCGTAATCCAGCCAGGTTTCCTGCTCGAAGCCGAGCAGGGTACGCGCCGGGTCGAGCCGTTCTGCGCAATGTGACGTGACCGATGTGGCGCCGCCGCGCCCGGGCCGCGGACAGGCATGGTATGAGCGGTATTGCCGGTCGTCGAGCACATGAAACTGCGCAAGCCGACCCCAGTCGTATCGATCATAAATCCGCATGTGCGCAAAACGTTGCGGGCCGTCGGGCAGTGCGGGCAGGCGTACCGGCATATGCTCATAGAAGGCCTGATAGGCGCCTGCGCGACGTGCAAGAAAATTCGGATCGAGGAGCTCGTCGCGATCGTTGCCGTAATCGTTGGCAACTTCGTGGTCGTCCCAGGTAACGATCCACGGCGCAGCGCAATGTGATGCCTGCAGGTGCGGATCGGATTTGTATTGCGCATAACGGGCGCGGTAGTCCGCCAGCGTCACGCAGACATTCGTCCCATGTCGTGGCGTGGCGGGATGGGTCAGGTCGTACGGCCCCCTCTCATAGATGTAATCGCCGAGGAAGGCAACCAGGTCCGGTGCTTCCGCCGCGATATGCCGATGTGCGCCGTACTCGCCGAATTCCCAGTGCTGGCAGGAGGCAAAGGCGAGGCGCAGCGACGCCGGCATGGCGTCCAGTGCCGGGGCGGTGCGGGTCCGCCCGACTGGACTGACGGCATCGCCGAGCATGAAGCGGTACCAGTACCAGCGGTCGGCCCGCAGACCGCTGACGTCGACATGGACGCTGTGCGCCAGCTCCGGCAAGGCGGTGGCGCGACCCTGGGCCGCAATGCGCGTGAATGCCTCATCCTCGGCAATCTCCCATTGCACGGCATAGGCCTGCATTCCCGCGGAGGAACTGTCCAGCGGGTCCGGGAGAATACGCGTCCAGAGCACAACCCGATTGGCGCGCGGCGAGCCGGATGCAACACCGAGGCTGAACGGGTAGGTGCGCGTGCGGCCCAACGTTCTGCCGGGAAAGGCGGAAGCCAGTGCAGCCAGCGTCAGCAGGCGTGCAGACAGGGCAAGAAAAGTTCTGCGATGATGAGGCATGGGCGTTGTGGAATGCGAAAGATGCGCGACGGGGTCAATTATTTCGCATCGCGCGTCAATGCGAAGCAAGCCCCGCACAGGCCGTCATTCCACGAGCGGTGGTACCAGGCGCGGCTTGCGGTCGGCGCCGGTGGCGACATAGGTCAATGTGGCCTCCGTAACCTTGACCGTCTCGGCCTGCAGGCGGTTTCGTTCCGCATAGACTTCGACATTGACGGTAATTGAAGTCCTGCCTACCTTGACGATGTCGGCATAGAAGGAAAGCAGATCGCCGACAAAGACCGGATGCTTGAAGAGAAAGGAATTCACGGCGACGGTCGCGACGCGGCCGTTGGCGCGCCGCACTGCGGGCAATGCGCCCGCGATGTCCACCTGCGACATGATCCAGCCACCGAACACGTCGCCATGCACGTTGGCATCGGCCGGCATCGGCATGACACGCAATTGCGGAACTTTCCCTTCGGGAAGCCTGGTATGGTGGTTTTCTTGCATGGTCAATCTCCTCAATGTGCGCGGATCGGGGCTGGCAGGCATTCCGATGCATTCTCCGGGCGTGGGCTACAATCGTTCTGACTCGAAGCATAAACTATTCTGACTGCAATATTCATGCGCCGCCATTCCGTTTCCTATCCCGAACCCGCCGCCAACCAGGGCACACGCAACGATTGGGCAACCCTCAAAACCTTGCTGCCCTACTTGTGGGCCTACAAATGGCGCATGCTGCTTGCGCTGGCCTTTCTGATCGGCGCGAAGCTTGCCAATGTCGGCGTACCGCTTGTATTGAAGGCGCTGATCGATCATATGACGCTCAAGCCCGGCCAGCCGCAGGCGCTGCTGGTGCTGCCGGTCGGCGTCCTGATCGCCTATGGCGTTTTGCGCCTCTGCACGACCATGTTCACCGAGTTGCGCGAGTTCGTGTTCGCCAAGGTGACGCAAAGCGCCGTGCGCACGATTGCACTGAAAGTTTTTCGGCACCTGCATGCGCTGTCGCTGCGATTCCACCTGAACCGGCAGACCGGCGGCATGACGCGGGATATCGAACGCGGCACGCGCGGCATTTCCTCGCTGGTGTCCTATACGCTCTACAGCATTTTGCCGACGCTGGTGGAAATCGTGCTCGTGATCGGCTACCTGGTGCTGCATTACGACATCTGGTTTGCGGCAATCACCTTTGCCGCGCTTGTCGTCTACATCGGCTACACGGTTGCCGTCACCGAATGGCGTACCAACTTCCGGCGCACCATGAACGAGCTCGACTCGAAAGCCAACACGCGCGCGATCGACTCGCTCATCAACTATGAAACGGTGAAATATTTCGGCAATGAAGACTACGAAGCGCGGCGCTACGACAAGAGTCTGCAGAAATGGGAGACGGCCGCGATCAAGTCGCAGACCTCGCTCTCCATTCTCAACACCGGCCAATCGCTGATTATCGCGGTTGCGGTGACGCTGATCCTGTGGCGCGCGACGCAGGGCGTGATCGACGGCAAGATGACGCTGGGCGACCTGGTGCTGGTGAATGCATTCATGATCCAGCTCTACATTCCGCTCAACTTTCTGGGCGTGATTTATCGCGAAATCAAGCAGAGCATGGCGGACATGGAGCGCCTGTTCACGCTGCTCGACCAGCATCGTGAAGTTGCCGACGCGCCGCACGCGAAGCCATTGGCGATCCATGGCGCCGAGGTCAGATTCTCGCATGTCAATTTCAGCTATGAGACGAAGCGGCAGATTCTGTTCGATGTCGATTTCGCGATCCCGGCGGGTACAACAACGGCGGTCGTCGGCCACAGCGGTTCGGGCAAGTCGACATTGTCGCGTCTGCTGTTCCGGTTCTATGACATCCAGTCCGGCACCATCGCGATCGACGGCCAGGACCTGCGCGACATGACGCAGACCTCGCTGCGCAAGGCCATCGGCATCGTGCCGCAGGACACCGTGCTGTTCAACGACACGATCGAATACAACATCGCCTACGGCAAGCCGGACGCGAGCAAGGAAGAGATCATCGCTGCAGCCAAGGCTGCCTACATCCATGATTTCATCGAAAGCCTGCCCGACGGGTATGCCACCATGGTCGGCGAACGCGGGCTGAAGCTGTCCGGTGGCGAAAAGCAGCGCGTCGCAATTGCGCGCACGCTGCTGAAAAATCCCGCCATCCTGATTTTCGATGAGGCAACCTCCGCCCTCGATTCGAAAGCCGAGCAGGCCATCCAGGCACAATTGAAGGAAATCGCGAAAGACCGAACCACGCTGGTCATTGCGCACCGCTTGTCGACCATTGCCGATGCCGCGCAGATCCTGGTGCTTGATCATGGGCGCATCGTCGAGCGCGGCACTCATGGGCAACTGCTGGCGAAGGACGGCGCGTACGCGCAAATGTGGGAGCGGCAGCAGGCGCGCCAGGCGGCGCAGTCCTCTTCCGATGAACTGGGGCCGGAATCCGCAGTGGCATGAGCGCGCCTTTGCGCCGGTTGCAGAACCGCACTACCATAGCGCAATGGAAACCAAATGGCTGGAAGATTTCATCTCGCTCGCTGAGACGCATAGTTTCAGCCGCTCCGCCGAGCTGCGCCACGTCACGCAGCCGGCATTCTCCCGACGCATCCAGGCGCTCGAAGCCTGGCTCGGTGCCGATCTGATCGACCGCACCTCCTATCCAACCCGCCTGACGCCTGCCGGGGAAGTGTTCTACGAACAGGCGCTGGAAATGCTCGGCCAGATCAACAACGCGCGCGCGCTCATGCGCGGCAAACGCCCCACCGCCCACACGACCGTCGATTTCGCCGTACCGCATACGCTGTCACTGACCTACATGCCGCAGCTGATCACCGAGCTGGATGCCGGCTTCGGCACCCTGCATACCAGGCTGATCGCATTGAACGTGCACGACGCGGTGATGGCCATGGTCGAGGGCGGATGCGACCTCTTGCTGTGTTATCACCATCCTCGCCAACCGGTGCAACTCGATGCCAGCCATTACGACATGCTGACGCTGGGCAGCGAGGCATTGCGCGCCTATTCACGCAGCGACAAGTCCGGAACACCGGAATTTCTCCTGCCCGGCACTACCAGATCGCCGCTGCCCTTCCTTTCCTACACGAGCAATGCCTACCTGGGCCGCATGGTCGACTTGATCCTGTCCGACGCCAAGCGTCCCTTGTATCTCGACAAGCGCTACGAGACCGATATGGCTGAGGGCCTGAAAATGATGACTCTGGAAGGGCACGGCCTAGCGTTCCTGCCGGAGTCCGCAGTGACTCGCGAAGTGAAGCAGAAGCAACTGGCGCGCGCTGACGGCGGACATGCCGAATGGGAGGTGAACATGGAAATTCGCCTGTACCGTGAGCGCCCCTCGGTGCAGCGTCCCGGCAAGCCGATTGTTTCGCGGCTGTGGGATTACCTGGTCCGGCGAAGCGAAGCGAAAGCCAGGGCGCAGGAACGCAAACGCAAGGCTGCGGCCGTGAAAAGCACCTGAACGGCGCGATCGTCGGAAAAATATGGATTATGCATTTATTGCATAGTTGCATGCGAACAAAGCATTGGCTTTGCTGCACTGCGTTGCCGTACGATTCGTTCATGGAATCCGTCATTTACCAGGTGGCGGCAAACCTGAACCCACAAGGAGCTGCAGCATGTCAACACCGCATGAAATTCCCTCTTATTTGACGCCCCGCGATATCGGACCCTGGGGCGTTTATCTGGAGCAGATCGATCGCGTCACCCCGTACCTCGGATCGCTGGCGCGATGGGTCGAAACCCTCAAGCGACCGAAACGCATCCTGATCGTTGACGTGCCAATCGAGCGCGACGATGGATCCATCGCCCACTTCGAGGGCTATCGCGTCCAGCACAATACTTCCCGCGGCCCGGGCAAGGGCGGTGTGCGTTTCCACCAGGACGTCACGCTTTCGGAAGTGATGGCACTGTCCGCCTGGATGACCGTCAAGAATGCCGCAGTCAATGTTCCCTACGGTGGCGCCAAAGGCGGTATCCGGGTCGACCCGAAGACTCTCTCGCAAGGCGAGTTGCAGCGCATGACCCGGCGCTACACGAGCGAAATCAACATCATCATCGGCCCCAACAAGGACATTCCGGCGCCCGACGTGAACACCAATGAAAAAGTCATGGCGTGGATGATGGATACGTATTCCATGAACATGGGCAGCACCGTGTCCGGCGTCGTGACAGGCAAGCCGATCTCTCTCGGCGGCAGCCTCGGACGCCAGGAAGCAACCGGACGCGGCGTGTACGTCGTGGGTTGCGAAGCGGCGGCCAAGCGCGGCCTGGAGATCAAGGGCGCGCGTGTTGCAATACAAGGCTTCGGCAATGTCGGCGGCGTGGCGGCACGCCTGTTCGCCGAAGCGGGCGCGAAGGTCGTTGCGGTGCAAGACCATGTGACGACCGTGATGCGCGACAGCGGCATCGATATCCCGGCGCTGCAAAAACATGTTGCCGAGCACGGCAGCGTGGACGGATTCAAAGGAGCGGAGCTGGTGCGTGACCGCAACAGTTTCTGGGAAGTCGATTGCGATATCCTGATTCCCGCCGCGTTGGAACAGCAAATTAGTGAAGTCAACGCCAACAAAATCCGCGCCAGCATCATCCTCGAAGGTGCGAATGGCCCGACGACGCCTGCCGCCGACGACATTCTGAACGAAAAGGGCGTACTGGTGGTGCCGGACGTGATCGCCAATGCCGGCGGCGTGACGGTCAGCTACTTCGAATGGGTGCAGGACTTCTCCAGTTTCTTCTGGACCGAAGACGAAATCAACCAGCGTCTTACCCGCATCATGCGCGAGGCCTTTTCTGCTGTCTGGCAACTGGCGCAGGAGAAGGAAGTGTCGCTGCGCACGGCGGCATTCATCGTCGCGTGTACTCGTGTGCTGCAGGCCCGCGAAATGCGCGGTCTGTACCCCTGATTCCCCAGTGAAAACGTAGTACCGGATGCGGCTGGCAATGATCCAGCCGCATCCGGTTTTGACCTGCCCGGCGCCACTACAATAATCAACGCGCGGTGGGTTGCACCAAACAAGACCGGTCCCTCAGAATGAACCGGCGTGAGACGGAGACAACATGCATTCATCCATCAACCCCATCGCCATGGGGCGGGCGGGCGTCGTCGCGCTTTGCCTCGCCGCCGCATCGGCGCATGCAGGCGATACACTGTCGAAAATCCGCGAGACGCAGACCATTACCCTCGCTTACAGGGAGGCGTCGTTACCGTTTTCCTATCTCGACACCAACAAAAAGCCGATTGGTTATGCAGTCGATCTTTGTCTCAAGATTGCCGACGCAGTCCGGCGCGAGCTCAAGCTGAATCGCCTCAACATCACCTTCGTGCCGGTTACCCCTTCAACGCGCATTCCCGCCATTGCGGACGGCAAGGCTGACCTCGAATGCGGCTCGACCACCAACAACGCTGAAAGGCGCAGGCAGGTTGCTTTTACCATCCCGCATTTCGTGGCCGCGGCGCGCATGGTGGTGCGTGCGGATTCAGGCATCAGGAACTGGGCCGATTTGCGCGGCAAGCGGGTGGTCACCACCAGGGGAACGACTACCGTCAAGCTGCTCACCGAGCGCGACAAGGTCCGTTCGCTCGGGTTGCAGTTGATCGAGGGGCGCGACCACGCCGAGTCCTTCGCCATGGTCGAAAAAGGGGAGGCCGAGGCCTTTCCGATGGATGATGTGCTGCTGTTCGGCCTGCGTGCCAATTCCCGGGAACCGGATCGCTTCATCATTGTGGGCGACGCGCTATCGGCCGAGCCTTACGCCATCATGATGCGCAAGGGCGATGCATCGTTCAAGGCGGTTGTCGATCGCGAAATGGGGCGAATCATCCAGGACGGGGAAATCTACAAGCTGTACGACAAATGGTTCAAGAGCCCCATTCCACCAAAGGGTGTGAACATGAATATGGCGATCGGCCACCTGCTGCGGGATTCTCTGCGTTTCCCGACGGATAAGGTCGGGGATTAGCTCCAGGGACGCCGTAGAATAGGGTTTCAACATGCCGGAGTAACGGCAGATTTTGCAGTGCGGGGAGGGTTCGCAGGCCGGCTGGACCATGCGTCCGGACGGCTTTCGGGCTGAGCCCCTTTTGATACACTTGGACAAGCAACTTACTCAGGAGGCAATATGAAAATATCGATGCTCGTTTCCGTACTTATCGCTGCCGGTGCGCTCACCGTTACGGCTCAAGCGCAAGATCTGACCGGAACGCTCAAGAAGATCAAGGATACCGGTTCCATCACCGTCGGTTATCGCGAATCTTCGGTACCCTTCTCCTACCTCGACGACAAGCAACAACCCATTGGTTATGCGATGGATCTGTGCATGAAGATCGTCGATGCCGCCAAGGCAGAGCTCAAGATGCCGAACATGAAGGTGAACCTGCAGCCGGTCACGTCCAGCAACCGCATCCCCCTGCTGCAAAACGGCACGATCGACCTGGAATGCGGCTCGACCACCAATTCCGTCGCCCGCCAGCAGCAGGTATCGTTCGGGCCGACCTACTTTGTCATCAATGTGACCGCCGCCGTCAAGAAGAACTCCGGCATCAACTCTCTGGCTGACCTGGCAGGCAAAACTGTATCCACCACGTCCGGCACGACCTCGGTACCGCTGCTGAAAGCGTATGAAAAGACCAAGCACGCCGAAGTGAAAGAAATCTATGGCAAGGACCATGCCGAATCCTTCCTTCTGATGGCCGACGACCGCGCTGCCGCTTTCGTGATGGACGACATCCTGCTGGCCGGCCAGATCGCCAATTCGCGCGATCCGAAAGTATTCAAAATCATCCCCGAGTCTTTGCGCCAGGAGCCGTACAGCATGATGCTGCGCAAGGATGACCCGCAGTTCAAGGCGCTGGTCGACAAGACCATCGGTGGTGTGATGAAGTCGGGCGAAATCGAGAAAATCTACTTCAAGTGGTTCCAGAGCCCGATCCCGCCGAAGGGCATCAACATCAACTTCCCGATGACGCCTGCCATCCGCGAAGCATTCAAGACCCCGAACGACAAGGGCGTATAAGCGCATTGCGTGAGCTGAAGAGCCGGACGGCATGGCCGTTCGGCTTTTTTTCAGGCCGGTCATGGTGCATGTTCGGCGAGCTGGGAGACATTACATGAATTTGGGGATTTTTTTCGAGCAGATCCCGGACGGCGACGGTACATGGGCGGATTCGCTCCTGTCCGGGCTGGAATGGACGCTGGCAACGGCGGCGCTGGCGTGGGTCATGGCGTTCGTGCTGGGGTCGATCATCGGTGTGGCGCGAACGACAGAAAAGCGATGGCTCATCAGGCTGGGCAACGCCTACGTGGAGCTGTTCCGCAACATACCGTTGATTGTCCAGTTTTTCGTCTGGTATTTCGTCGTGCCGGGCCTGAGTCATTCGGTGAAGGCATGGGTGACGACGCTCGATCCGACCGAGCACCAGTTTGTGACCTCCGTGGTTTGCCTCGGTTTCTTCACGTCGGCGCGTATTGCTGAACAGGTTCGATCTGGCATCCAGGCGCTGCCGCGTGGCCAGCGCAACGCCGGCTATGCGCTGGGTCTCACGCAAATCCAGACCTACCGCTTTGTATTGCTGCCGATGGCATACCGCATCATCATTCCGCCGTTGACGTCGGAGATCATGAACCTCATCAAGAATACCGCCGTCGCCTATTCCATCGGCCTGGTGGAGCTGTTCTTCCGCACGCGCGAAATGGGTGAAATGACTTTCCGCTATTTCGAGGCATTTGCAGCAGCAACGCTGATTTACGTCGTGATCGCGATGACTGCAAATCGCGTCATGGCCTTCATCGAGCGCAAGGTAGCTGTGCCGGGTTACATCGCGGGAGGCAAATGATGGGTGATCTCGACTTCGACGTTGTCGCTCGCACCTGGCCTTATTTGCTGGGCGGCTTGCAGTACACGCTGCAGCTGACAGTGATCGCGGCCGTTGGCGGCACGATTTTCGGCACGCTGCTCGCAATGGCACGGCTGTCGCATCTCAAGCCGGTATCCATGCTTGCCGCGGGCTATGTCAACCTGATGCGCTCCATTCCGCTGCTGCTGGTGATCTTCTGGTTCTACTTCCTGGTACCCGTGGCGTTGCAGGCGATCACCGGCGCGGAGCGGCCGATCCAGCTTGGCGCAGACCGTTCCGCCTACATCACCTTCATCATGTTTGAAGCGGCATACTTCTGCGAGATCATGCGGGCAGGCATCCAGAGCATCCCGAAGGGGCAGGTCGGCGCCGCGTACGCGCTCGGACTGACCTACCGCCAGGCCATGCAGCTGGTGATCCTGCCGCAGGCATTCCGCAACATGCTGCCGATTCTCCTGACGCAGACCATTGTGCTGTTCCAGGACGTCTCGCTGGTGTCCTTGCTGAACGTGACCGACTTCGTCGGTGCCGCCGGCAAGATCGCGCAACGCGACAGCCGCATTGTTGAAATGTACCTGTTCGTCGCCGTCATCTATTTCATGCTCTGCTTCGCGTTGTCGGTACTCGTCAAGCGCCTGCAGAAACGCATTGCCATCATTCGCTGAGGACAAGTCAATGATCGATATTCAAAACGTGAGCAAATGGTACGGCAGTTTCCAGGTGCTGACCGAATGTACAACCCATGTCAGCAAGGGCGACGTGATGGTCGTATGCGGTCCGTCCGGTTCGGGAAAGTCGACGCTGATCAAGACCGTCAACGGCCTGGAACCATTCCAGAAAGGCCAGATCCTGGTCGACGGCGTCTCGGTCGGCGATTCGAAGACCAACCTGCCGAAACTGCGTTCGCACATCGGCATGGTGTTCCAGAACTTCGAGCTCTTTCCCCATCTGTCGATCCGCCGGAACCTGACTCTCGGGCAGGTCAAAGTGCTTGGCCGCAGCGAGGAAGAAGCGATGGAGCGCGGCCTGAAGTACCTTGACCGCGTCGGCTTGCTGTCGCAGAAGGACAAATTCCCCGGCCAGCTGTCCGGCGGTCAGCAGCAGCGCGTTGCCATTGCACGTGCACTGTCGATGGACCCGATCGCGATGCTGTTCGATGAGCCGACCTCGGCGCTGGATCCGGAGATGATCAATGAAGTCCTCGACGTCATGGTCGGCCTGGCGCAGGAAGGCATGACCATGATGGTGGTCACCCATGAAATGGGGTTTGCTAAGAAGGTGGCAAATCGAGTTGTCTTCATGGACAAGGGTTGCATCGTCGAGGATTGCACGAAGGAAGAATTTTTCGGCTCGCCGCGCTCCGAACGGGCTCGCGACTTCCTGGCAAAAATTATTCATTAAGCAATCGAATGTGTGATCCGGGCCGCGTCGGCATGCTCGCCGGCGCGGCTTTTTTGCTGCCCGGAGCGCCGCCATCTGGCGGTGTCCAAGCAGGTAAAATAGCGGCACTTCACAGAAAGAGCCGCCATGTCCCAGCATTCCAGCATCACCATTACCTGTCCCGACGATTGGCACCTGCACCTGCGCGACGGTGCAACGCTGGCCAGCGTTCTGCCGCACACCGCGCGCCAGTTCAAGCGCGCAATTGTCATGCCGAACCTCAAACCGCCGGTGACGACAACCGCTCAGGCAGCGGCCTACCGCGAGCGCATTCTTGCTGCCCTGCCGACAGGCATGAAGTTCGAGCCGCTCATGACCTTGTACCTGACCGACAATACGCCCGCGGACGAGATCCGGCGCGCGAAGGACAGCGGCTTCGTGCATGCAGTAAAACTGTACCCGGCCGGCGCGACAACCAATTCCGATGCCGGCGTGACTGCATTGAGGAAGTGCTACACGGCGCTGGAAGCAATGCAGGAAGCCGGCATGCCCTTGCTTGTCCATGGCGAGGTCACCGACCCGGCGGTCGATATCTTCGATCGCGAAGCTGCTTTCATCGATCGCGTGCTGCAACCGCTGCGCCGCGACCTGCCAGCGCTGAAGATCGTGTTCGAACACATCACAACCAGGGATGCCGCGCAATACGTACGTGACGCCGATGACAGGATCGGCGCCACCATCACGGCGCATCACCTGCTTTACAACCGCAACGAAATCTTCAAGGGCGGCATCCGCCCGCATTATTACTGCCTCCCGATTCTGAAGCGCGAGGAACACAGGCTGGCGCTCGTGCAGGCGGCAACTTCAGGTAGTGCCAAGTTCTTCCTCGGCACCGATTCCGCGCCCCATCCCAAAGGGTTGAAGGAGCACGCTTGTGGTTGTGCCGGATGCTATACCGCGCTGCATGCGATGGAGTTGTATGCCCAGGCGTTCGACCTGGCCGGAGCCATGGATAAGCTCGAAGGCTTTGCCAGCTTCAACGGTCCGGCATTCTATGGGCTGCCGCGCAATAACGGCACGATCACCCTGAGGCGGGAAGAGTGGGACATTCCGGCCGATCTGCCGATGGGTGACACCGTTGTCGTTCCATTGAACGGCGGTGAGACGATCGGCTGGAAGCTGGCCTGATGCGCGTGAATGCGCTCCTCAGGACATGAGCGCGGAATTCCTTCACGAAATCGACTGGAGCCGGCCCTGGCTGAAGCCCTATGCAGCAACCGCCTGGCTGCTAACCCGGGCTGCGGACTGGCGCATGCAGCTGAATGCGCTTGCCGCTTCTAGCAATTTATGCAACCACCGCGGCTTGCCGATCCGGTTTGTGCCGCAAGCTGAATTGCCGCCCGGCGTTGCGTACGAAGCGTTTATCAGTGACACGGGCTGTGTGCCGACCCGTGAGAATCTTCATGATTTTTTCAATGCACTGGTCTGGCTCAGTTTTCCTGCGACAAAAGTGCAGCTCAATGCCTTGCAGGCATCCGTGCTTGCACAAGCAAAAGTTAGCTCAATTCGCGGCAAACTTCGTGATTTCGCAACCATCTTCGATGAAAATGCTGCAATTATCGTCGCGCGCGATAGCTCCTTGATTGATGACTTACGCCGGCATCGTTGGGCAGAAGTATTGCTCGGCAGGCGCGATGAATTTTGGTGCGAATGTGAGGTTTGGCTATTCGGTCACGCATTAATGGAAAAGCTTGTCCATCCCTACAAGGCCGTTACAGCGCATGCGTTTCCGGTGATGGTCGATGCGTCCTATTTTCGATCCCAGTCGACGAACAAGCGCCGCTGGCTGGACCTGACAGCTTCTCGCGATTTGTCCGATCAACTGACCACATCCGATTTCACGCCCTTGCCAGTCCTTGGCGTACCGGGTTGGTGGGAAGGGCAGGACGCAGAGTTCTATGCGGATGCGAAAGTTTTCCGCCCGATACGGGCATCGAAAGACTCGCGTGTGTGAACGCTTCAGCTGTGGTCTTTCCCGTCGCGCGCGTTGGCCAGACGTGGCTCCCGCTCTCCTGCTGTAATCAGCCGTAAAAACAGAAAAGGCATCCGAAGATGCCTTTTCGATACTGCGTTCAAACCATTGCGGACTTACGTCCGCAAAAGATTAGAACTTGTGGCGGATACCAACGGCGAATGCGTTGGAGTTGTTGCCAGCTGCAACTGCGTTACCACCGCTCGATGCGTCGCCAACCACCCAGGTCGCGCCCGCATCATTCTTGATGTGAGCATACGACGTGTAAAGGTTGGTGCGCTTCGACAGGGCGTACGTGTAGCCGAGAGCGTATTGCTTGGCGCCGCGGTTGTTGGCTGCAGAACGGTCATCCTTGTTGATGAAGGAAGCCAGCACGGTGCCAGCGCCGACCGGAGCGGAAACGCCGACCATCCAGTCACGGTAGTCGCTACCCGTGTCGTTCTTCTCGCTTTCGTAGCCGAGGTGAGCCGTTGCAACACCGAAGTTGTAAGTGCCGCCGAGCAGCCATTCCTTGGTGGTGTTGGTATTGGTGGCGTTGTTGTTGTTGCTGTAGGCCAGAACTGCGGTGACCGGGCCGTTCGCGTACGTACCGGACAGAGCGTAGGTGCGGTTGTTTGCGTTGGCGCCAGCAACTTCACCCAGACCATACAATGCGGTGGCGCTGAAGCCGCCGAGGTTGTTGGTGGTGTAGTTGATCGAGTTGTTGACGCGGACGTCGCCGGATGCGCCGAAGCCCATCAGGTTGGTCGTCGCGCCGGACAGGCCGGTACCAAACGGATCGATGGTGTCCAGAGCGATAAACAGCGGGTCATATTGACGACCCAGGCTGACGGAGCCGAAGCCGCCGCTCAGGCCAACCCATGCTTGACGGCCGAACAGCGCGCCTTGGCGTTGGGTGCCGGTATCCAGGTTAAAGCCGTTTTCCAGTTGGAAGTTTGCCTTCAGGCCGCCACCGAGGTCTTCGGAGCCCTTGAAGCCCAGACGGTTACCCGACTGCACGCCGGTTGCCAGCTTCGTAACGGACTGAATGCCGTTTTCATGCGAGATGCCAGCATCGACCAGACCGTAGACGGTCACGTTCGTTTGAGCAGAAGCGGCACCGGCAAATGCGCCGAGCACTGCCAGGGCGAGAAGCGATTTTTTCATTGAATAATCCCCAAAAGGTTATCGAGCTAAGTTTTTTGTAGTACCTCATCTCCGGCAAGGCCACTAGCGGTAACGCCCCTGCCAGAAACTGACTCCTTAATCAGTAAATTCAGAAGTCCGTGGATATTTCATCAAATATCCGGTCCGACGACAAAGAGAATTTGGATTTTTGGCTACAGAGAGTGGGGCTTTGTGGTGTTCTTGCAACGAGTTTCCTCTGCATAATTATCTTTATGACAGTTGTTTGCCCCAAACTTGGGCAAGCCAACATTTTTCGCCGATAACGCCGATTCGTCGCGAGCGGGATGATGGGCAACCCAAAAAGAAAGCGGACTCATCTCATGATGAGTCCGCTTCAACAACATCGAATCTAGACAGCGGCTATCATGCCGCCATCAAGCTGCTTAGAACAGGTGGTTGATACCGACCGAGATACCGGTCACGTTCTTGGTATTGCCAGCGACGGGCTGGACACCCCAAGCTGCCGGGCTGCCGTTGGTGAACGAGCTATGGTCAAAGTCTGCGTAAAAGTTCGTACGCTTGGACAGTGCGTAGGTGCCACCGAGAACCCACATATTGCGGCGAGCGTCTGCGCCAGCAGCAGCTGCGTCAAGCTTCGTGCGATAGAAAGCGAGGGTCACTTGTGCCGCCGGGGTCACGTTGTAGCTACCACCGAGCCAAGCGTCCGAACGGTCGTTCGACGGGCCAGTTGCAGCATCGGCTTCATTACGCGCATAACCTGCTGCGACGCGGAACGGACCGGTGCCATACGCGCCACCGACGGTCCAGTTAGTCGTCTCGAGATTCGGAGCTGCTGCGGCCGTTTGCTTTGTGTAAGCGGCGCCGGCGGCGATCGGACCAGCCGAATAACCTACGCCAACAGCGCGTGCGGAACCATTCGACGTGCTGCCGGCTTGTTCGCCCAGTGCCCATTCAGCGCGAGCCGTAACCGGACCAAACGTGCCCGTGTACTGAATGTCGTTGTCCAGGCGGGTCAACAGGCCTTGGCCAGCCAGCGGAATGATACCCGTGAACTTGTAGTTGAACGGATCGTACATGCCGATCGTCTTGAAGTTGACGGAATATTGACGGCCGAGATCCAACGAACCCCAAGCGCCGCCCAGGCCAACATAGGCGGAACGATTGAACAGCTTGGCTGCGTTGTCCAGTGCGCCGGTACCGGTATTGAAGCCGGTTTCCAGGACGAAGTGAGCATTCAGGCCACCGCCAAGATCTTCAACGCCCTTGAAGCCGATGCGGTTGGAATTGTATTGACCATTCGAGCTCATCGTCAGCTTGCTGTTGCCAGCTGCGTTAGCGTTGTTCACATTGCGAACACCGGCGTCAAATGAACCATAGATGGTCACAGCGGATTGTGCTTGAGCAGCACCTGCAAAGGCACCCAGAACTGCCAGTGCGAGAAGCGATTTTTTCATTGAATAAATCTCCAAGGGTTGGCGTGCTAAAATTTTTTTGAATTGCCTTGAATTTCATCCAGCAAGGCCACTAGTGGTAACGTCCCTGCCGAAGACTTCCGATCACTGATCAAGAAGCTAATGGTGATTTCATCAAATATGGCCAGTTTGGGCAAAGAGAATTTGGTTTTGCTGGCATTGTGCCAGCGTTTATGTGGCTTCTTAACAACAAGACCCCTTCCATTAATGCGTTTACGGCAATAAAACTAGCCTGAAGCTCGTAATTTCTTGCTGTTTATCCGGCCATGTTTCGGCGGTTTTTATTCAGTGGCAGATCTAACGCAAGATTTTCTTGCAAATTTTCAAATAAAATTTGGGATGAGAAATGGAAAGCCGCCGGACCTGTATGGCTGTGCCGGTTCGGGCATTTGTTTTCAGGAGTTCAGTCAATATGCAAAGCGTCGATGAACTGGTTTCCGGAATCGATAAGGTATTGCGTGTCGTCGCCGGCGTTGCGTCTGCATCGCGCCCCAACCCGGCGGCAAAAATGGCAGATTCTTCGCTGGACGATAAGGAGCGTCGTCACAGCGCCGGCTTGATGCGCGTGAATCACGTAGGCGAAGTGTGCGCGCAGGCGCTGTACGATTCGCAGGGGCGCTTTGCGAGAGAGCCTGCGCTGCGCAAGCAATTTGACCAGGCTGGCCGCGAGGAAGAGGACCACCTGGCGTGGACGGCGCAGCGATTGCAGGAGCTCGGCTCGCACACCAGCCTGCTGAATCCATTGTGGTATGCCGGCGCCTATGCCATCGGTGCCGTAGCGGCGCGGATGGGGGATGCGCGCAGTCTTGGCTTCGTCGTGGAAACCGAGCGTCAGGTGGAGGCGCATCTTGCCAGCCATCTCGGTCGCCTGCCACGGCAGGATGAAAAGTCACGTGCGATTGTCGAGCAGATGCGCGTTGACGAAGTGGCTCATGGCGCGAAAGCGCAGGAGCTTGGAGCGGTCGAGCTGCCGCTGCCGGTTCGGCAGATGATGCGAGCTATGGCGAAAGTGATGACGGCGACGGCCTACTATATATAAGCCGGACCCGAGCAGGGCGCCCAGTCTTGCCGGCGCCTGCGCCGAGTCGAATCAGGCGGGCGTTTCTGGCGTATCTGCAAGGTCGTCCACGATCTCGAAGGAATGCGTCAGCTTCGCAGTTTTCTCCAGCATGATTGAAGCGGAGCAGTACTTTTCGTGCGACAGCTTGATGGCGCGTTCAACCAGGTTGGGTTTGAGATTGCGTCCGCGCACCGTGAAGTGAAAATGGACCTTGGTGAATACTTTCGGATCCTTTTCGGCGCGTTCCGATTTCAGGGTGACGTCGCAACCGCGTACATCCTGGTGGCTTTTGCGCAGGATGAGAACGACATCATAGGCCGTGCAGCCTCCGGTCCCGGCCAGCACTACTTCCATCGGGCGCGGGGCAAGATTGCGTCCGCCGCCTTCCGGGGCACCATCCATGACGACAACGTGACCAGATCCGGTTTCTGCCAAAAAAGTCATGCCGGACGATCCTGTCCAGCGTACGGTGCAATCCATGGTTGTCTCGCTTGATTCGGAAGAGGCGTATTGTAGCGTGTTTGAAGTTGGTACATCGTCAAGGCGGAATGCTCACGAGGCATCGCAATGTGAAGCAGGACATGTGTCATTCATCGCATCGCAATTCACCGGACGGGGCAATATGATTGTTGCAACAAATTTGGCGCAAATCCGGACTGAAAGATATTGTCGGTTACATAAATTCATAAAGTGGAGGAGGAAACCACATTGTGGTTGCTTGGTAAGTGTTTGAATTTAAAAAAGAAGATTGATGAAATCCGAAAAATTGAGCCAAAAATCGTGCTTTTTTCTTGCATTGCACAATGAAATTGGGTAGAATTTGATTTCTGGTTGTTAAGGCTGATTTGACAGCGACAACCAATCGATTGTCTCCTCCACCCTCCTCCTTTGGTGTGGATTAAACCCGAAGCCTAACCGCTTCGGGTTTTTTTTATTCCCGGTTCGGCCAGCCGCGAATTCTGCTATATGGCGAGGCAGGTGAGTGCCTGGTTTTGATGTGCTTAATATTCCGCTCGATTAAATTTGACGCCAAGTCATTGAAAAGGCTATACTTTCAGGCTTTCCGTTCGCTCAGGGAAAGATTACAAGGAAGAGCCCGCGGGTTTGGAGTCGCGGGACCGCCAAATTGAGCGTTTATTTACTTAGGACATCATCATGAAAACCTTTTCCGCGAAACCCCAAGAGGTTCAGCGCGAGTGGTTCGTGATTGACGCAACGGACAAGGTCCTCGGTCGTGTCGCCAGCGAAGTGGCACACCGTCTGCGCGGCAAGCACAAACCCGAGTTCACTCCGCACGTCGACACAGGCGACTTCATCGTCGTCATCAATGCAGGCAAGCTGCGCGTGACCGGCAACAAGGCGCTGGACAAGACCTACTACCGTCACTCGACGTATCCGGGCGGTATCTACGAAACCAATTTCCAGAAAATGCAACAGCGTTTTCCGGGGCGCGCGCTGGAAAAGGCGGTCAAGGGCATGCTGCCCAAGGGGCCGCTCGGCTACGCAATGATCAAGAAGCTGAAAGTGTATGCCGATGGAACCCATCCGCACTCCGCTCAGCAACCCAAAGTACTGGAAATCTAAGGAGCGGACATGATCGGTAACTACAATTACGGAACCGGCCGCCGCAAGAGCGCAGTGGCTCGCGTCTTCATCAAATCGGGCACCGGCAACATCGTCGTCAACGGCAAGCCGGCTGCGGAATATTTTTCCCGCGAAACCGGTCTGATGGTCATTCGTCAGCCATTGGAACTGACGAGCAACCTCGAGCGTTTTGACATCCTGGTGAATGTCCATGGTGGCGGCGAGTCTGGTCAGGCAGGCGCGGTTCGCCATGGCATCACTCGTGCACTGATCGACTACGATGCTGGCCTGAAGGCGGAGCTGTCGAAAGCAGGCTTCGTCACGCGCGATGCACGTGAAGTCGAACGTAAGAAAGTCGGTCTGCGCAAGGCACGCCGCGCAAAGCAGTTCTCCAAGCGCTAATCTGCGTTTTCAGAGCATCGAAAAGCCGCCAGGTTGGTGCCTGGCGGCTTTTTGCTTTTGTAGTGCAATGCAGAAGGGCGTGCTGTTGTGTTTCTTCATGTGCAGCAAGCATCCTGCAATCGTGGAACGCGTTCGGACTGTCCGGTGATGTTGTCCTGGCGCTCCGAGTCGGCCTGATAAAATTCAGGCATCTGAATCAATGTCTTCTGCAAGGAAATAGAGATGATCAAAGTCGGTATCGTAGGCGGCACGGGTTATACGGGCGTGGAACTGCTGCGGCTGTTGGCGGCGCACCCCGATGTGCAATTGACCGCAATTACGTCGCGCAAGGAAGACGGCATGCCGGTCGCCGACATGTTCCCGTCGCTCCGAGGACATGTATCGCTCGCTTTTTCCTCGCCGGAGAAGGCGAAGTTGACCGAATGCGATGTCGTGTTCTTCGCCACGCCGCACGGCGTGGCAATGGCGCAGGCGCGCGAGCTGCTGGCGGCCGGTGTGAAGGTGATCGATCTGGCGGCTGACTTTCGCCTGCGGGACACAGCCGAGTTCGAGAAATGGTACGGCATGCCGCACTCCTGTCCGGATATCCTGTCCGAAGCGGTCTACGGACTTCCGGAAGTCAACCGTGAGGCCATCCGGAAGGCGCGCATAATCGGTTTGCCGGGCTGCTATCCGACGTCGATGCAACTTGGCTTTGCCCCCCTGCTTGCACAAGGAAAACCGCTGGTGAACGAAGCGATGCTGATTGCCGACTGCAAATCCGGTGTATCGGGCGCCGGTCGCAAGGCGGAGGTGCATACGCTGCTGGCGGAGGCATCCGACAACTTTAAGGCCTACGGGGTGAAAGGCCATCGCCATTTGCCGGAGACGGTGCAGGGATTAC
Source organism: Pseudomonadota bacterium (assembly GCA_021821365.1). Taxonomy (GTDB): domain Bacteria; phylum Pseudomonadota; class Gammaproteobacteria; order Burkholderiales; family Burkholderiaceae_D; genus Noviherbaspirillum. The sequence continues at coordinate 265 of JAKACN010000028.1, read as the reverse complement.
AGGCGATCGCCGGGCGCGCGGTGGGCCTGACCTTCGTTCCGCACCTTGTGCCGATGATTCGCGGTATTCACTCGACCTTGTATGCAACGATCCTGCCGGAGGCGCGCAACCTCGACTTCCAGACGTTGTATGAACGCCACTTCGAGGGCGAAAAGTTCGTCGACGTGATGCCGGCTGGCAGTCATCCGGAAACACGTTCGGTTCGCGCTTCGAACACGCTGCGGATTGCCGTGCATCGCCCGGGCGGCGGAGATCTGCTGGTCAT
>JAKACN010000264.1 GCA_021821365.1 Pseudomonadota bacterium | reverse complement strand
CCGATCTCTTGTCAGTGCTGCGGGAGCTGCGTTGTACAGGGGACGGTTAAAGAAATGATCAGGATACCAGCGAGCGGATGGTCGACTTCACTTGCGTTACTCGCGCCGCCAGGTCCGGCATGTTCGCCGTGATGCGCAGCTTGTCCTGGCCGTGCAGCTTGATATGGCGGTTTTTCTGGATCAATTCGATGATGCGCATGGCATCGATCGGCGGATTCGGCTGGAACTGCAGGACGGCCGATTCCGCATGGGCGTCGATTTTAACAATTCCTGCCGGCACTGCGGCGATGCGCAGGCGATGCGTCTCGATCAATGCGCGGGTGGCGTCCGGCATCTTGCCAAAGCGGTCGATCAATTCTTCCTGCAGATCGTCGATGGTCGTCTGGGTTTCGCAATTCGCCAAACGCTTGTAGAGCGAAAGCCGCTCATGCACATCGCCGCAATAATCCTGCGGCAGCAGGGCGGGAACGTGCAGGTTGATCTCGGTGGTGGTCGACAGCGGCGCGGCGAGATCGGGTTCCTTGCCGTTCTTGAGCGCGCGCACCGCTTCGTTGAGCATGTCGGAATAGAGCTGGAAGCCGATTTCCTGCATCTCGCCGGACTGGTTTTCACCGAGGACCTCGCCGGCGCCGCGGATTTCCAGGTCATGCATCGCGAGGTAGAAGCCGCTGCCGAGTTCTTCCATCTGCTGGATTGCTTCCAGCCGGCGCTGCGCCTGCTTGGTAAGGCCGTGCACGTCAGTCACCAGCAGATAGGCATAGGCCTGGTGATGCGAGCGCCCGACGCGGCCGCGCAACTGGTGCAATTGCGCGAGACCGAACTTGTCGGCGCGGTGCATGATGATCGTGTTCGCGGTCGGCACGTCAATGCCGGTTTCGATGATCGTCGTGCAGAGCAGAATATTGAAGCGTTGCGCCACGAAGTCGCGCATCACCTTTTCCAGTTCGCGCTCGTGCATCTGTCCGTGCGCGACGGCGATTCGCGCTTCCGGAAGGAGCTCTTCGAGCATCGCCTTGCGGTTCAGGATGGTTTCGACCTCATTGTGCAGGAAATACACCTGGCCGCCGCGCTTGAGTTCGCGCAGGCAGGCCTCGCGGATCACCGAGTCGTCCTCGCTGCGCACGAAGGTCTTGATCGCCAGCCGTTTCTGCGGCGCGGTCGCAATCACGGAGAAATCGCGCAGGCCTTCAAGTGCCATGCCGAGCGTGCGTGGAATGGGCGTTGCAGTGAGCGTCAGCACGTCGACCTCGGCGCGCAATGCCTTCAAGGCTTCCTTCTGCCGCACGCCGAATCGATGTTCCTCGTCGATGATGACGAGTCCGAGGCGGGAAAACTTCACCTCATTCGACAGCAGCTTGTGCGTGCCGATCACCACATCGATCGTGCCGTCGGCCAACCCCTTGATGGCCTGCGTGACTTCCTTGCCGGTGCGGAAGCGCGACAGTTCGGCGATCTTCACCGGCCAGTCGGCGAAGCGGTCGGCGAAAGTTTGCGCATGCTGCTCGGCCAGTAGCGTGGTGGGCGCGAGGATGGCGACCTGCTTGCCGCCCATGACCGCGACGAAGGCCGCACGCAATGCCACCTCTGTCTTCCCGAAGCCGACGTCGCCGCAAATCAGGCGGTCCATCGGTTTCCCGCTTGTCATGTCCTTGATGACGGCATTGATCGCCGCGCCCTGATCGGGCGTCTCCTCGAAGCCGAAGCTTTCCGCAAAGGTTTCGTAGTCGCGCGCCGAGTACTCGAAGGCATGGCCCTGGCGTGCGGCGCGTCGGGCGTATAGGTTGAGCAGTTCGGCGGCGGTATCGCGGATCTGCTGCGCGGCCTTGCGCTTGGCCTTTTCCCACTGACCGGAGCCGAGGGCGTGCAGAGGCGCATCCTCGGGGGATGTGCCGGAATAACGCGAGATGACGTGCAGTTGCGAGACGGGCACGTAAAGCTTTGTGTCCTTCGCGTATTCGAGGTGCAGGAATTCGGTCTCGCCCTCGCCCATGTCCATGCTGACCAGGCCCATGTAGCGTCCGATGCCGTGGTTCACATGCACGACCGGGTCGCCGACCTTCAGCTCCGACAGGTCGCGTACCATGGACTCGACCTGCGTCACGCCTTCCTGCTTGCGTCGGCCCGCGCGGCGTCCGCTGCCGGCATACAGCTCGGTTTCGGTGATGAAGACAAGGTTGCCCAGGTCCGCGCCGAGCTCGAAGCCGGCATAGAGCGGCGCAACGCCGAGCATCACCTTGGCGGAGGCCGTCACGAAGTCCTGGAAACCCTCGCAGGGCACAAGCGCCAAGTCGTATTCGTTGAAATACTGCTGCAACGTTTCGCGTCGGCCGCTCGATTCTGCGCAGATCAGCACACGCTTGTCGGTCTGTAGGAGATAGGCGCGCAGGTTGGTCAGCGGATCATCCGTGCGGCGGTTGACCGCAATGTTCGGAATCGGCGCCGACAATTCGGACGCGGCCTCGCCCTGCTGGATCACCCAGCGTGCGTGCGGCTTGGCGAGGGTGAAGAAATCTTCGTCGGTCAGGAAGAGACGTTGCGGCTCGAGCAGTGGACGCTCGCGATCCGCGCGCAGGAATTTGTAGCGCGATTGCGTGTCGTTCCAGAAGCGCTTGATCGCTGCCTCGACATCGCCGGCCAGCGCGAACATGGTTTCATCCGGAACGTACTGGAATAGCGTTGCCGTCTCGTCGAAGAAGAGCGGTAGATAATATTCGATGCCGGCAGAGGCGATACCGTTACCGATATCCTTGTAGATCGGCGACTTCGAAGGATCGCCCTCGAACTCTTCGCGCCAGCGGCTGCGGAACGCGGTACGCGATGCCTCGTCCATCGGGAATTCGCGGCCGGGCAGCAGGCGCACTTCGCGCACCGGATACAGAGAACGCTGCGTATCGGCGTCGAAAGTGCGGATGGTTTCGATGGTGTCGCCAAAGAGGTCAAGGCGATAGGGCAGGGCCGAGCCCATCGGAAACAGGTCGATCAGGCCGCCGCGCACCGAATATTCGCCGGACGACATCACCTGGCTGACATGCGTGTAGCCGGCCAGGGTGAGCTGCGACTTGAGCTGCGCTTCATCCAGCTTTTCGCCCTGCTTGAAAAAGAAGGTGTAGGCGGCGAGGAAGGACGGCGGCGCCATGCGCAGAAGCGCGGTGGTGGCGGGTACGATGAGCACGTCGCATTGGCCGGAACGGACTTCATGCAGCGTCGCCAGGCGCTCCGACACCAGGTCCTGATGCGGGGAAAACGCATCGTAGGGAAGGGTTTCCCAGTCGGGCAGCAGATGGCAGCGCAGTTCAATGCCTTCCTTGTTGCCGAACCATGGGATTTCCGCCAACAGGCGTTGCGCATCCGTCGCGCTGGCAACGACGACCGCGAGCATGCGCTGCTGCGCCTTGAGGTCTGTTGCGGCCTGCGCCAGCGCGAACGCGTCGGCGGAACCGTGCGCAGCGGGCAAGACGAAGCGGTTTCCTGGTTTGGGAAGGGATTTTTTTAGATCGAATGACATCACGTTACGACATCTGAAATGTCATAGGGTCCGAAGTTGCCGGGGTGACTGCAATTCGGCAGGCTCCTTTCGGCAGGCTTCGTCTGTGAGAAAATATGTCGAGATTATAAACTATCGCCCCCGGCCACCGTTGCTGCGGCCGGATTGAAGTCTTTCGCGATTTTGTCGAAACAACATGACTCCTCCACGTTTCTTTGGACTGATTCCCGCCGCCGGCGCCGGCGCCCGTATGGGTGCCGAATGCCCGAAGCAGTACGTGCCGCTCGCCGGCAAGCTGATGCTGATGCATGTGCTTGATACTTTTGCCTTCTCGTCGAAGATTGCACACACCTTTGTGGTGGTTAGCGCAGAAGACGGCTACATCGAGGAGGCCTTGTCCGGCGCAAAGCATCTCGATGACCGCGTGACGGTGATTTTCGAGGGCGGGGCTTCGCGTCACCAATCGGTATTGAACGGATTGCTGGCCATGCGCCAGCAGGTTGGCGATGGAGATTGGGTACTGGTACATGATGCTGCGCGGCCGGGCCTGACAAGCGGGCTGATCGATCGCCTCATCGATGCGGTGCAATCGGACGAAGTGGGCGGCCTGCTGGCATTGCCGGTCGTCGATACCCTCAAGCGCGGCGATACAGAAGGTCGCGTGGAGGCAACGGTGGCGCGCGACGGCCTGTGGGCCGCGCAGACGCCGCAGATGTTCCGCTACGCGCTCCTGCGCCGCGCGCTGGAACAGGCCCGCGAGGTTACCGACGAAGCGAGCGCCATCGAGGCGCTCGGTCTCAGGCCGAAGCTGGTGGAGGGAAGCCCGCGCAACTTCAAGGTCACCTTGCCGCATGACGTGGCACTTGCCGAACTGCATTTGAAAGGAGACGCATGAGCGCATCGCTTCCCATCTCGATCCGGGTCGGCCAGGGTTACGACTGCCACGCCCTGGTTCCGGGGCGCCGGCTTGTCATCGGCGGCGTCAGCATTCCGCACGCGACCGGCCTGCTCGGCCATTCCGATGCGGATGTCCTGCTTCACGCAATCACCGACGCGATCCTGGGTGCAGCCGGCCTGGGCGACATCGGCCGACATTTCCCGGACACCGATGAACGTTTCGCGGGAGCCGATTCCCGGATTTTGCTGCGCGAAGCGTGCAGGCGGGTTGCCGCGGCCGGCTACGCAATCGGAAACGTCGACGCCACGATCATCGCGCAGGTACCGAAGATGGCGCCGCATATCGCGCAAATGGCAGCCAATGTTGCGGCCGATCTCGATGTGCCGGCCGGCCAGGTCAACATCAAGGCGAAGACGAACGAGAAGCTCGGCTTTGTCGGGCGCGAAGAAGGCATCGCGGCAGAGGCGGTGGCTTTGATCTACCGGAAGTGATGCTGGCCGCGGACGTATTCAACCGCCTCCGATCCCGTGTATGACGCGCCCGGTCCCTTCGCAGTTGGGACATTCGCGGCCGTCTTTCCTGACACCGGTGCCGCCACATACCTCGCACAGGTCTTCGCCGGTCCCCGGCGTTCCGGCCTGGGCTTCATCGCCCGGCTTCAGGTGGGGAGCGGGCTTGCCCGGTGGAATGGTTGAGGGCGTTGTGGGCATGAGACCTCCTGAAGTGCGAACGGCATGGAACGACACGTTCCATGCCGCGTTGCCTTGTCTGCCTGTTGGCATGTCAGACAGGTAGATTGGCCGCCTTGCAGGAAGTTCAAGCGTCCGGCGTCTCGGCCGGACCTGCGTCAGGCGCTCATTTCCAGCACTTTCCGGCTGACATCCAGAGTCACATCACGCTGCTCTCCCAACGACACCATGCCGTGATTTCCCAGTTGCCGGAGCACGGCTTCGATGCTTTGTGCGTCCAGTCTGTAATCGGAGAGGCGGGTCTTCACGCCCATCTGTTCGAAGAAGTCCTGGGTGTGCTTGATTGCTTCTTCGATACGCGCATCGTCGTCGCCCTGCGTGATGTTCCAGACGCGTGCCGCGTACTGCAGGAGCTTGGCACGCTTGCTGTCCTTGCGTACGCGCAGCATGCCGGGCAGCACGATGGCCAGCGTCTGCGCATGGTCGAGGCCGTACAGCGCAGTCAGTTCATGGCCAATCATGTGCGTTGCCCAATCCTGCGGCACGCCAGCGCCAATCAGGCCGTTTAGGGCCAGTGTGGCGCACCACATGACATTGGCGCGCACGTCATAGTCGTCGGGCATTGCGAGCGCTTTCGGGCCTTCCTCGATCAGCGTCTGCAGCAGACCTTCGGCAAACCGGTCCTGCACAGGCGAATTGACCGGATAGGTCATGTATTGCTCCATCACATGCGCGTAGGCATCGACAACGCCGTTGCCGACCTGCTTTGCCGGCAAGGTGAATGTCTTGGCGGGATCAAGGATGGAAAAGGCCGGGAAAAGCAATCGATTGGAAAAGGGCAACTTGGCGTGCAGCGACTTGCGCGTGATGACCGAACCGTTGTTCATTTCCGAGCCGGTTGCCGGCAGCGTCAGGATCGCGCCGAAGGGCAACGCCTGTTTGATATTGCGGCCGCGATTTTCCAGGATGCTCCAGGGATCGCCTTCGAAATGGACCGCCGCGGCGACGAATTTCGTGCCATCGATCACGGAACCTCCGCCAACCGCCAGCAGGAAATCAAGCTTTTCCTTGCGTACGAGTTCGACAGCCTGCATCAGTGTTTCGTAGCTGGGATTCGGCTCGATGCCGGAAAACTCCCGGACGACACGTCCGGCCAATGCCGCCATGACTTCGCCGTACACGCCATTGCTCTTGATGCTGCCGCCGCCATACAGCATCAGCACGCGCGCATTGGCGGGAACGACCTTGGGGAGATCGGCGATGCGGCCCTTTCCGAACAGTATGTGGGTGGGGTTATAGAAATCAAAGTCAAGCATGGGAATCTCTCTTGGCAGGAAGCGGTGTCTCGGATTATTCTGGCTGATTGTGGAGCAGCCTTCTCGATTGGCGGACTGCTTCACGCTCCATTATGACAGTTCGATTTTGATCGTGCAGGCAAGGCGCGCGGCGGTCCGTGGCGGCAATCATTGCTGCCTCGGAAGTGCCAATTGTTTGGCGCGATACCTGACATTGATTTTGCCAATTTGAGCTTTGGTGGGCAGCGTCTGAAAATGCCCCCAGGACTAACGACATCAAGGAGCGGCAATGGCAAGCGAAGGCTATCATGAATCGGTCGAGAAACTGACGCCGGCGACGGTTGACATGCATCGCGCAATCGTCTCGCTGATGGAAGAGCTGGAAGCAGTCGACTGGTATAACCAGCGCGTCGATGCCACGTCCGATCCGGAACTGAAGCGCATC
>JAKACN010000263.1 GCA_021821365.1 Pseudomonadota bacterium | reverse complement strand
GTCACAGCGCGAACGCGGTGAGACCTTTGCCTTCGCGGTACGCGATAACGCCAGCGGCAGGATCGTGGGCGGTACGCGCTACCTGCATCTCGACGAAGCCAATCGCCGGCTCGAGATCGGCGGCACGTGGTATGCGCAGCGGGCACAGCGCTCCGGAATCAATACCGAGTGCAAACTGATGCTGCTGGCGCATGCGTTCGAGACGCTGCGCTGCATCGCTGTCGAGTTCCGCACCGACTGGTTCAACAAGCGTTCCCAGGCGGCCATCGAACGGATCGGCGCGAAGCGCGACGGTGTCCTGCGCAACCACATGATCATGCCGGACGGACGCATCCGCGATTCGGTGGTCTACAGCGTCATCCAGAACGAATGGCCCGGCGTGAAAAAGAACCTGCAGCATAAACTGGATTCCAGGGGATGACATGCTGATCGACTTTTTCTTTACCCTGAAGGACGCGAAGATTCCGGTGTCGATCAAGGAATTCCTGATCCTGCTGGAAGCAATGCAGAAGAATGTCATCAGCCCGTCGCTGGACGATTTCTATTTCCTGTCGCGCACTACGCTGGTCAAGGACGAGGCGCATTACGACAAGTTTGACAAGGCGTTCGGCCTGTACTTCAAGGGCATCGACGCGATCTTCGAAAAGCATCCCGACATTCCGCTCGAATGGCTGAAGAAGCGCATGGAGCGCGAACTCACGCCGGAGCAGCTCGCGGCGATCGAGAAATTCGGCTACGACAAGCTGATGGACCGCCTGAAGGAACTGTTGAACGAACAGAAGGAACGCCATGAAGGCGGCAACAAGTGGATCGGCACCGGCGGCACGTCGCCCTTTGGCAACGGCGGCAAGAATCCGGAAGGCATCCGCATCGGCGGCGAAGGCGGCAACCGCTCGGCGGTAAAGGTATGGGAAGCGCGTGCCTACCGCGATTACGACGATGAGCGCGAACTCGGCACGCGCAATATCAAGGTGGCGCTGCGCCGCCTGCGCAAGTTTGCGCGCGACGGCGCGGAAGAGGAACTCGCGCTGGACGACACGATCCGCGCCACCGCGAACAACGCCGGCTATCTCGACATCAAGATGCAGCCGGAGCGCAAGAACAACATCAAGGTGCTGATGCTGCTCGATGTGGGCGGCACGATGGACGACCACATCGCGCGCACCGAGGAATTGTTCTCGGCGGCGAAGACGGAATTCAAGAACATGGAGTTCTTCTACTTCCACAACTGCGTGTACGACTACCTGTGGAAGAACAACCGGCGCCGCCACGCGGAACGCTTCCCGACCTGGGACATCCTGCGCAAGTACACGCCCGACACCAAGCTGATCTTCGTCGGCGATGCGACCATGAGCCCGTACGAAATCCTGCAGGCGGGCGGCTCGGTCGAATACAACAACGAGGAAGCCGGCGCCGAATGGCTGCAACGCTTCACCAGCACCTTCCCGAAATTCATCTGGCTCAACCCCGAACCGGAAGGCCTGTGGCAATACCGCCAATCGATCTCCGTGATTCGCCAGCTGATGAACAACCGCATGTTCCCAGTCACGATCGACGGACTGGAACGCGGCATGCGGTTGCTGAGCAAGTAGTTGGGGGGTCCACAAAAAACACAAAAGTGTTCGAGAAACATTTGGGGCGAATGCAGTCGCTCAACTATTGAACAACTCAATGGTTGATCCATGGTCCAAATTCACGACCCTGATTTTTTGTGTCTTTTGTGGGGCACGCCGAGTGTTTTCCGTGGACCTCGCCGCTCAACGCGCAAACGGCAGAAATTTCTTCAGCGCACTGATCAGGTGATGGTTGACGAGAGGTTTATTGAGGAAGCCGTCGGCGCCGACGTAGTTGGCCTGCTCAAGGTCGTACTCGAAGGGCTTGTTGATCAGGAAGATGACGGCGATCCTGATCGGGGAATCCTTTTCCTTGATTGCCCAGCACAGGCGGTAAGGATCGATGCCCGGCGTGGAGGTGTTGATCATCACCACTGAAACAGGCTCCCGCTTGCACGTTTCCACCGCTTTGACTTCGTCGCTCACCCAGATGACCCGAAACTTCTGTCGCACCAGCAGGTCGGCCAGGTAGTCGCGCAGCGCCGGACTTCTGTCGATCACGAGCACCGCGCCGTCGCGCCGGATCGTGGAGCGCATTTTTTCGTATTCCGCGGGGTCGGTGAGGTCAAGGTCGAGCCGGTCGCGGCGACGGCGCTCAGGGACGGTCACGATGTCGGACGCGTCCAGGCGTGACAGCGCGTCGGCACGCCGTTCCATCAACTCGTCGAGGGCGGCGAACACGACTGGCCATACGAGCGGCCGGTCCAGACACCGAAAGGGCAAGTCCACGCCAGGCCGCCCGATCAGCAAGGCCGGGCGCACATCGCTTGGCCGGAGGTCCGCCAGCGTCACGAGCGCCCGCAGTTCGTCGGCGTTGACGATGTAGAGATCCGGATCCTGCAAATTTCCTTCCGCGAGGCGAAAATAGCCGTGGCTATTCCCCAGCTCCGTCATGAGGGCGGCATCAAACGCCTCCTGCTCCTGCGGGGAAACTCCGATCAAACGTACGGCGAATGGAAAGTTGCGGGACGACATGGGTTTCATTTTATAAAGATTTCATGATGTTGCACCAGATAAATCAAGTGAACATATCGTTCCCGGGAAGGCATGAAGACGGCATTGGAAGCACGAATTTCGCCCCCACCTCGGTTCTCCCGCATGCGCTCCCGATTTTTCATTAGAATGCTGTGACTTATGTTTAAATACATTCCCTCAAGCAATAACAGCCTGTTAGGCGTCCTCATCTGAATGGCAACTAGAAAACCCTCTGCTTCCGATTACAGCGAATCGTCCATCCGGGTCCTGAAGGGCCTCGAGCCGGTCAAGCAGCGTCCGGGCATGTACACCCGCACCGAGAATCCGCTGCACATCATCCAGGAAGTGATCGACAATGCGTCGGACGAAGCGCTCGGCGGTTTTTGCAAGAACGTTTCGGTGACTCTCAACACCGACGGCAGCGTCAGTATCGAAGACGACGGACGCGGCATCCCGGTCGGCCTGCATCCGGAAGAAAAGGTGCCGACAGTGGAGATCGTCTTCACCCGCTTGCATGCAGGCGGCAAGTTCGACAAGGGCTCGGGCGGCGCCTACTCGTTTTCGGGCGGCCTGCACGGCGTCGGCGTGTCCGTCACCAATGCGCTGTCTTCACGCCTGGAAATCACGGTGTGGCGCGAAGGCGGCGAACACAAGATCACGTTTGCGGACGGCGATGTGATCGAGAACCTGAAATCGCGCACACTGGCGAAAGATGAACGACGCACTGGCACACGCGTCACGGTCTGGCCGAATGCGAAATACTTCGATTCCTCCGCGATTCCGAACGCGGAACTGCAACGCCTGCTACGCTCCAAGGCCGTGCTGCTGCCCGGCGTGCGAGTCACGCTGAACAATGCAAAGAATGGCGATACGCAGACCTGGCAATACGACCAGGGCCTGCGTGGCTACCTGGTCGAATCGCTGGCGCAGTCCTCCAATGCCGATCCGCTGATCCCGCTGTTCGAAGGCGAGCAATACGCGAGCGGTGACGTCGACGGCTTTGCCGAAGGCGAAGGCGCGGCCTGGGTGGTTGCCTGGACGGAAGAAGGCAACGTGGTGCGCGAGTCTTACGTCAACCTGATCCCGACGCCGGCCGGCGGCACGCATGAAGCGGGCTTGCGCGAAGGCCTGTTCGGCGCGGTGAAGAGTTTTGTCGAAATGCATTCGATGCTGCCCAAGGGCGTGAAGCTGTTGCCGGAAGACGTGTTCGCGCGCGTGTCCTTCGTGCTCTCGGCCAAGGTGCTCGACCCGCAGTTCCAGGGCCAGATCAAGGAGCGCCTGAATTCGCGCGACGCCGTGCGCCTGATTGCCACCTTCGCGCGGCCCGCGCTGGAACTGTGGCTGAACCATCATGTCGACTACGGCAAGAAGCTGGCCGAACTGGTGATCAAGCAGGCGCAATCGCGCCTGCGTTCGGCGCAAAAGGTGGAGAAGAAGAAATCCTCCGGTGTGGCCGTATTGCCGGGCAAGCTGACCGATTGCGAATCGGATGACGTGAGCCGCAACGAACTGTTTCTGGTTGAGGGCGATTCCGCCGGCGGTTCGGCCAAGATGGGCCGCGACAAGGAATTCCAGGCCATCCTGCCGCTGCGCGGCAAGGTGCTCAACTCCTGGGAAACCGAGCGCGACCGGCTGTTCGCGAACAACGAGATTCATGATATCGCGGTGGCGATCGGCGTCGATCCGCACGGGCCGAACGACACGCCTGACCTGTCCGGCCTGCGATACGGAAAAATCTGCATCCTTTCCGATGCGGACGTGGACGGTTCGCACATCCAGGTGCTGCTGCTCACGCTGTTCTTCAAGCACTTCCCGCAGCTGATCGCGCGTGGCCATATCTGCGTCGCGCGCCCTCCCCTGTTCCGGATCGATGCGCCGGCGCGCGGCAAGAAGCAGGCGCAAAAGCTGTATGCGCTGGACGACGGCGAACTGACGGCCATCGAGGACAAGCTGCGCAAGGACGGGCTGAAGGACGGCGCGTGGGCCATCTCGCGCTTCAAGGGCCTGGGCGAAATGAATGCGGAGCAGTTGTGGGAAACCACGATGAACCCGGACACGCGCCGCCTGCTGCCGGTATCGCTGGGCGACTTCGACCTGGCCGCTTCCGAATCGCGCTTCAACATGCTGATGGGCAAAGGCGAAGCGGCGGCACGACGCGCCTGGCTGGAAGAGCATGGCAACGAAGCGGAAGCGGATATCTGATTCAAGAGCTGAACCATAATGACTGAACAAGCCTCCCTGTTTGAAGAAGCGCCGTCCGGCGACGGCGAAGCACTGACCCTCGCGACGTTTGCGGAACGCGCCTATCTCGACTACGCCATCTCCGTGGTCAAGGGCCGCGCGCTGCCCGACGTGTGCGACGGCCAGAAGCCCGTGCAGCGCCGCATCCTCTATGCAATGAACGAACTCGGCCTGAACGCCACCGCAAAGCCGCGCAAGTCCGCGGCGGTAGTGGGCGACGTGCTGGGCAAGCTGCACCCGCACGGCGACCAGTCGGTATATGACGCGCTGGTGCGCATGGCGCAGGATTTCTCGTTGCGCTATCCACTGATCGACGGCCAGGGCAACTTCGGCTCGCGCGACGGCGACGGCGCGGCGGCGATGCGTTATACCGAAGCGCGGCTGACGCCGATTTCGAAACTGCTGCTCGACGAAATCGATATGGGCACGGTCGATTTCCAGCCGAACTACGACGGATCGACGCAGGAGCCGAAGCTCTTGCCCGCGCGCCTGCCGTTCGTGCTGCTGAATGGCGCATCGGGCATCGCGGTCGGCCTCGCAACGGAAATTCCTTCGCACAACCTGAGCGAGGTCGCGAGGGCCGCCGTCGCCCTGATCCGCGATCCGAAAATCTCGCACGCGGAGCTGATGCAGATCATTCCCGGCCCCGACTTTCCCGGCGGCGGACAGATCATCACGCCATCCTCGGCGATCGCCGAAATGTACGAGAACGGCCGCGGTACGCTCAAGGTGCGCGCGCGCTGGAAGATCGAGGACCTCGCGCGCGGCCAGTGGCAGGCGGTCGTCACCGAACTGCCGCCCGGCACTTCCGCGCAGAAGGTGCTGGAGGAAATCGAGGAACTGACCAATCCGAAGGTCAAGCTCGGCAAGAAGTCGCTGCTGCCGGAGCAGTTGGCAATGAAGCAGATGATCCTGTCCGTGCTCGACACGGTGCGCGACGAATCGGGCAAGGATGCGCCGGTGCGCCTGGTGCTCGAACCGAAGTCGAAGAACCAGGACCAGACCGAGTTCATGAACATCCTGCTGGCCAACACCTCGCTGGAGACCGGCACCTCGATCAACCTGGTGATGATCGGCGGCGACGGCCGTCCGCGGCAGAAGGGCCTCGGTCACATCCTGCGCGAATGGATCGAGTTCCGCTTCGCCACGATCACCCGCAGGACGCAATTCAGGCTGCAGAAGGTCGACGACCGCATCCACATCCTCGAAGGCCGCGAGGCGGTCCTGCTGAACATCGACAAGGTCATCAAGATCATTCGCGAATCGGATGAGCCGAAACCGGCACTGATGCAAGCATTCAAGCTGTCCGACCGCCAGGCCGAAGACATCCTGGAAATCCGCCTGCGCCAATTGGCGCGCCTGGAATCGATCAAGATCCAGCAGGAACTGCAGGAACTGCGCAACGAGAAGACCACGCTGCACGATCTGCTCGACAATCCATCGTCGATGAAGCGGCTGGTGATCAAGGAAATCGAAGGCGATGCCAAGCAATTCGGCGATGCCCGCCGCACGCTGATCGAGGAAGCCGAGAAGGCAGTCGTCGAACAGAAGGTGCTGGACGAGCCGGTGACGGTGGTCGTGTCGAAGAACGGCTGGGTGCGGGCACGTACCGGCCATGGCCACGACCCGGCACAGTTCGCCTTCAAGGCCGGCGACAGCCTGTACGACACTTTCGAATGCCGCACGGTGGACGCCTTGCTGGCCTTCGGTTCGAACGGACGCATCTATTCGGTCGCGGTATCCGCCCTGCCCGGCGCGCGCGGCGACGGCGTGCCGGTCACGACGCTGATCGAACTGGCCAGCGGCACGCGGCTGCTGCATTACTTTGCCGGTCCGGCCGACACGCTGCTGATGCTTGCGTCCACCGCGGGCTACGGCTTCACCGCGAAAGCGGGCGATATGATCAGCCGCATCAAGGCCGGCAAGGCATTCATGACCATCGATGAAGGCGACGAACCGATTGCGCCGCGTATCGTCGCGAGCGGTGCGGGCGCACTGGCCTGCCTCTCCGAAAAGGGCCG
>JAKACN010000262.1 GCA_021821365.1 Pseudomonadota bacterium | reverse complement strand
ATATTCGAGATGCCCGCGGTCTGTAATTTCTCAACGCACGCATCCCCAGCCTGCACGCCGATTTCGAAGCCTTTCAGGTCGCCGACATCTTGAATGCCCGAAATCGACGCATCCGCATAGATGGAAACCGGCAAGCTTGCATAGGGCGCGGAGAATTCATAGATGTCGTTCCGCTTCGGTGTGCGGAAGATCATGTCGATCGCGTCCGCCTTGCCGTCCGCGATCAGCTGTTGTGCTTGCGCCCAGTTGGTTGCGATCAACTCGACCTTGATCCCGGTTTTCTTCTCCCACAACTTCCAGATATCTACCGCGTAGCCTTCGATCTTGCCGTCCGGCTTGCGGTAGAGATAGGGCGGGTAATTGTCGTCGCTGACGACACGTAGCACCTCTGCTTGTGCTAATGCAGGAAAAACAAGAAATACGATGATGAGCGTGCGAAGCAGGGTGCGGGCCATTTTCCGTCCGGGCGATGCGACATGATCAGACTGTCACACTTTATGCTTTTTTTTGCAAGACGTTGTTGCGGCCGCAAGGCTTCGTCCCGCTCATGTCATGTCATCGCCCCACCCCATCATGTGGCTTACCTCCTCGCCGGACTGCCGGCTACGCGCCGGAAGGCTTCTGGCTCAACTTTTCACCCACACAATCAGCCGATTGTGCGCGGGCATGTCGTAATCCTTGCGCAAGGCCATGCCGTTCGCGTTTGCAAGCTGATCCACCGCTTCGAAATCGCGGATGCCCATGCTCTCCGCCTGTGCCTTCAGGGAAGCGTCGAACATGGCGTTACTCTCGCTGGTGAATTTTCCGCCGTAGTTGAAGGGGCCGTAGACGCAGACCAGGCCGCCCGCGCGCAAGGCCATGGCCATGCCGGCAAACATCGACCGCACCTCCTCCCATGACATGATATGGCAGGTGTTGGCGGTGAACACCGCATCGTATTGCGCTTGCGGCCAGCGATCGGCCGTCGCCGTGTCGAGCGTCAGCGGCGGCAGCACATTGGGCAGGTCCGCTTCGTTCATCCAGGCGTGGATGCTCGCATGGTTCTGCGGAAGGTCGCTCGTCTGCCACGTCAGGTGAGGGAGATGGGCGCCGAAATACACGGCATGCTGGCCGGTGCCGCTCCCGATCTCGAGGACACGCACCGGCTGCGGCAGCAATTCGCGCAGGACGGCAAGGATGGGTTGACTGTTGCGCTCGGCGGCGGCGGAGAATTGTTTTGTCATGGCTGAAAAGGAATGGTCCTGGATAGTGTGGGTGATGTGCATTCCATATTGTGCTTCAATCCTGCCGGCCGCCTGCGCAGCTCAGCCGGCGCCCTGCTTTTCCGTGCCGAGCATCCGTGCGACCCTCGGGCGCATGCGCTCCACATGCGATCCTTCCCAATACACGCGCGCACACTCCCTGCATTCGAAAAAGCGGTCGTAGAACTGGCGGCTGTGCTGCGGCACGCGATGTCCGACTTCCTCCTTGTCGATCGTTTTCAGCTCGCCGTTGCAAGCGATGCAGCGGCTGAACGCGCGCGCCGACTGCACCAGATCGAAGCGCGCGATTACTTCCATCACCTGGGCATCGCTCGCCGTCGAGTGCAGGTAGCAGCCATGCACGATGTCCTTCCTGATCAGCAGGTCGCGGTCGCGCGTCAGGACGATACGGTCTTCGCATGCGGCCAGCCGGGCGACTTCGGCATCGCTGTAATCGTTCCGGTAGAGGACATCGAAACCGAGCATCCTCAGGTTCTTTGCCAGTTGTCCCATGTGGGCGTCGGCGACGAACCGCGCCGCGCCCGCGACGGGCGGACGCAAGCGAACCAGCGGCGCGACATCGATCGAAGCAAAGGAGGGATAAACGCTGACATGCTCGCCATCCTGCAGGCGGTGGCTGAAATCGACCGGCGCACCGTCAACCAGGATCAGTTCAACCTCCGTGTGCGGCACGCCCAGCGCCTCGATCATGTGTTTGACCGAAGCGTCGCGCGAGAGCCGATACGGAAAAGCTGACTGGCGCTGCGATGACACCAGGAAGTCGTTCAATTCTGCATAAAACCGGAAATGCGCGATCGCCACGATGCTCTCTGCCTGTGTCACGGTTCGCTGCTCACGGTTCGCGCCGCATGCCGCGCGAATTTCCTCAGTTCCTTGTCGTCTGCGCAAGATGGTCCCGAAGGGAAACCATGGACTTCCCCATTTCTCCCGGCGGCATTTCCATTCTATGTGAGGCTTGAGTGAAATCAAGGGAGGATGCTTGCCGCGGCGGCTGCCGCGGGATCGCGCCAGGCGAGCTTTGATGCGCGTCAATCTTCCGCGCTCGCACGCTTGTTTTTCGCGCTTTGCCCGGTCTAACGGACAGTTGCAAGCATGCGCCTGCCCGACGAGGAAGCCGACATGTCGTACAAAACCATCCTGGTGCACGTGGACGAGTCCATCCGTGCCGGCGAAAGGATCAAGATCGCCGCGGCGATCGCGATGACGCAGAACGCCCATCTGATCGGCACCGCCATGACCGGCGCATCCCGCTACCTGGTGCAGGCCATGATGCTGGCCGACACCGATCCGAATCTGCGCGCGCACCTCGACTTCCTGCGCAAACGCGCCGAACGCGGCCTCGACGATTTCGACAACTGCGTGCGCCGCCTTGGCCTGCCCTCGTTCGAGAAGCGGCTGGTGGACGACGAGGCCGGCGCCGGCGTGTGCCTGCAGGCACGCTATGCGGACCTGGTCGTGATCGGCCAGAACGATCCCGGCGAACTCTCGCCGGTCGTGATGCCGGATTTCCCGCAATACGTCGTGCTCCATTCCGGCCGCCCGGTCTTGCTGGTGCCGTATGCGGGGCAATTCGACGACATCGGAAAGCGCGTGCTTGTTGCGTGGGATGCCAGCATGTCGGCCACGCGTGCCGTCGCCGGCGCGATTCCGTTGCTCAAGCGTGCGCAGGTGGTCGAGGTGGTGGTGTTCAATCCGCAACTCCAGCCGCAGGCGCACGGAGCGCAGCCGGGCGCCGACCTGGCGGTGTTCCTGGCGCGCCATGGCATCAAGATCGACGTGTCGCTACGGCAGACCGACCGCGAAATCGGCGATGCCCTGCTGTCGCTGGCGGCGGACAAGGACGCCGACCTCATCATCATGGGCGGATACGGTCATGCGAGGTTCCGTGAAATATTGCTGGGCGGCGCCACGCGCACAGCCTTGGAAACCATGACGGTGCCCGTGCTGATGTCGCACTGATTCCGCCGGGAACGACCGCGCCGCCGCAAGGCGCACGGCTTGCTATCACTGCCGGCGCGGCGGGCGGCAGGACAGGACACGCATTCGCTGAAAGGTACGGGTATCCCGATGGAAAGCTTCGCTGGAATTGATGGCCTCCTGCTCGCGCGACTCCAGTTCGCATTCACTGTCAGCTTCCACATCATCTTTCCGGCATTTTCGATCGGTCTCTCCGCGTTCGTCGCCACGCTCGAGGTAATCTGGCTGCGCACCGGCGATGCGCACTACCATCTGCTGGCCCGCTTCTGGACGAAAATCTTCGCGATATCGTTTGCCATGGGCGTGGTGTCCGGCATCGTGCTGACCTACCAGTTCGGTACCAACTGGAGCCGCTTTTCCGAAGTGGTCGGCAATGTGGTCGGCCCCCTGATCGGCTATGAAGTGCTGACGGCGTTCTTCCTGGAAGCGAGCTTCCTCGGCGTGATGCTGTTCGGCTGGAACCGCGTTCCGCCCTGGCTGCACACGCTGTCGTCGATCATCGTTGCCTTCGGCACGGCCCTGTCGGGCTTCTGGATCCTTTCCGCCAACAGCTGGATGCAAACGCCGGCCGGCTTCGGATTGCGCGACGGGATTGCCTATCCGGTGTCCTGGTTGCAAATCATCTTCAATCCGAGCTTCCCCTATCGCTTCGCCCACATGATGATTGCTACCTACCTGACCACCTCGCTGGTCGTGCTCGCGACCGGCGCGCGCTACATCCTCGCAGGCCGCTTCGAGCGCGAGGCGAGGACCATGATGCGCATGGGACTGGGCATGGTCATCGTGCTGGCACCGCTGCAAGTGCTGGTGGGAGACTTCCACGGATTGAACACGCTCAGGCACCAGCCGGCCAAGATCGCCGCCATCGAGGCGCACTGGGACGGCAGCCGGCCGGGCGATCTCGTGCTGTTCGCCTGGCCGGACGCGCAAGCCGAGCGCAACCTGGCGGAAGTGGCGATTCCGAATGCCGGCAGCCTGGTGCTCACGCATGATCCCCAGGGGCTTTTCCCGGGGCTGCGCGATTTCGCCCGCAACCAGCGCCCGCCGGTCATCCCTGTCTTCGTCGCCTTCCGCCTGATGGTCGGGCTCGGCGTGCTGATGCTGGCGATCGGCGTCGTCGGCGCCGTGCTGTGGCTGCGCAAGCGCCTGTTCACCACGCCGTGGTTCCTCAAGCCGGTCGGCCGCAGCTGGCCGCTGGGATTTGTCGCCATCATCGCCGGCTGGATCGTGACCGAGGTGGGCCGCCAGCCGTGGCTTGCCTATGGCATCCTGCGCACCGCGGATGCCACTTCCCCGGTGGCGGCATCGACGGTGGCGCTGTCGCTGGCCCTGTTCGTGCTGGTCTACGGGGTGGTGTTCTCGATCGGCATCGTCTATATCCATCGCATGCTTCGCAAGGGGCCACAACCCGTCTCGCCCGGCCCGGAGGCATTGCCCAATCGTCCGCTGTCGGCGGCGCAACAAGGCGCAGGAGACGCTGCATGAGCACACTCGAATTTTCGCTGCCGGTCATCTGGGCATTGCTGATCGGCGTGGCGGTCGCGCTGTATGTCGTGCTCGACGGCTTCGACCTCGGCCTCGGCATCCTGTTCCCGTTCTTCAAGACCGAGGCGCAACGCGACCAGGCGATGAACACGGTGGCCCCCTTCTGGGACGGCAACGAAACATGGCTGGTGCTGGGCGGGGGCGGATTGTGGGTAGCGTTTCCGAAGGCGTATGCCGTGATCATGCCGGCGGTCTACCTGCCGATCATCGTCATGCTGCTGGCACTGATCTTCCGCGGCGTCGCCTTCGAATTCCGCTGGGTCGCGAAGCCGCATCACCATCGTTGGGACGTCGCCTTCGCGGCGGGCTCCACCCTGGCGGCGTTCGCGCAAGGCGTGGTGCTCGGCGCCTTGCTGCAGGAGATCCGCGTCGAGAACGGCCAGTTCGCCGGCGGTGCCTTCGACTGGCTCACGCCCTTCAGCATCATGTGCGGACTCGCCCTGGTGGTCGGCTATGCGCTGCTCGGCGCGACCTGGCTCATGATGAAGGCCGGCGGCGATGTCGAGCATCTCGCGCGCCGCATGGGGACGCCGCTGCTGCTCGGCATGCTGGGTTTCATTGCGCTGGTCAGCGTGTGGACGCCCTTGCAGATCGGGCGCATCGCGGAGCGCTGGTTCAGCCTGCCCAATTTCTACTGGCTGGCGCCGCTGCCGCTGGCAACGCTGCTGGTGGCCTGGCTCTGCTGGCGCGGCATCCAGAACGATCGCCCCCTGCTGCCGTTCGCATCGGCGGCCGGCCTGTTCCTGCTGGCCTACATCGGCCTGGTGATTTCCAACGCACCCTACCTGGTGCCGCCCTCGATCACGCTATGGGACGCGGCCGCACATCCGTCCTCCCAGGTGTTCCTCCTGATCGGAGCGGTAATTTTGCTGCCGATGATCCTCGGCTATACGGTGTTCGTGTTCTGGGTGTTCCGGGGAAAGGTGCAACCGGGAGAGGGGTATCACTAAAAAAAACGGCTGCGTCATGCAGCCGTTTTCAGTTCGTGATGGCGGGGAGACGATCAGAATTCTTCCCAGTCGCCATCATTTCCCGGCGGTGCGGCAATCCGCTTTGTGCCCGCAACCGCCGGTGCAGTCCTGGCAGCGGGCTTGCGCGCGAGCGGGATCACGCTCGCTGCCGGCGCGGGAATGCTTTTCGCGGTGTTCGCGCCGCCGAGCGCGATCTGCTCGCCGGTGAGCTTGAACACGCTCACCACATGGGCCAGACCGTCGGCCTGCTCGTGCAGCGATTCCGCCGCAGCCGCCGCTTCTTCGACCAGCGCCGCGTTCTGCTGCGTCACTTCGTCCATCTGATTGATCGCCTGGTTGACCTGCTGGATGCCGTCGGTCTGCTCTTTGCTCGCGACCGAGATTTCGCTGATGATGTCGGTCACGCGCTTGACGCTGTCGACGATCTCTTTCATCGTGGCGCCGGCCTGGTCCACCAGCCTGGCGCCGACCCCGACCTTCTCGACCGAATCGTCGATCAGCGCCTTGATTTCCTTCGCGGCGGCCGCGGAGCGTTGCGCCAGCTGCCGCACTTCGGTCGCGACCACGGCGAACCCCTTGCCCTGCTCGCCCGCGCGCGCCGCCTCGACCGCTGCATTCAGCGCGAGGATGTTGGTCTGGAAGGCAATGCCGTCGATCACGCCAATGATATCGGCGATCTTCTTGGCCGATTCGTTGATCGAGCCCATGGTATTGACCACCTGCGACACCACGGCTCCACCCTTCACGGCGACCTCGGAGGCGGACATCGCCAGCTGGTTGGCCTGGTAGGCGCTGTCGGCGTTCTGCTTCACGGTGCCGGTCAACTGTTCCATCGAGGATGCGGTTTCCTCCAGCGAGCTTGCCTGCGTCTCGGTGCGCGCGGACAGATCCAGGTTGCCGGACGCGATCTGGCTCGATGCCGTGGCGATCGTCTCGGTACCGTTGCGCACTTCGCTCACGATCTTGACGAGGCTCTCGTTCATGTCCTTCAGCGCTTCGAGCAGCTGGCCGGTCTCGTCGGCCGACCGCGATTCGATACGCGTGGTCAGGTCGCCGGCGGCAACGCTGCGCGCCACCTTGACCGCATCGGACAGCGGCCTGGCGATCGCGCGAACC
>JAKACN010000261.1 GCA_021821365.1 Pseudomonadota bacterium | reverse complement strand
ACGCCGCTGGTGAAGTCTGTCCGTACTGGCCAGGCCACCCGGCGACCGCGCATTGGGGCTTTGAAGATCCGGCGGCCGTGGAAGGCACCGACGAGGAAAAACGTGCTGCATTTACCAAAATCTTCAAGCAAATCATGGCGCGGATGAATACATTTGTAAGCTTGCCCATCTCGATGCTGGACAAGCACGCGATTCAGCAGGAAATCAAGAAAATTGGCAATACTCCAGTGATCGAAGCCTAAACCACTCGCTCCAATCGTCACTGCCGACCTCGGCAGTGACGAGATCGACTCCCAACGACCTCATTGAAATGACGACTTCTCATATGACTGCCGTAGCTGGCGGCGCCGCGCCGGCCATTGGATTTTTCGAGCGCTACCTGACCGTCTGGGTCGCGTTTTGCATCGTTGTGGGGGTGCTACTCGGCCGTACCTTGCCCGGCCTGTTCCATGCGATTGCGCACCTGGAAATCGCGCAGGTCAACATCCCGGTTGGCTTGCTGATCTGGGTGATGATCATTCCCATGCTGATCAAGATTGACTTTGCCGCGTTGTCACAGGTGAAGAGTCAATGGCGCGGCATCGGGGTGACCCTGGTCATCAACTGGCTGGTGAAACCGTTTTCGATGGCACTTCTCGGCTGGCTCTTTATCCGCCACCTGTTTGCCGCCTGGCTGCCGGCCGCACAGCTCGACAGCTATATTGCCGGTCTGATTCTGCTCGCCGCAGCTCCCTGCACGGCCATGGTGTTCGTCTGGAGCCAGCTTTGCAAGGGCGATCCCTACTTTACGCTGTCGCAGGTCGCGCTGAACGACTCCATCATGATCATCGCCTTCGCGCCATTGGTGGCGTTGCTACTGGGACTATCTTCGATTACCGTCCCTTGGAACACGCTCATTACGTCTGTCGGACTGTACATCGTGATTCCCGTGATTCTGGCGCAATGGCTGCGCAAGTCGCTGCTCAATATGGGTGCGGCGAATCTGGAGCGCGCGGCCTCCAGGCTCGGGCCTTATTCCATCTCGGCGTTGCTGCTGACGTTGGTGCTGCTGTTTGCCTTCCAAGGCGATGCCATCGTCGAACAGCCGCTGATCATTGCCCTGCTCGCAGTGCCCATTCTGATTCAGGTGTTCTTGAACTCGGGGCTTGCCTATTTGCTCAACCGCAGGCTTGGCGTCCCGCATTGTGTCGCCGGGCCATCAAGCTTGATTGGCGCGTCGAATTTTTTCGAGCTGGCCGTGGCAACCGCGATTAGTCTGTTCGGCTTCCAGTCGGGGGCAGCACTGGCTACCGTCGTCGGCGTTCTGATCGAGGTACCGGTGATGTTGCTCGTGGTGGCAATCGTCAATCGTTCACAGTGCTGGTATGAAAGGATGGCTTGAACGATGAACTGGGATCTATCGAATCTTCCCAATATTAGCGCGCCGCATTTCGATGCCCCGACGCTCGACAAACTCGACTCGGGCAAAAGGTCGCCGCATCCCCCTCGTATCCTGTTGCTGTATGGCTCCTTGCGTGAAAAATCCTATAGCCGCCTGCTGACCCTGGAGGCAGAGCGTCTATTGCAGCAGTTTGGTGCCGAGACACGAGTGTTTGATCCACATGGATTGCCGATGGTCGATAGTGTGCCGCCAGACCATCCCAAGGTGCAGGAACTCCGCAAGCTGTCCGAGTGGTCAGAGGGACAGGTGTGGTGCAGCCCGGAGCGGCATGGCAACATGACCGGTGTCTTCAAGTCGCAAATCGACTGGATCCCGTTGGAAGTCGGCGCAGTCCGGCCGACGCAAGGCAGAACGCTGGCCGTGATGCAAGTCTGTGGCGGATCTCAGTCGTTTAATGCGGTCAATGCAATGCGCGTGTTGGGTCGCTGGATGCGTATGGTGACCATCCCGAACCAGTCGTCCATCGCCAAGGCTTATCAGGAGTTCGACGACAACGGCCGGATGAAGCCATCGCCTTTTTACGAGCGGCTTGTTGATGTGATGGAAGAATTGGTTAAATTCACCCTCCTTGTGCGTGACCGCTCGGACTATCTAACCAGCCGCTACAGCGAGCGCAAAGAATCGATGCCTCAACTGGCAACGCCGCTCGCCGGCGCGGCGATGGTGCATGAAACCGAACAGGACGAGACCAAAGACGAGATGGAATAAAGGGAAACAGCAGTTGCCCTTGATTCTTTCAAATGCGCAGCATCACCCGTCTTATTCCTGATCACCGCAGGCAGGAGCGTTTGCACCAAAAAGACTGACGACATTTGCCGTGCTCTTCGGCATGGACAACATCAACAATCGTTGTAACAGGTCCGGCTGCACGCGCATTTCGCGCGCCACTGCAGATTGCGGCACACCGAAATGCTCTTTCATCACTTTCAAGCTCTCGATCACAACTTCGGGTTCCTCGTTCGCGATCTGATCGTCCTCGGATTCCTGCACCGCTTCGCCATGGCGATTGAGTCCAATGTACCCCGCTCTCGCCTGATCGTCGGAAAACACGCCAAGCTGCCGACCACGAAAAATGATCGCTGCCTTGGACACGCCCCAGCGCAACTTCAGTTCGGATAGACCCGGCCAGTTGAGACGCGTGCCACGAATCGCCAGACGGCATTCGGCGGCAAACGTGCTACGTGGCATCAAAAGTGCGCTCGCGAAGCGATTGGCCTGTGTCTCGGTCAACCTGTCGCCCGTCAGAACGCCGATATGCAGCGAGAAATGTCCGAGTTCATGCGCGATGCCAAAGCGTTCGCGGCATGCCGATCGACCACTCCCATTCAATGCGATCAACGGCCGCTTCGTCGCGAACGACACTGCATCGATTTCCGGCGCCAACCCGTGCACCTTCAAAACCACGGCGCCAGCGTTCTCGGCAATCCGGGTCACATTGCTTAGCGGCCCAAGACCCAGACCGAACAGGAATCGGAAGTTTTCGGCCGCATGTTCAATCGCTTCCGTCGAATCCGGATCGGCCTCCCCAACCTGGTAACGCGGCAATTCGACATGTTGATCGAGCACGCCGACCAGGCGCTTGAGCATTTCGCCTCGTGCTCGCGCAACCTGGCGCAACACCACCTTGGTCGTTAGCTGGCGGCGAAAGTGGCACTGCTCATCGGCGATCGGATTGGGATCGACGTGATAGAAAAACGCGGGCAGGACATGCAAGGCTTCCGCCAGCGAAGTTTCCAATGCCGCAGACACCACCTCGGCACCCGTCTCGACCCGGCTCAGAAACTGTTTTGACACACCGACCTGTTCTCCCAAGTCGGCGAGCGAAAGATCGTGGAAGAGGCGAACGAGTCGAAGGTTGGTTCCAATGAAGTCGCTCATCGCAGTGCTTCGGAGGCGACATCGCCTTCGTCGCGCCGCTTCGGTGCCACCTGGGGCTTCGCCACCGGAACTGGCTGCACTTTGGACAGTTGACCTTCCACGCGCAAGACGCGCACGGCATTCGATACCCACCGGCAGGCGACTGCGCCGCTGGGCGCAAAGCCAAGGAATTCGACGCGCGGTTCGGCAGCGCCATCGTACCCCCGGTCGATAACGAAGCAGAAGCGGCCGGGTTCGCCCTTGGTTGCGAACTCCAGAAAATCCATCTGGTAACGATTAACGGTCAAAACGGCATCCTTCGACGGGTTGGACGGATCGTCATTGCTGAAACGGCAAGGTACGCCGCCGATGGTGAAGACAATATCGTTGTTACTGTTTGCCAGACCGAGCCATGGGTGCTCACCCGTTCGCGCTTCCGCAATGATCCGGTTCTTCTGCCGCATAAACGTGGTGCATCCCCGCGTATAGCCATTGTCGGTAGCACGGGACAGATCGTCTTGCGTGGCATAAAGCTCATCAAGCAGCCACTGCGCCACGGCTTCCAAACGATCGGACGACAAGGTGGAATTGAAAGAAGACGGGAGCGGAAGGGTCATTTCGTGCACTTTCTAAAATTTGTCAACGCCATTTTTGTGCATTTTTCAAACTTCGTCAATGCCTTTTTATACTACCCGGAAACGGAAATCGTGCGATAGCGACTGCATTTTTTGACTTGAAAGATGTCAGAAATTAGCTCATAATTCTGACAATCAGGAGATAGCGTTATGCAAACCCTCGCAAAAAAAATTCTCGAACACGCTGCTGAGCTGTCAGAGGGCACGCCATTGGTCGCCAAAGAACTGTTGCACCTCGGTAGCCGGGCTGCCGTGGACCAAGCGCTGTCCCGTCTGGTACAGCGCGGCACCCTACTTCGCGCCAGCCGCGGCGTCTATGTCCGCCCCGTCGAGAGCAGGTTCGGTATCCGCGCGCCGTCGGCCGCCAAGATGATCGAAGGGCTCGCACGTCAGCGCGGCGAAACTATCGTGTCGCACGGTGCCGCAGCCGCCAATACGCTAGGCTTGACCACGCAAGTGCCGATGCGAGCAGTTTATTTAACGTCCGGCCGTAGCCGTCGCTTGAAACTGGGCGCACAGTCGGTCGAACTCCGGCATGCGCCGATCTGGCAACTGATCTTTCCTGAGCGGGCGGCAGGCGAGGTGGTACGGGCATTGGCATGGCTGGGTCCGGAACGGGCCGGCGAAGCGATCCGGAAACTACGCACCAAGTTGCCGCCATCCGAACTGCAAGAAGTAGCGTCGGCCCGGGCGCGCCTGCCGACATGGCTGGCCCGGGAGGTCAGTTCCTTGCTGCCGGCCCATGGTTGACTTCTTCCAACTATCTACCGCTGATCGCCTCGACGCGCTCAATAGCGCAGCCGACACATCCGGCCGCCTCCCACATCTTCTCGAAAAAGACATCTGGGTCGTCTGGGCGCTACGCCACCTCTTTACAGGTCGCTACGCCGACCATCTCGTCTTCAAAGGGGGAACATCCTTGTCGAAGGCCTACGGCGTCATCCGTCGCTTCTCGGAAGACGTGGACCTGACCTACGACATTCGCGCCATCGCAGGCGATCTCGTCGGCGATACGGACGAGTTCCTGCCAATCAGTAAAAGCCAGGAAAAGAAGTGGAGCAAGGAAATACGTGCCCGCCTGGCGGACTGGGTGCGCATCGAGATCGTGCCTCGGCTGGAGCAGGACATTGCGCAGTACGGTTTGCCAGCGTCGGTGCGTACTGAAGACGACAAAGTGTTCATCGACTACGTGCCGCTATCCATCGGTACCGGGTATGTCGCGCCTGCAGTCCTGTTGGAGTTCGGCGCGCGCTCCACTGGAGAGCCGAGCGAGCGACGGGCTATCGTCTGCGATGCAGCGGCATACCTGCAGGGAATCGAATTCCCAACCGCTACGTCGCAGGTGATGCGCGCAGAGCGCACCTTCTGGGAGAAAGCAACGGCGATTCACGTTTTTTGCGCACAAGGCGTGTTCCGTGGCGGCGACCGCTTCGCCCGTCATTGGCATGACGTGACGCGACTGGACGACGCCGGCTTCGCGGCGGCCGCGATCGCAGATACGGCACTGGCCAAAGCGGTTGCCGACCACAAGAGCGTCTTCTTCGCGGAAAAGAACCTGGATGGTATCTTGATCGACTACCATGCCGCGATCTCCGGCGGCCTCCAGCTCGTACCCAGCGACAGCGCGTTAGACGAGTTGGCCGCCGATTATCGGCGCATGATCGACGATGGCTTGTTCCTCGATGACGCCGAGCCTTTTGACGCATTGCTGGATCGATGTCGCACGATTGAACAAAAGGCAAATGCAAAACCGCCGGCGCCAGCCGCCTTTGCCGACGTTACCACATAGTTCTCGCTCTCACGCCACAAAGACCTTCGCTGAATATCTAAACGTACGGCGCTACGCGGTATTAGCGCCTGCCTGGTGCCATTTTCTGCGTTACTCCATTCTTCCTCAATTGAACCAGAACGCATCCGGTTCAAGCGGCCTCTGCTGATACTTCCGCCTGCGGCCGGGGTAAAGGTAGCGTGAAACAATCGCTGCGGGACACCGGCCACCATCGTTCATAGACACGATAGCGATACGTTCCCGCCAGCAGATCGCCCGGCTCCAGATATTCGAGCAGATCGGATAGTGGTTGCACATGAAACGACGATACCCGGCGCATGATATGGTGGGAACGGAGTTCCGACGGATGCTTCAGACCCGCTGCCTGCAGCAGCTCTTTCAGCGCATGCAGGGTACTGCGGTGAAAGTTCGCCACCCGCTTTGCCTTGTCGGGCACCACGAGCGCTTTCTGGCGAATCGGGTCTTGTGTAGCGACACCGGTCGGACAACGGTCGGTATTGCACTTCTGGGCCTGGATGCAGCCGACCGCGAACATGAAGCCGCGCGCAGAGTTCACCCAGTCCGCGCCGATGGCCAATGTCCGTGCAATGTCAAACGCGGTAATCAGCTTGCCGCTGGCGCCGATACGAATTCGGTCGCGCAGGCCGAGGCCGGTCAGCGTGTTATGCACCAGCAAAAGACCTTCCTGCAGCGGCGCGCCGACGTGGTCGACGAATTCCAGCGGTGCGGCACCAGTGCCGCCTTCGGCGCCGTCCACGACGATGAAATCGGGTAAAAGGCCGGTTTCCAGCATGGCCTTGGCGATACCGAAGAATTCCCAGGGTGCGCCGATGCACAGTTTGAAGCCGGTCGGCTTGCCGCCGGACAGCGTGCGCAAGCGTTCAACGAATTCGAGCAATCCCTTGGGCGACGCGAACTCGGCATGGGCGGCAGGTGAAATGCAATCCTGTCCCATCGGTATGCCACGGGTTTCGGCAATTTCCGCAGTGATTTTTGCCGCGGGCAGCACACCACCATGGCCGGGCTTTGCTCCTTGCGACAACTTCACCTCGATCATCTTCACCTGAGGGGCGCATGCCCGCGCCGCGAATGCGTCTGGATCGAACGAACCATCGGTGTGCCGGCAACCGAAATAGCCGGAGCCGATTTCCCATATCAGGTCGCCCTGATGCTCGCGGTGGTATGTCGACAGCGACCCTTCGCCGGTGTCGTGCGCGAAA
>JAKACN010000027.1 GCA_021821365.1 Pseudomonadota bacterium | reverse complement strand
CAGGACGTCAAAGGCGAGGGTCCACGAAAAACACAAAAAGCACAAAAATTCTTTGCCTCTTTATTCTTTTGTGACTTTTGTGCTTTTTGTGAACAATTCGCTGTTCCCGCACATTACCGGCGCCGGTTTGAATCGGCACCGGACGCGGCACTGCGGGAGGTCAAAGTTTCGTGCCTTTCGTGGACAGATTTTTCCGGCATGCAGCCATGCGCAGGACGTCAAAGGCGAGGGTCCACGAAAAACACAAAAAGCACAAAAATTCTTTGCCTCTTTATTCTTTAGTGACTTTTGTGTTGTTTGTGGACAATTCGCTGTTCCCGCACATTACCGGCGCCGGTTTGAATCGGCACCGGACGCGGCACTGCGGGAGGTCAAAGTTTCGTGTTTTTCGTGGACGACAACTAATGCGCCATGAACACCGGCACGGTCATCGAATTCAGCATGGTGCGCGTAACGCCGCCGAGCAGGACTTCGCGAAAGCGCGAATGGCCGTAGCAGCCCATGATCATCATGTCCGAACCGAGGTCGGCGGCGAGCGAAAGCAGGGCTTCGCCGACATCGATGTCCGAGGCTTCCTGGGTGACTTCGACCTTGATGCCGTGGCGCGCGAGGAACAGCGCAATGTCGGCGCCGGGCTGCTCGCCGTGCGCGTCAGGCAGGTCGTTGGGGTTGAACACGGCGACGCGTACGATCTTCGCGCGGCGCAGGATCGGAATGGCGCTGTGGACGGCGCGCGTGGATTCGGCGCTCGCGTTCCAGGCGATCAGGACGTTGTCGCCGGTTTGCATGCGCTCGGCCGCGTAAGGAACGATCAGCACCGGGCAGCCGCAATTCATCGCGACGTATTCGGGGAAGTTCCCGTACAGCATCGGCGAAGGCTCCTCCGGATCGAATTGACCGATGATCGCGAGGTCGGCGTAGCGGCCTTGCACGCTGATGCCGCCGAGCGGTTCGTCGTCGACCAGGCGACGCTCGAAGGATGCGACGCCGGCCGCGTTGGCGAGTGCTTCGAAGCGGTCGAGCGCCTGGTTGGCGCGGTCCTGCGCGATCTTCAGGTATTTGTCGAAATAGGGATCGACCTGGCCGAAGGCCACGGATTCGTACACGATTTTCGAGACGCCGGTAACGGCTGCGCCGACCAGGTGCGCGCCTTCGGCAATCGCCAGTTTCGCCGCGATGCCGACCCGGTGATCGAGATGGCTGGAGCCGTCCACATGGACCAGGATGGTTTTGTAGGGCATGTTGTCCTCCCGCGTGATGAGAGTGCCGGCGCATGGCGACCGGCCGCAGTTATCCGGTTTCCATATCAAGCTAAGCCCTATCCGTCGCATTTGCAATAAGCCGGTCGGCGGTGCGGGCAGCAAGATGGACGGAACTTGTCTCACATCAAGTGCCCGCATGAAACTCAAGACATCAGACTGGCGTTTCCGATTGCTGCAGACGGAAGAAGCCGGCCTGGTCGTCTCGCGCCAGCTTGCCGAACGCGCGGTTGATGCCGCTGATCACGGCCAGCACGGAAGCGGTGACGATGTTCTGGTGAATACCGACGCCGAACGTGCTGCCGGGCATGCCGTCCGCCACGATTTCAGCGAAGGCCGCGGCGCTTGCATCGGCGCCGTGACCCGTCGCGCGCTCTTCATAGCTGTGCAGCCGGGCGGGTACGTGCAGCGCCTGCAGCAATGCATCGATCGGCCCGTTGCCTTCGCCGCGCAAGCTGACTTCGCGCTCGAACAGTTTCACCTTCAGTTCCACGCCCTGGCGCTGCCCGTGTTCGAACAGGTGGTGGCTCACGTACTGCAACGGCTCCGCTGTTTCAAGGTATTCCTCGCGGAACAGCGTCCAGATGTCCTTCGCCGTGACTTCCTGCCCGGTGAGGTCCGTGAGCTCCTGCACCGCGGCGCTGAATTCCACCTGCAAGCGGCGCGGCATCACGAGGCCGTATTCCGTCTCCAGCAGGTAAGCGACGCCACCCTTGCCGGACTGGCTGTTGACGCGGATGATCGAATCATAGGTGCGCCCCACGTCGGCCGGATCGATCGGCAGGTAGGGAACATCCCAGATTGCATCCGGCGACTGCGCGGCGAAACCTTTACTGATCGCATCCTGGTGCGAGCCGGAGAAGGCGGTGAACACGAGGTCGCCGACATAGGGATGGCGCGGATGGATCGGCAGTTGCGTGCAATGCTCGACGGTGCGCGCGACCTCGTTGATGTTGGAGAAATCGAGGCCGGGATCGATGCCCTGCGTGTACAGGTTCAGCGCGAGCGTGACGAGATCCACATTGCCGGTGCGCTCGCCGTTGCCGAACAGGCACCCCTCGATGCGGTCGGCGCCGGCCATCACGGCCAGCTCGGCGGCTGCCACGGCGGTGCCGCGGTCATTGTGCGGATGCACGCTCAGCACGATGGCGTCGCGCCGCGCGAGATGGCGGTGCATCCATTCGATCTGGTCGGCATAGATGTTCGGTGTCGCGAGCTCGACGGTGGCGGGCAGGTTGATGATGACTTTCCGCTGCGGCGTCGCGTCCCACACTTCGACCACCGCATCGCAGACTTCCCTGGCGAAGTCCAGCTCGGTGCCGCTGAAGGTTTCGGGGCTGTACTCGAATACCCATTCGGTATCGGATTGTTGCGCCGCGAGCCGCCTGATCAGCTTCGCGCTGCTGACCGCGACTTCCTTCACGCCGGCCTTGTCCAGGCCGAACACCGTGCGACGAAAATTGGGCGAGGTGGCGTTGTACAAATGGACGATGGCGCGGCGCGCGCCGCGCAGCGATTCCATGGTGCGCTCGATCAGGTGGTCGCGCGCCTGCGTGAGCACTTCGATGGTGACATCCGCAGGAATCTCATTGTTGTCGATCAGGCTGCGCACGAAGGCGAAGTCGGTGTCGGAGGCGGATGGAAAGGCGACTTCGATTTCCTTGAAGCCGACGTCGACCAGGGTGCGGAACATGCGCATCTTGCGCTCGATGTTCATCGGTTCGAACAGCGCCTGGTTGCCGTCGCGCAGATCGGTCGACATCCAGACCGGCGGGGTCGTGATCACCCGATCGGGCCAGGTGCGGTCGGTGAGTCTGATCGGGGAAAAGGTTCGGTACTTGCTTGCGGGATTCTTCAACATGGAACTGCTCCTTGCGTTCAACTTCGACAATGGTATTGGGGAGTGGCGCAGCGGTTGCCAGGCTGCCACGGGCGCATGGCCTGGCAACCGGGGAGTAGTCGTAGCGTTCTTGAAGCGGGATGGAAGAAAACCATGGCATTCCTCGCAAGGGTTGGACAAGGTGCTGCTGCCTGCTCTTGAAGCAGGGACTCAGACAGCCGACAGGAGAGGGGAAGGGTTTATGCGCGCGGACCGCGCAGTAGCAGACCCGGCTCGGAACGAGCCGCCGGGAGGGACAGGAGGATGGCCTGCGACGTGAACATGCGAACAATCTAAGTCATGGATGGCGAGAGTGTCAAGCTTCCCGGCGGCGAACCGGCACCTGTGCCACAATGAAACCTTCCGCAACCGACCACGCTTTCCGCCAGTTTCCATGGCCATGCATTTCGACCTGACCGACCTGCGCCTCTTCGTCAACATCGCCGAGGAGAACAGTCTTACGCGCGGCGCCGAGCGCTCGCACATGTCGCTGCCCGCCGTCAGCACGCGCATCAAGAACCTGGAAGACAGCGTCGGCGCCAAGCTGCTCATCCGCACCAGCCAGGGCGTCACGCTCACGCCGCCGGGGCAGGCGTTCCTGCACCATGCGCGCCTGGTGCTGCAGCAGCTGGAATACCTGCGCAGCGAACTGCAGGAATATGCGCAGGGCATGAAGGGCCACGTGCGGGTGTCCGCCAACACCACCGCGATCACCGAGTTCCTGCCGGCGATCCTGCCGGCCTTCCTCGCCAGTCATCCCGATGTCAGCGTCGATCTGCGCGAGCGGCTCAGCCATGACATCGTGCGCGCCGTGAGCGAAGGCAAGACCGACATCGGCATCGTGGCCGGCAACGTGCGCACGGAAGGGCTGGAGGCGCTTCCCTACCGGGAAGACCGGCTCGTGCTCGTGACGGCGCTGGCGCATCCGCTGGCGCACAAGAATGCGACGAGCTTCGAGGACACGCTCGAATACGACCACGTGGGGCTGCACGAATCGAGCGCGATCCATGCCTTCGTCAATCGCGCGGCGGACGAACTGAACAAGGCCGTGAAGACGCGCATTCGCGTCGGCAACTTCGAAGCGGTGTGCCGCATGGTCGAGGCGAACGTGGGCATTGGCATGCTGCCGGAGTCCTCCGCGCGGCGGCATGCGCAGACGATGGCGATCCGGATCGTGCAGTTGAGCGACGAGTGGGCCTTGCGCAAGCTGCAGATCTGCGTGCGGAGCATGCGGTTGCTGCCGCATTTCGCGCGCGACCTGGTGGAGATGCTGGTGCGGGACGCTGCCGGGGAGTGATGGTGGCGCGTGATGGCGGCACGCATCGCAATGCGCTCCGCCCCGCGCTTCACGCGCGGTTCGACGTCGATGAACCGCCCTGTGCGGCGTAACGGCGCAACTGCTCCGACATGACCGCCGCCGGCACTGCGCGACTGAAGAGATAGCCCTGCATGTTCCAGCAACCCAGTTCCTGCAGGCAGGTGCGCGTTTCGGCCGTTTCCACGCCTTCCGCCACCACCCGCAGCCCAAAGCCGCGGGCCAGCGTTACCACGGCACTGACCACGGCGGCATCGCGCGGCGCCTTGCCCAGTTCGCTGGTGAACATTCGGTCGATCTTGAGCGTCTGGCAGGGCAGCTGCTTCAGGTAGCTCAACGATGCAAACCCGGCGCCGAAATCATCCAGCGCGATCCGGATGCCATCCTCCTGCAGCTCGCGCAGAACGCCGGCGGCCTTCTCGGGATCGCGCAAGGCGAATGCTTCGGTGATCTCGATCTCCAGCTGGTGCGGATCGAGGCCGGCCTGCGCCAGGATGCGGCGCGTTGCCGCGCGCAGGTCGCTGCGCTTGACTTGCGAGGCTGAAATGTTCACCGCCACGCCCAGGCCGCGATAGCCCTCGGCATGCCAGCGCGCCGCTTGCGCCGCCGCGACGGCAAGCACCCATTCGCCGAACGGCACCGCCAGGCCCATTTCATCCAGCAAGGGCATGAACCTGCCCGGCGCGATCCAGCCGTGGCGGGGATGATGCCATCGCGCCAGTGCTTCCACGTGCGTGATGACGCCCGACGCCGTGTCCACCTGGGGCTGGTAATGCAGTTCCAGCTCGCCATGTTCGAAGGCGTGATACAGCTCGGCTTCCAGCGTCAGCACCGAATCGTCTTTCGGCCTGGGGTCGTCGCAATATCGCAGGAAGCCGTTGCGGCCGTTTTCCTTGACGCGGTAGAGCGCGAGGTCGGCGCGCTTGAGCAGGGTGGTAGCATCGCCGCCCTCGTCGGGATGGACGGCGATGCCGATACTGGCGCTGACCTGCAGCGAATGCTCGCCGATTCTCAACGGCGACTTGAGCGTATCGAGAATGCGCTGCGCCACCAGCGCCACTTCCTCGGCCGACTGGATGCGCGGCAGCAGGATGGTGAATTCATCGCCGCCCCAGCGCGCAACGAGATCGTCGTCGCGCACGCAATGCCGCATCCGCTCCGCCACGCAGCGCAGCAGTTCGTCGCCGACGGCATGCCCGAGTTCATCGTTGATGCGCTTGAAGCGGTCGAGATCGATGAACATCACGGCGAGCAGGCTGCCGTTTTCCCTGGCGCGTTCGACGGCGCGCTCGAGGGCATTGTCGAAGCAGAAACGGTTGGCCATGCCGGTGACCGTGTCGCTCGTTGCCTGGCGATTGATCACGGCGACGCTGCGTTCGCGCTCCGTCACATCGCGAAAGCTGTACACCGTTCCCGTCTGACAATTATCGATGCAGTGTGCCCGGCTCGAATACTCGATGAGGCGCTGGTCGGCCAGCGCCAGCACGACGGGCTGCAGGACGGGGACGCCATGCAAGGCGAGTTGCCGCGGTTCGACCAGCACGGAACGCAGGTGAGAGAGCAACGGATCGGCCGGGCCGGCGACGGCGACACCGGCCGGCACCCGCCACAGGTCGAGGAACTGCCGGTTGCACTGGACAACACGACCGCCCTCGTCGATGACCAGGATGCCGTCCACCGTCGCATTCATGGTCGCGTGCAGCAGTTGCACCGAATGGGCCAGCTCGCGGTTGACCGAAGCCAGCGCCGCCGCATGCCGTTTCACCTCGCGGTCCTGCTGCACGCTGCGCAGCGCTTCGCGCACCGTGAGTACGAGGTCGTGCTCCTGCCAGGGCTTGCCGAGCATGCGGTAGAGGTTGGCGTGATTGACGGCGTGGCCGACGGCCTCGCCGTCGGCCTGCCCGGTGAGCATGATCTTGAGCATCTCCGGATAGCGCTGGTGTGCCTGCGCCATCAGCTGTGCGCCCCGCAGTCCGGGCATCACATGGTCCGAAATCAGGAGCTGCACGTCCGCACCATCCGCGGCAAGCTCGTCGAGCAGTTGCAGAGCTTCCTGTCCGCTGCCCGCCAGTTCGATGTCGCAGGCGGAGTCCAGTCCGCGCTGCAATTGTTCGCGCAGGCTGCGCAGGACCAGCATATCGTCGTCGACGCAGACGATGACAGGCCTTTCGTTCGCGGCAGGCTTCATGACACGGCTCCCAGGTTCGCCGGTTGCGATGCCTGGTCGGGCGTCGCCGCCGGCAGCCAGACTGTGAAGGTGGTGCGGCCCGGCTCGCTGGAAACCTGCATTCTTCCCTCATGCTTGCCGACGATCTGGTTGCAGATGTGCAGCCCGAGACCGCTTCCTTCGCCGCGCCGCTTGGTCGTGAAGAAGGGTTCGAAGATTTTCCGCTGCACGTCGGCGGCGATGCCCGGCCCCGAGTCCGTGACACTCACCGCGACTTCGCCATCGCGCCGCGCCGTGGCAAGGCGCAGCGTGCCCTGGCCGTTCATTGCCTGCATGGCGTTCTGGATGAGATTGGTCCATACCTGGATCAGCTCGTCGGCATGGGCTGCGACAGGCGGAACCGGATCGAACGCGCGCTCCAGTTCGATGCCGTGACAGATCTGGTTCTTGTACAGCGCCACCACCGTCTCCAGGCTTTCATGGAGATCGACCAGCGTCGTATCGGCGGCATGGTCGACGTGCACATAATTCTTCAGTGCGGCGACCACTTTCGACGCGCGATTCACGGCGGCGATCACGGTATCGTTGTTGCCCTGCACGCGGCGCATGTCGCAGGCGAGCGCCAGCAGCCATTCCCGGCCGGGATGCCGCAGCAAGGGCAGTGCCGGGGTCAGATCCTCCCGGATGCCGATGTCGAGCAGCAGGTCGGCCAGCCGCCGAGCATGGTCGATGCCGGCGGCTTCCAGTTCTTGTTCCAGCGCACGCAGGGCAGGGCGGCGCTCGCTGGCCGTGATCAGCTCCCTGGCCGGCCGAATGGCGAGCAGCGCGAAGAAGGACGCCTGCGCCGTTGCGTCGAGCGAGCGGCACAACCTGGGCAAGCCTTCCAGCATGGCATCGAGCGACCTGGCACTGTTGCCGGCGGCGGCCTGGATGGCGCCCAGTGGCGTATTCACTTCATGCGCCACGCCGGCAGCGAGTTGCCCGAGCGCGGACAGTTTTTCGGATTGCACGAGGTAATGCTGCGCGCGCTGCAGATTCGTCAGGGCATCCTGCAGTGCCCGCGCCTGCCTGCTCAGAGACGCATGGAAGCGGAAGAACAGGTAGGAGATGGACGCCGCCGCGAGCAGCATTGACAGGGCCACGCCCAGGTTCGCCAGCAGGCCGATGCGCCGCGCCTCGCCCGCCTTCACTTTCTGCAATCGGGAGATCTCGCCATCGAGACGATCGAACGATGGATCGACCGTCTCGTTGTCAAACCGGATCGCGTCGTCGATCCTGCCGGCGCTGATGAGCGAAAATTCCTGGTCGACGGCACCGAGGTAATCCCGGTAGTTCCGGACGAAGCCGGAGGAAAGGTCCTGGCCGACGATGGCCTGGATGGTGTCCATCGTTTCGTTCGTATCGCTCTTGACGATGGCGAATTCCGCACTGGTGTCCTCGTCGATGATGCGCGTGGCGACGGTCTTCCACTCAAGCGCCTCCAGCCTGTGCAACCTGTCCTGCAGCCTGGACAACATGAGTTCCGCCTGCGCGCTCTGGCTGGACCAGCCATTCAATCCGTAGATGACCGCGGCGGTGGACAAGGCCACGACCAGCGAGGCGCCGATGACATCCTGCACAGAGTGTCGGAAAGGCATGGCAGCGGCCCTCTCAATGTGCCAGGCGTGCCGGGGCCAATGCGGGCACGGCTGGAATGGTCGGCATTGGCATCATGGCGGGAAGAAGGTGGGATCAGGCGACATCTTGCCACAAGTAAATATTGCGTTAAATGCAAAGCTGGCAAGACTGCGGAATATATTCAGGC
The DNA here is from genome assembly GCA_021821365.1 of Pseudomonadota bacterium. Taxonomy (GTDB): domain Bacteria; phylum Pseudomonadota; class Gammaproteobacteria; order Burkholderiales; family Burkholderiaceae_D; genus Noviherbaspirillum. The sequence goes on along the minus strand of JAKACN010000027.1, from coordinate 23,757 downwards.
CCCGGCCTTCAACGCAGCCGAAGTGGCCCTTTCGGATTTCCAAATTGTGTCATTCCGGCACATCGCGCACACTTGGCGCTTGTCTTTCCCCTATTCCGGCGGTCCTTGCGCCGCCTCCCAACCGTGAGCAATTGACAATATGGACATGCCTTATCTGCGCGAGTGGCTTGGCCGCACCGAGACCTGTGAGGACGAGGTGACGCGCACTCCCATTGCCGCCTTGTCGGCGACACTCGATCGGCCGGACGCGCCGCCGCGCAAGGGCGACATCCTGCCGCCGCTATGGCACTGGCTGTTTTTCCTACCCGTGCACCGGCAGTCGGAGCTCGGCCCGGATGGCCATGCGGCGCGCGGCGGCTTCCTGCCGCCGGTGCCGCTGCCGCGCCGCATGTGGGCCGGCGGACGCCTGCAGTTCCATCATCAGCTGCGGGTGGGCGAGGCGATCACCCGCGAGTCGCGCATCGTCGACGTCAGCTACAAGGAAGGCCGTAGCGGCCCGCTGGTCTTCGTGCTGGTCCGGCATGAGGTGAGCAACGCGGACGGCGTCGCGCTGACGGAGGAACATGACATCGTCTACCGCGACAATCCGAAGCCGGACGACCCGGCGCCGAAGCCGGTGGCCGCGCGCGGCGACCATGACTGGATGCGCGAGATCCGGCCCGACGACGTGCTGCTGTTCCGCTATTCCGCGCTGACCTTCAACGGGCATCGCATCCATTACGACCGCCGTTATGTCACCGGGGTCGAAGGCTATCCCGGCCTCGTCGTGCATGGTCCGCTGATCGCGACCCTGTTGCTGGACCTGCTGCGCAGGAACCTGCCGGATGCCGTGGTCATGAAGTTTTCCTTCCGCGCGATCAAGCCGCTGTTTGATATTGCGCCGTTCTTCGTGTGCGGCAAGGTCGAAGGCGACGGCAAGGCAGTCGCGTTGTGGGCGAAGGACGAGCGCGGGGCGCTGACCATGGAAGCGAGCGCGACGCTCGCCTGAAATCAAAAAAAGGAAGAAACAGATGTTGCAAGCCACCGACCAGTACCAGGATGTGCGCGACGCGATCCGCGATTTGTGCGCGCAATTCCCGGCCGAATATTTCCGCAAGATCGACGAAGCGCGCGGCTATCCCGAGGAGTTCGTCAACGCGCTCACCAGGGCCGGCTGGCTGGCCGCGCTGATCCCGCAGGAATACGGCGGCTCCGGCCTCGGCCTGACGGAAGCCTCCGTCATCATGGAAGAGATCAACCGCGCGGGTGGCAACTCCGGCGCCTGCCACGGCCAGATGTACAACATGGGCACGCTGCTGCGCCACGGCTCGGAAGCGCAGAAGCGCGCCTACCTGCCGAAGATCGCCAGCGGCGAGCTGCGCCTGCAGTCGATGGCCGTCACCGAGCCGACCACCGGCACCGACACCACGAAGATCAAGACCGTCGCCGTGAAGAAGGGCGACCGTTACGTGGTCAACGGCCAGAAGGTATGGATCTCGCGCGTGCAGCACTCCGACCTGATGATCCTGCTGGCGCGCACCACGCCGCTAGCGGACGTGAAGAAGAAATCGGAAGGCATGTCGATCTTCATCGTCGACTTGCATGAAGCGATCGGCAAGGGCATGTCGGTGCAGCCCATCCTCAACATGGTGAACCACGAGACCAACGAGCTGTTCTTCGAGAACCTCGAGATCCCGGCGGAGAATCTGATTGGCGAGGAGGGCAAGGGCTTCAAGTACATCCTCGACGGCCTCAATGCCGAGCGCACGCTGATCGCCGCCGAGTGCATCGGCGACGGCTACTGGTTCATCGACAAGGTCACGAAATACGTGAACGAGCGCATGGTGTTCGGCCGTCCGATCGGCCAGAACCAGGGCGTGCAGTTCCCCATCGCGAAAGCCTATGTGAACGTGGAAGCGGCCAGCCTGATGCGCTACAAGGCCTGCCAGCTGTTCGACGCGCACAAGGCCTGCGGCGCCGAGGCGAACATGGCCAAGATGCTGGCCGCCGACGCGTCGTGGGAAGCGGCCAACGCCTGCCTGCAATTCCACGGCGGCTTCGGCTTCGCCTGCGAATACGACGTTGAGCGCAAGTTCCGCGAAACCCGCCTGTACCAGGTTGCGCCGATCTCGACCAATCTGATTTTGTCGTACGTGGCAGAGCATGTGCTTGGATTGCCGCGATCGTTTTAGCGCGGATTCGGCAAAAAATATCTTTTTAATTCCCTCCCCCTTGCAGGGGGAGGGGCAGGGTGGGGGTAGAGTGTTTGAACCATCGAATACGATAGCGTCGCCACGCTACCCCCATCCCAACCCTCCCCCTGCAAGGGGGAAGGAGCAGTTCGAATGACACAGGAATGGCAGGAGAAAAGAATGCGTCCTCTCGACGGAATCACCGTCATCACCCTGGAACACGCGATCGCCGCGCCGTTCTGCACGCGCCAGCTGGCCGATCTCGGCGCCCGCGTGATCAAGGTCGAGCGGCCCGGCGTGGGCGACTTCGCGCGCGCCTACGATACGCGCGTGCACGGCCTTGCCTCGCATTTCGTCTGGACCAACCGTTCGAAGGAAAGCCTGACGCTCGACGTCAAGCATGAAGAAGCCGATCGCGTCCTGCACAAGCTGCTGGCCGGCGCCGATGTGCTGGTGCAGAACCTCGCGCCCGGCGCCGCGGAGCGTCTCGGCCTGTCCTACGAAGCGCTGCAGGAAAAATATCCGCGCCTGATCGTGTGCGACATTTCCGGCTATGGCAACGACGGCCCCTACCGCGACAAGAAAGCCTACGACCTGCTGATCCAGAGCGAGTCCGGTTTCCTCTCCATCACCGGCACGCCGGACGAACCGGCCAAGGCGGGCTGCTCCATCGCGGACATTGCCGCCGGCATGTACGCCTACACCAATGTGCTCGCCGCACTGATCCAGCGCGGCAAGACCGGGCGCGGCAGCCATATCGATGTCTCCATGCTCGAAGGCATGGCGGAATGGATGAGCTATCCGCTGTACTACGCCTTCGACGACGCCCCGCCTCCGCCGCGCGCGGGCGCTTCGCACGCCACGATCTATCCCTACGGTCCGTTCCCCGCCGGCGACGGCAAGACCGTGATGCTCGGCCTGCAGAACGAACGTGAGTGGCTGCTGTTCTGCGACAAGGTTTTGCAGCAGCCCGCGCTCGCCACCGATCCGCGCTTCTTCAACAATTCCGCCCGCAGCGCCGCGCGCGCCGAACTGCGCGCGATCATCGTCGACGTATTCTCGACGCTGACCGTGGAACAGGTGATCGAACGGCTGGATGCGGCACTGATCGCCAACGCCCACATGAACGACATGCACGACCTGTGGCAACACCCGCAATTGAAGGCGCGCGAACGCTGGGTGGACGTGGATACGCCTGCCGGCAAGATACCGGCGCTGCTGCCGCCCGGCGTGCCCGATACCTACGAGCCGCGCATGGACCCGGTGCCGGCGCTCGGCCAGCACACCGGAGCGATCCTGGCCGAACTCGGCTACGACGCTGCGGCCATTGCGGCCCTGCGGGAAGAGAAAGCGATTTGAGCAATCTGAATTCGGAAAGAACAAGCATGAGCAATCACCCCAGCAAGACACTGGCCGCCTTTGCCGCCAACCTGCGTTTTGAAGACATTCCCGCACCCGTGGTGCGCCGCGCGGAAGATCTGTTCCTCGACTGGTTCGGTTCCGCGCTGGCCGGCAAGGGCGCGCGCCCGGTGCAAACCATCGAGCGTTTCGCGATGCAGATGGGGCCCGGCAACGGCGACTCGGAAGTATTAATCTCGCGCCGCCGCACCACGCCCCTGTTCGCAGCCATGGTCAACGCCGCCGCATCGCATGTCGTCGAGCAGGACGATGTGCACAACGGCTCCGTGTTCCATCCGGCGACCGTGGTGTTTTCGCCGGTGCTCGCGGTCGCGCAGGCGCTCGGCTGCTCCGGCCGCGAATTGCTCGCTGCGTCGGTGGCGGGCTATGAAGTCGGCATCCGCGTCGGCGAATTTCTCGGCCGCTCGCACTACCGCATCTTCCATACCACCGGCACGGCGGGCACGGTGGCGGCGGCTGCCGCCGTCGGCCGCCTGCTGCAACTGACGCCCGAGCAAATGCACGATGCTATCGGCTCCGCCGGCACGCAAGCGGCCGGACTGTGGGAATTCCTGCGCGACGCCGCCGACTCCAAGCAGCTGCACACGGCGCACGCCGCCGCCGCCGGATTGATGGCCGCTTATCTGGCGAAGGATGGTTTCAGCGGCGCGAAGCACATCCTTGAAGGCAAGCAGGGCATGGCGGCCGGCATGTCGAGCGATGCCGACCCGGCACGCCTGACCGACCGGCTCGGCGAACGCTGGGCACTGGCGGAGACGTCCTTCAAGTTCCATGCGTCCTGCCGTCACACGCACCCGGCTGCCGATGCGCTGCTGCAGGTGGTGCTGGAGCACAAGCTGGCGCCGCAGCAGATCGCGCGCGTCACCGCGCACGTGCACCAGGGCGCGATCGACGTGCTTGGGCCGGTGGTGAATCCGCAGACGGTGCACCAGGCCAAGTTCTCGATGGGCACGGTGCTCGGCCTGATCGCGCATTTCCAGCGCGCCGGTCTGAAGGAATTCGAGGAGGCCTACAACGATGCGCGCATCGCGGAGTTCCGCGGCAAGGTGCACATGGAACTCGACAGCGAAGTGGACACTGCCTACCCGGCGCGCTGGATCGGCAAGGTGACGGTGGAGACGGCCGACGGACGCGTGCTGCGCGGCCGCGTGGACGAACCGAAGGGCGATCCCGGCAATACCCTGAGCCGCGACGAGCTGGAGCAGAAGGCCTTGCGCCTGGCGGAATTCAGTCAGGCGGCCACGGCGGAAGAGATGCGCTCAGCCTTCGCGCGGATCTGGAATCTTGAGCAGGCCGGCACGGTCGGCCGATTCTTCGCCTGATGGGGATGCGCATGAAAAAGAACGTTGAGAACGTTGAGAACGTTGCGCGCTCCTATCTGTTCGTTCCCGGCGACCGCCCCGAACGCTTCGCCAAGGCCTGCGCCGCCGGCGCGCATGCGGTGATCATCGACCTGGAAGATGCCGTGCCGCCCGCCGGCAAGCAGGCGGCACGCGCGGCGGTGGCGGACTGGGTGTCGCCCGATCATCCGGTCTTCGTGCGCATCAACGGCGCCGGAAGCACATGGTTCGCCGACGACCTGGTCTTGTGCGGACTGCCCGGCGTGGCGGGCATCGTGCTGCCGAAAGCAGAGCATCCGGCTGACGTCGCCCGCATCCAGGCGGCGGGCGCGGCGCTGGTGCTGCCGCTGATCGAAACCGCGCAAGGCGTGTGGAATGCGCATGCGCTGGCAACGGCGCCCGGCGTGCAGCGCCTGATGTTCGGTTCGATCGATTTCCAGCTCGACGCCGGCATCGATGGCGACGTGGATGAGTTGCTGTATGTGCGTTCGCAACTGGTGCTGGTGTCGCGCGTGGCCGGCATCCAGTCGCCGGTGGATGGCGTCACGACCGCCATCGACGATCCGGAGCAGTTGCGTGCCGATACGCAGCGCGCGCGCCGGCTCGGCTTCGGCGGCAAGCTGTGCATCCATCCGAAGCAGGTGGAGCCGGTGAATCGGCATTTCATGCCGAACGAGGACGACATCGCCTGGGCGCGCCGGGTGCTGCAGGCGGCGGAGGCGGCGCAGGGCGCGGCCGTCGCGCTGGACGGAAAGATGGTTGATCTTCCGGTGATTCGAAAGGCCGAGGAGATCGTGAGCGAAGCAGAGCGAGCTGTGCATTAGACGCCATTCTGGTGGCAGCATTTCAACAACAAAGGAGACCGACATGCAGAAAACACGTTTTACCTTGATTGCCCTGGCAACGTTCGCCCTGGCCGGCAGTGCCGTGGCCCAGCAGGCGCCGATCGTGATCAAATTCAGCCACGTGGTGGCCAACGATACGCCGAAGGGCAAGGGCGCGGAGCGCTTCAAGGAACTTGCCGAGAAGCTGACCAACGGCCGCGTCAAGGTCGAGGTGTATCCGAACAGCACCTTGTACAAGGACAAGGAAGAGATGGAAGCCTTGCAGCTGGGCGCGGTGCAGATGCTGGCGCCGTCGGTCTCCAAGTTCGGCCCGCTGGGCGCGAAGGAATTCGAGGTATTCGACCTGCCGTACATCTTCCCGAGCAAGGCGGTACTGTATCGCGTGACCGAAGGCCCGATCGGCAAGGAACTGTTTCAGAAACTGGAGTCCAAGGGCATCACCGGACTGGCATACTGGGATAACGGCTTCAAGGTGATGACCGCCAATCGCCCGATGCATGCGCCGGCCGACTTCAAGGGCCTGAAGATGCGCATCCAGTCGTCCAAGGTGCTCGACGCGCAGATGCGCACGCTCGGCGCCAATCCGCAGATGCTGGCTTTCTCCGAGGTCTACCAGGCCATGCAGACTGGCGTGGTCGATGGCGGCGAAAACACGCCGTCCAATGTCTACACGCAGAAGATGCATGAAGTGCAGAAGCACCTGACGGTATCGGACCACGGCTACATCGGTTATGCGGTGATCGTGAACAAGAAGTTCTGGGACGGCCTGCCGGCCGACATCCGCACGCAACTGGAAGAGGCGATGCGCGGCGCCACCAAGTACGCCAACTCGATTTCACAGATCGACAACGACGCGGCGCTGGAAGCCATCAAGAAGTCCGGCAAGACCACGGTCTACACTTTGTCCGACAAGGAGAAGGCGGAATGGCGCAAGGCGCTGTTGCCGGTGCAGAAGGAAATGGAAAGCCGCATCGGCAAGAACCTGATCCAGGCCGTCAACAAGGAAGCGGCAGCGTTGGGCTACAAGTGATATAAAGCTGGATGTGGCGCACATGGCACGCAGCTTCTGCGTGCCATTTCCATTTGATGATGAGAGGAAAAGATGCAACTGGCTCCGGATCGAATCGATCTCGCACTCGATGAAATGCAACTGGTCAACGAGATCCTGCCGCAGGGCGCGCGCGTGCTCGAACTCGGCTGCGGCAAGGCCGACAAGACACGCCAGATCGCGCAGGGTGGCAAGGCGGACTTCATTCTCGCGCTGGAAGTCGACCGCATCCAGCACGACAGGAACATGCAGATCGCCGACCTGCCCAATGTCCGCTTCGCGCTCGGCGGCGCGGAAGAAATTCCGGCGGACAATACGAGTTTCGACGTCGTCATGATGTTCAAGTCGCTGCATCATGTTCCGGTGGACAAGATGGACAGCGCCCTGCAGGAAATCCGCCGCGTGCTCAAGCCGGGCGGGCTGGCCTATCTGTCGGAACCGATCTTCGCCGGCGATTACAACGACATCCTGCGTCTCTTTCACAACGAGGAAGCTGTGCGCAAGGCCGCGTTCGAGGCCATCAGGCAATCGGTCGAATCCGGGCAACTGCGCCTCGAACGGGAAGTGTTTTTCAACGCGACGGTGCGCTACCAGGACTTCGCGCAATTCGATCGCGCGGTGCTGAAGGTCACGCACACCAGCCACGTGCTGTCGCCGGAACTGTATGACGAGGTGCGCGCGAAGTTCGAGCGGCACATGACGTCCGAGGGCGCCGTGTTCAAGGTGCCGATGCGCGTCGACCTGTTGCGCAAGGATGTGGCGTAGACGGGATCAAGAAATACTTGTCCACGAAAGACACAAAAGGCACGAAAGAATCTTTGTTGATACCACCGTTTTTGGACCCATCCGGAGTGGTGATATCCAGGATTTTATTTTTGTGATTTTTGTGTCTTTTGTGGACAAAGTCTCAATTCGAGCTGACCAGCCTGGCTGGATAAGTCGTTTCTTTTTCCGTTCCCAGGGGAAGGTAGATCGTCAGCGTCGTGCCCCTGCCGGGCGTGCTGTCGATATGGAACTCACCGTTGAGCGCGTGGATGCGCTCTTCCACGCCGACCAGTCCGAACGATTGGGACGCCTTGCGACGGTCCGGGTAAATGCCGACGCCGTTGTCGGTGACGGTCATGACCAGGCGGTTGTCTTCCTGGTATAGCTCGATCGTCACATGCGTGGCGTTGGCGTGGCGGATCACGTTGGTGAGCGATTCCTGCAGGATGCGGAACAGCGACGTGGCGCGGGCATCGTCCACCACGAATTCCTTGTCGCCGATGAGCAGGTCGCATTCGATGCCCGTGCGGCGCCGGAATTCCGCGACCTGCCATTCGATGGCCGCTGTCAGGCCGAGGTCGAGCACGGCCGGGCGCAGGTTGTTGATGATGGTGCGGATAGTCTTGACCGTGGCATCGATGTGGTTGAGCGCGCCGCGCACTTTCTCGTTGAGGCGCGGATGCGAATGCGCCGTGCGCGCATCGAGCATGGAAACATCGATGCGCAGGGCGAGCAGGGTCTGGCCGAGCTCGTCGTGGATTTCGCGCGCGATGCGTTTGCGTTCGTCCTCCTTCACCCGGTCCTGGTAGGCGGTCAGCTCGCGCAGCAGTTCCTGCGAGCGCTTCAGTGCTTCGACCGTGTGCTTGCGTTCGGAAATGTCCATGATGGTGCCGCGCAGCAGCATGTTGCGCTCGTCATGCCCGAGGCGCGAAATCGTTTGCACCCAGCGCACCGAGCCGTCGGCCAGCGCGATGCGATGCTCCAGCGTGAATTCTTCTCCGGTGATGATCGAATGGTCCAGCCCGGCGCGCACTTTCGGCCGGTCCTCCGTATGGATGTGGTTCAGAAAGAATTCATAGTGCGGCTCGTCCAGCAGGCGGTCGACGCCGAAGATGCGGTAGGTCTCGGCGGACCATTTCATTTTTCCGCCGCCTGGCTCCAGTACCCAGCTGCCGAGGCGCGCCATGTGCTGCGCTTCCGCCAGGCTCGCCTCGCTGGTGCGCAGGTCCTTGGTCATTTCCTGCGCCAGTTCCACCGCGCGACGGCGCGCAGTCATCATCGAGTAGTAGATGGCGTACAGCAGCACGGTACTGAGCAATCCGCCGACCAGCACCATCCACGGCAGGTAAGTGTCGAAGCTGTCCACCATCTCCGCTTTGCTGGCCGAGAACTCGGCTTCCCATACGCGCGGGCCGACCGGCATGGTGACACGCTTGACGAACAGTTCGCCCATGAGCGAGGGCGGCTGGATATGCAGGGTGCCGACCGGCGCCGCGCTGTCGAACAGCAAGTGCTTCGGGTCGGTTGTGCCCGCTGCAAGCGGCTCGTTATGGTGGCCGACGTCGTACAGCCGGACCCGTACATAGTTCAGCGTACCCCGGTCGACGGCGTCGAGCATCACGTCGCTGCCATCGCACCCGGCGCCGACCGAACCATAATAGGCGGCGCGCCGCTGTTCGACCGTATCGAGCGGCCTGCCGCGCCGGTAGAGCGGCAGGCGCATCGCGAGGCCGACATGGGGGTCGGCGCCGTCGATTTCTATCAGCTTGCCGGAGGAGGCGAGCTTGCCGGTGTCGCGTGAGGCGGCAAGGGCCTTGGCCGCCGCAGGCAGCGCCCACATGTCCGACCCGAACACGACCTGGTTGATCTGCATCGGTTCAAGATAGGTGAGCACGTGATACTCGCTGCGTTCGCCTGCCGGCTTGATCGTGAAATCCGGATAGCCGCGCGGGTCGAGGCTGGTGTCCTTGCGCACCGCCGCCTCGAACCCTTTCTTCTCATGCGGAAGTATGCGCGGCGCGAAGTTCAGGCTCTTGATGCCCGGGAAGCTTTTCTCCAGATTCAGCTTCTGCACGTAGGCATGAAACTGCTCACGCGTGATCCGGTCGCTGGTATAGAACAGTGCCCGGACCCCGCGCAGCACGTCGATGTAGGACTGGACACGCGCCTGGATCGCGAGTTGCGCGTTATTGGCCTGGTAGGCGAAGTGCGTTTCGTTCTTGTCCTCGATCGCCCTGGTCGTGAGTACGGAAAGCGCAAACGAAATCGCCATGCCCGCCCACCAGACCGTGGACGAGAAAAGGGATTTGAAGAATCGTTGGGAGATGCGCATCGGAGATCGTTCAGTCATGTTGCTCAAGGACGGCGAGGAAACCGTGTTGCCGGCATCCGCGCAGCGGCACGCTCCGGAAGCTTGCGATTCTTTCAGGATATGGCCGAAATCGGGAGTGTATAACTTTTCCATTCCGCTTGGGATTTTCAGAAGGCCGGCCGGGTCCGGGCGCTTCCGTGCACCGCCATTTTCCCTCTATCGGCATCATGACGCATGCAAAAGCCGGCGCATACGCCGTTTGACTTGCATCAATAAACTTACCAGTTTGCTAATATTTCCTTGTGCTAGAGTAAGCCGCACGTCGATGAACAGCGGCAAGTTTTCATCGGCGCGACGTCTCCATCCATCGTTACCGAAAGGGCGGCACCAATGAACAAGAACACCGAAACCCAGACAGTGGAAAAAACCGTTGCAGCGATTTTCGCGTTGGACCTCGAACCGATCAAATTCAAGCTGATGAGCAAGGAGGACGGATACGGCTGGTCGAAGGAGCAGGCCGACCACTACGAGCAGGAATACAGGCGCTTCCTGGCGCTGGTGGTGAAGTATCCGGACGAGACGATTGTGCCCAGCGTGAGCGTCGACAAGTTCTGGCACGCCCACATTCTCGATACGATGAAATATGCCGACGATTGCGAAAAGGTGTTCGGTTATTTCCTCCATCACTACCCCTATTTCGGATTGCGCGGCGAAGAGGATGCTGCCCGCCAGGAGGAAGCCGTTGCCGCCGGCCGCCGCCTGTACGAGAAGGAATTCGGCGGCGTCGGGACGGAGAAAGCCGCCTATTGCGCCCTTGCTGCGGACAAGGCAGCGTATTGCGCGCTCGCGGCAGACAAGAAGGCGGAGGCCGCAGCGTATTGCGCAGTCGCCGCAGACAAGAAGGCGGAGCAGGCCGCCTATTGCGCGGTCGCTGCGGACAAGGCGGCGTATTGCGCGGTCGCGGCAGACAAGAAGGTCGAGGCCGCAGCGTATTGCGCAGTCGCCGCAGGCAAGAAGGCGGAGCAGGCCGCCTATTGCGCGGTTGCTGCGGACAAGGCGGCGTATTGCGCGGTTGCGGCAGACAAGAAGGTCGAGGCCGCAGCGTATTGCGCAGTCGCCGCAGGCAAGAAGGCGGAGCGGGCTGCCTATTGCGCAGTGGCAGGCGGCAAGGCTGTGCAGCACCTCACTGCAGCGCACTGATCCGCCGGCAATCCGGCAGCGTCCCGCGATTCGGGACAAAACGCCTCGCTTCCCTGGATGCGGGGCGTTTTTTTCAGGAAAGAAAATTGGCACGCCACCGCTTGCGCATGTTGCCCCTCTGATCGCGACACGGCAGCGTCCTGCCCGCCGGCACCCGGCCTATTCCACGACCACCCGATTGCGGCCGTTGCTCTTCGCAACATAAAGCGCATCGTCGGCACGCTTGAGAGCAGGGCCGGCATCGTCCTCTCCCGCGCGGTACGCGGAGACGCCGCAACTGACGCTGATGACCAGCGCATCGCCCCGGATTTCAACAGGGCGGTTCATGAGGAGCAGTCGCAGGCGGTCGGCCACCAGGCGCGCATCTTCCGCATGGGTATTGGGCAGCGCCATCATGAATTCCTCGCCGCCGAAACGCGCAAAGACGTCCGCCTCGCGCAGTGAATCCTTGCATATGCCGGTCAGCATCTGCAGTACCTTGTCGCCGGCAGGATGGCCGTACATGTCATTGATGCGCTTGAAATGATCGACGTCGATGGCGATGAAGGAAAGAGGAAAGTCATGCCGGTTCGCGGCGCTCACCAGCTTGGGAATCGTTTCGAAAAAGAAGCGGCGGTTGTACGCTCCGGTCAGCGGATCGGTGATCGAGGCAATGTGCAGTTCTTCGCTCAGCTGCTGCAACTCCCGATGTTTGTGTTCCAGCTCCTGGTGCGCTTCCTCCAGCGCCTTGCGCGACCTTTCGCGCTCGCGCGCCCGGTCGAGCAGCTGCTGCAGATAGAGGAGGGCGAGCGCCAGCAGTACCAATGCGCCGGCGGTAAGTAGCGCCACGCGCCTGGCGACCATGTCGGCCTGCTTCATGGGCGCGAATACGTGGATGGTCCAGTCGGAACCGGGCAGCGTGCCCGACTTGAGCAGAAAGCGCTCCAATGCGCTGCCGTCCATGTCGCCAGGGCGTACCTCCACGATCTGCTCGCCGCCCGGCAACTGCTCCAGCAAGGACATGGGAAGCGCGGGCATCAGCACCTTGTCATACTGGTGCGTGCGCCGGAGCTGTTCCCCGGCTTCTTTCGTCAGCGCCTGCATCGGCCGGTATTTCCATTCCGGCCGCGAGCTGAGGAAGATCACGCCGTTGCCGTCCTCGACCGCGACTTCTTCGCGGCTCCTGCCCCAGCCCTGGTCAAGGTCGCTCATGTCGATCTTGACTACGGCAGCGCCGATCACCTGATTCCCCGCGAGCACGGGATGCGACAGATAGTAGCCGGGGCGCATGCTGGTAGTGCCCATTCCATAAAACCGCCCGGTGCGACGCGCGATGGCATCCTGGAAATAAGGACGGAACGCGTAATTCTGTCCGACGAAACTGTCCGGCTCCCGCCAGTTGCTGGCGGCGATCACCAGGCCGGCGTGGTCCAGCAGGTAGATCACGGCCGATTTCGCGGTACTGTTGGTCTGTTCGAGGAACTGGTTGGCGCGTGCAAGCGATGCCGGATCGTCCGCATGCCGCAACGCATCGAGAACCGTCGCATGATTGGCGACGACTTCAGGCAGGAAGCCGAACTTGTCGGTCGGGGCAAACAGGGTCGCGCGCGACAGTTCGAGGTGATATGCGGCTTCGCGACCAAGGTCGGCGATGCCGTCCCGCCGGCTTGCCGACCAGGAGAAATAGGTCGAAAGGGCAATGACGGTCACCGCCATCAAGGCGTAGCCAATGCGTTTGCCGGGACCGTTCAGCATGCGGACTCATGGTTCATTTCTTCCGGTTCATTGTACCGCTTGCCTTCAGGAAATTGCGGAGGAGTCGCCGCCGGTCTCAACAATTCCGAGCGGGAATGGTATGTGTGCGGACGAATTGCCACGCATCGATTCATTTCATCTTGTCGAGCGGGAAACCGGAGCCGTCTTGCCGGACGCGCTGCGCGATGCGGCCAGTCCGCGTAGCGCCAGTCCGAGTCCGAACGAGGCATAGACCAGGAACATCGATGGCATCGACAGGCGCTTTTCGAAGCCCGGTTGCAGGCGATGTGGCGTGAGCCGGTAATCCACGAAACAGGCGAGTGCGGCGATCATGGCGCCGCCGCCCACCGCGCGGCGGGCGTCGCCGCGCTCGGCGGCGCGGCCGAACCATTTCTCGTAGAACACCGCCCACCAGGTGGATGATGCATGGTGGATGAGGTAGCCGATGCCGGTGTAACGCGCGCTCGGCTCGTCATGATCGGTCGCGCCATCGCCCCAGATCCAGTGGCTGATCGCATTGGTCGGCGCATAGGAGGTGCCAGTGTCGCGCCGGCCGCGACCGCCCAATGCGACGGTGGAGATGAGGCTTGCGATGCTGCCGGAAATGGCGCCATCGCGAATTGCTTCCCGCCAGCTTTTCATGCTTTCCTCGTGCAATCCGGCAGGATGGGCACAACTGAACTACGCGTCCCGCTTGCCGGTCGTATCGTATGAGAACGGATCACCAGAGCCTGTTCCGGCATCTTGCCGACAGGTGCCCGGCACCGGAACCCGCAGGATACCGGGCGCCACTGACATAAGGAAACACGACAACCGCATCATGTCGCAGGCAGTTGCGCTGGAACCTGGTGGTCTGCTTCGCCATTGATCGAACACAAAAACGTGTCTTGTCGCATCATGCGTTATTGCATATCCTCGCGATAGCCGCTATCGCTGCGGTATATCGCTGCAATGCGCGCGGCCGGCGAGGCCTGGCCTGATGCGAACATCCATCGCTTTTGTCAGTTCAGCACATGGCGAAGCCGACGGCTTGACAGGTTCGTACATGTGACGCATAAAGCCGGGACCGGGTTCCCGCGGAAAAAAAGGACGCGAAATTGGTCGTGCTGCTGACCGGAGCGAGCGGATTCATCGGACAGAACCTGGCGCGCGCGCTGGTCGCGGCGCAACATCGGGTGATCTGTGCTTCACGGCATCCCCGTCCGGCAAACCATCCGCACGTGCGCACCATCGCAGCCGATTTCACGCGTGACTTCGAGATCGAAGACTGGATGCCGCGCGTGCGCGACGTCGACATCGCGATCAACGCGGTGGGCATCATCCGCGAACACGGCGCGCAAACATTCGAGGCTATCCATGAACGCGCTCCGGCGGCGCTGTTTGCTGCCTGCGCCGCCAGCCGCGTGCGGCTGGTCGTGCAGATTTCCGCGCTCGGCGCGGACGAACATGCGGCGAGCCGCTATCACCTGAGCAAGAAAGTCGCGGACGATTTCCTGTGCCGCCTGCCGGTGCATTCGGCAATCGTGCAGCCTTCGCTGGTCTATGGCCCCGGCGGCGGCAGCGCGCGCCTGTTCAACGCGCTGGCAACCCTGCCCCTGATCGGACTTCCCGGCAACGGCGAACAATGCATCCAGCCGGTGCATATCGACGACGTGGTCGCGGCGATCCTTGCGCTCATCGAACAGCCGCCACCGAGCGGCACGCGCGTCGCACTCGTCGGGCCGGAACCGATCACGCTGCGCGGCTTCTTCACCGCATTGCGCCATGCCATGGAATTGCCCCGGCCGCACTTCCTGCCGGTGCCGATGGGCCTGATTCAGGCCACGGCATCCGTCGCGTCCCGCCTGCCGGGCAGCCTGCTGGACGCGGAAACCCTGCAGATGCTCGAACGCGGCAACACTGCCGACGCACGGCAGATCGCTGGCCTGCTCGGCCGTGCGCCGCGTGCGCCGCACCGATTCATCGCGCAACGCCATGCCCGCGCGGAACGTCTGCAGGCGCAACTCGGCTGGCTGTTGCCGCTGCTGCGCCTGTCGATTGCGGTGGTGTGGATCGTCACCGGCATCGTGTCGTTCGGCCTGTATCCGGTTGCCGACAGCTATGCCTTGCTGGCGCGCGTCGGTATCGCCGGCGCGCTGGCGCCCGTCATGCTCTACGGCGCCGCGGCGCTCGACCTTGCCTTCGGCGTTGCCACGATCACGCTGCGGCGACGCCGCCTGCTGTGGCTGGCGCAGGTGGCGGTGATCCTGTTTTACAGCGTGATCATCAGCTGGCGACTGCCGGAATTCTGGCTGCACCCCTACGGTCCCTTGCTGAAAAACCTCCCGATGCTCGCCGCCATCTTTCTCCTGCTGGAGCTGGAGGATCGATGATGGATTACATCACCGTGAAGTGGTTGCATATCCTTGCATCCACCTTTCTATTCGGCACCGGCGTCGGCTCCGCTTTCTATCTGCTGTTCGCCAGCATCAGCCGCGACGTGCGCGCCATCGCGGTCGTGACGCGCCTGGTGGTGCTGGCCGACTGGATATTTACCACCACGACGGTGGTGATCCAGCCCCTGACCGGCATCTACATGGTGCAGCTGGGAGGGCTCTCGATGCGCACCCAATGGATTGCCTGGTCGCTCGCGTTGTACGGCGTCGCCGTGGCATGCTGGCTTCCCGTCGTGTGGTTGCAGATGCGCATGCGCAAGCTGGCGCGCGAGGCGGTCGAGCGCAAGGCGCCGCTGGCGTTTTCCTACTGGCGCTATTTCTGGATCTGGGTCCTGCTCGGCATTCCGGCGTTCATTGCGTTCGTGATCGTGTATTACCTGATGGTTGCCAAGCCGGCTTGATGCGGCAGGGAAGACGCGCAGCCGGCCGGCGGCATGGTTTTTCGAAGGATATTGATGCAAGCGCAAAGGTTGCCTGCGTGGCGCCGGTTACGCTCATCCCTGTGTTGAAACATTTGGTCGATGTGCATGACGCCTCGGGCCTGGAACACCGACGAATTCCGTTTCCGGAAAGCGGCTCGCTCGCGGGGAAATTCCGGCGGAAGCCGTCTGGCTGTGCGGACCGGCCTGGTCTAGACTGATCTGCATACTCGATACGAGATACTGATGGTATTTTCATTTCCCGAGCGACCCCTCATCGCGCGCTACGCGGTGGCCGCGCTCCTCGGCATTGTTGCCGCCGTGATGCATTGGGGACTGCAGCCATGGGTCGGCACGCGCAGTCCCTTCCTGATCTTCCTGCCGGCATTGCTTGGCACCGCGATGATCGCCGGCCGGGGACCGGCATTCGCCGTGCTTGTCATCGGCATGATCAACGGTGCGCTGCTGCTCGATCCGGTCGGGCAGATCTGGATTGCCGATGCCCCCGATCGCGCGGTGCTGCTGGCCTACATCGTGGCTGGCCTGCTGCTCGTTTTCCTCGGCGGGCGGTTCCGCCTGGTGACGCACCGTGCCGCCGAAGCGGAGCAGTTGCTCGCCCTCGCGCAGGAAAATGCGGGCGTGGGGCTGTTCGAGGTCGACCTTGCCCGGCGGACCGTGTTCGCGTCCGCCACCTTGCAGCGCCTGCTGGGCCATCCCCCGTCCGACGGCAACCATGCGCGGCATCTTCCCCTCGACGAATGGAACGCCATGTTCCGCGCCGAAGAACTGGCTGAGGCGCGCCGCGCGCTGAAAGAGGCGCTGGCGCGGAAAGCCGACAACTATGCGCGCGAGCACAGCGTGACCTTGCCGGACGGCCAACGGCGCTGGCTGCTCACGAAGACCCATATCGACAGGGATTCCGCCGGCCGCGGCTTGCGCCTGCGCGGCGCATCGCTCGACGTCAGCGAACGCAAGCGCATGGTGGCTTTGCTCGAACGCACGCAAGGCGAGCTCACGCAGCAGGTGGCGGACCTGCAGCGCCTGCACGTGCTTGCAGGTCGGGTCCTGGAGCTGAACGAGCTGCAAAGCCAGTTGCAGGTCATTCTCGAAGCGCTTGCCGAGTTCCATGGATGCAGGCAGGGGCTGCTGTCGCTGTTCGATCCCGACCGCGGCTGCCTGGTCGCGCGTGCCAGCCTCGGCTTCAGCGAAAGCGCGCTGCGGAAACTGTCGATGGTGCCGATCGACGAGGGCGCTTGCGGCCTCGCCTGCGGCGAGCGGCACCGCGTGGTGGTGGAAGACACGGAAGTCGACCCGTGCTTCGCGGCCTGGCGGCAACTGGCGCGCGATGAAGGTTTCCGGGCGGTACACAGTACGCCGCTGATCAGTGCCAGCGGCGTGGTGATGGGCGTCATCTCGGTACATATGCCCGCGCCGCGCAGGCCCACCGAGCGCGAGATGCGGATGGCCGACATCTGCGCGGGCAAGGCCTCGGTGTTTACCGAAAGGGCGCGCGCGCAAGCCATTGCGCAGTCCAGCGACCAGCGTTTCCGCGTCGTGCTCGAATCTTCCGCCGTGCCGTTCAACGTGCTCATGCCGGTGCGGGACAGGCAGGGTGGCATCGTCGATTTTCAATGGACCTACGTCAATCATGCGGCCGCGCGTGTTATGCGCAAGCCGGTCGAGGCGCTGATCGGGCAACGGGTGAGGGATGTCTTGCCCGGCACCTGGGAAGATGCCGAACTGTTCTCGAATTTCGTCGACGTGGCCGAAGCCGCCGAGACGCGCGAGTTCGAATACCAGGCGCAATTGAACGGCATCGAGGGATGGTTCCATATCGTCGCGTCGCCGTTGCAGGGATCGGTGGCGGCCTGGTTCGCGGATATCACCGAGCGCAAGCAGAGCGAGCAGGCGTTGCGGGACGCGGACCGCCGCAAGGACGAATTCCTCGCGACGCTGGCGCATGAATTGCGCAATCCGCTTGCGCCGATCCGTCAGGCGGCGCTCATCTCCAATTCGTCCAGCGCAACCGAAGCCCAGAAACGCTGGAGCCATGATGTGATCGACCGGCAGGTGCGCCACATGTCCCTCCTGCTCGACGACCTGCTGGACGTGTCGCGCATCACCCGCGGCATGCTTCACCTTCGCATGGCGCGTGCCGAGCTGTCATCCGTGGTGGAGGCCGCGGTCGAAACGGCGCGGCCGATCATCGATGCGCGGCAGCACCTGCTGCGCATCGACCTGCCGCCGGACGCGGTGTATTTCGAGGCCGACCAGTTGCGCGTGGCGCAGGTCCTGGCCAACCTGCTCACCAACGCGGCGAAATATACCGATCCCGGCGGGACGATCTGCCTGCATGCCGAGGCGAGCCCGCGCGAAATCGCGATCAGTGTCATCGACAATGGCGTCGGCATCCGGCCCGATGCGCTGGAAGAAATCTTCCGGATGTTCACCCAGGTGCGTTCGACGCAGGATCGGTCCAGCGGCGGACTCGGCATCGGGCTGGCGCTGGCCAGGGGCCTGATCGAGCTGCATGGCGGAAGCATCGCGGCCAGCAGCGCGGGACCGGGGCTGGGCAGCCGTTTCACCGTCCGCCTGCCGGTGCGCATCGCGGCCGCGCCGGAGCGCGATGCGGACGGGGAAACGCCTTCCCCGCCAGTGCGGGGGCGACGCGTGCTGGTTGCAGACGACAATCGCGACGCCGCGGAGACGCTGGCCGAACTGCTGCGCCTGCAAGGACACGAAGTCCGCATCGCCTACGATGGCGAAGGCGCGCTGTCCGCCTTTGCGGAATTTGCACCGGAAGTCGTCCTGCTCGACATCGGCATGCCCGGCATGAGCGGCAATGAAGTGGCGCAGCGCATCCGTCGCATGCCGCAGGGGAGCGGCACGGTGCTCGTCGCCGTGACGGGATGGGGGCAGGAGAAAGATAAAAACCTCGCATTCGCCGCCGGTTTCGATCATCATCTCACCAAGCCGATCGACCTTGCGCGCTTGCGCAGCCTGCTGGAAGAGCCGACTGCGCAGGTGGTGGCAGCCGATGCCGGGCCCGGCCCGCGACCCGTGCTGACGCTGCACGCCGGCGGATATCCCCGCTGAACAACAATGACAGACACCAAAACGATCCACACCGACTTCTGGCTCATAAAAGTGCCGCCGGACTGGTCCGAGCGTTCGACTGGCGACGGAAAATCGATCTACCTCGAATCCGCCGACGGCGCCAAGGGGGCCTATCTCACGGCCTGGACGCTGAGCGAGGATGAGGACAGGCCGGCCGAGGAAGTCGCCGCCGCATTCCGCGAAGCCGACCTGAGGTCGCTGGTGAACATGGCCGGCTATCGCTGGAAGATCATGGCCGAGCTCAGCCGCGGTACCGGCAACGCCTGCGTTTCCATCGCCGACTACCTCGAAGCCGAAAAGACCCATCGCGCAATCGGAAAGATCCTCGTCGCACCGCCGGTCGTCATTCGCGCCACCTTCCACGACTATGCCTGCAGCGACTACGATGCTTCGCTCGACTACTTCGCGCCGATCGTGGATTCGCTGCAGTTTTACGTGGGGCAGGGGTGAAGGTGGCGGCAAGGGGTGCGAATTCCATGCTCCATCAGTAGATCGGACACAGGATGTAGCGCGCGCCATACGCACGATCAGAAGCCATCGACGAAATGCATCCAGGAGCTGCAGTCCGTGCGCCCGGCACCACGACCATTCAACAACCGGATCACTCCCGCGCGTGCATGCACTTCCCGCCACTGTACGTCGCCAGCACCGCCCGATCGTCGCCGAGCAGCGCAAAGGCGAACAGTAATTCCTCCAGGCTTTCCGCGCGGGCGGTGCGCCGCGCCAGCAAGGGCGTCGCGACCGGATCGAGCACGATGAAATCGGCTTCCGCACCGGCGGTGAAACTGCCTATCGTCCCATCGAGCTGCATGCACCGCGCGCTACCGAGGGTGGCGAGGTAGAACATGCGCAGCGCCGGCAGATGCGTGCCGCGCATGCGCGCGACCTTGTAGGCTTCGTTCATCGTTTGCAGCATTGAGAACGAGGTGCCGCCGCCGACGTCGGTCGCGAGCGAGAAGGGCATGCGCGCCGCATCGGCCAGCGCGAAATCGAACAGGCCGCTGCCGAGGAACAGGTTGGACGTGGGGCAGATCGCCGCCGCCGCCTGCGTTTCCCGCATGCGCGCGCGGTCGTGTTCATCGAGCCAGATACAGTGCGCGAACATGGCGCGCGGACGCAGCAGGCCGTAGCGATCGTACACATCGAGATAGCTGCGCGCCTCCGGAAACAGCGACTTGACCCACGCCACTTCCTCCGTGTTTTCCGCGACATGCGTTTGCACGAACACGTCCGGATGCGCACGCGCCAGCTCGCCTGCTGCCGCCAGTTGCATGTCGCTCGACGTCGCAGCGAAGCGCGGCGTGATGGCGTACATCTGGCGTTCACGATTGTGCCACCTGCCGATCAGTTCTTCGCTTGCGCGCAGCCCCGATTGCGCATCGTCACTCAGGAAGGATGGACAGTGGCGGTCCATCATCACCTTGCCCGCCGCCATGCGCAGGCCGCGTTGTGCGCTCTCGGTGAAGAACGCATCGACCGACGCCGGATGCACCGTGCAATACACCATGGCCGTCGTCGTGCCGCAGCGCAGGAGTTCGTCCAGGAAAAAGCGCGCCACCTCGCGCGCATGCGCTTCGTCATCGAAGCGGTGTTCCGCCGGGAAGGTATAGGTTTCCAGCCATGGCAGCAGGCCGCGCGCCGGCGAGGCGATCACATCGGTTTGCGGGTAATGAATATGGGTATCGATGAAACCGGGCACGAGCAGCTTGCCGTGAAATTCCCGGATCGCCGTGCCTTCCGGCAGGGCGGGGCGCAGCTGCGCGTAATCGCCCACGGCCTTGACACGGCCGTGCTCGACCACGAGCAGGCCGTCTTCATGCCAGACGGAAGCGTCTTGCTCGAAGGCCGGGTCGGCCTTGAAATACAGGATGCTCGCCCGGTACGCCTGACAGATGGATGGTGCGGTGTCCGACGTCATGGTCTTGTCCCGTTCCGAATTGATGAAAGCAATGCAAGGTCCATCAGGGCCTATTCCGCGCCGAGATACACGTAACGGAAAATGAATATTGCCGCGATGATCCACACGATGGCCGGCACCTGTTTTGCGCGGCCGGTGAACAGCTTCAGTCCGGCATAGGAGATAAAGCCGAATGCGACGCCGTTCGCGATCGAATAGGTAAAGGGCATCATCAGCGCAGTGATCACCGCGGGAACGCTTTCGGTGTTGTCGTCCCATTGCAGTTCGGTCAGCTCGCGCAGCATCAGGCAGGACACGAAGAACAGCGCCGGTGCCGTCGCATAGGCGGGCACCGCGCCGGCCAGCGGCGCGATGAACAGGCAGGCGAGGAACAGCACGGCCACCGCGACCGCGGTCAGACCCGTGCGGCCGCCGGCCTGCACGCCGGCTGCACTTTCGATATACGCGGTGGTGCTTGACGTGCCGAGGAAAGAACCCGCAACAATCGCGCTGCTGTCGGCCATCAGCGCCTTGTTCAGGCGATCCATCTTGCCTGCCTTCAGCAGGCCCGCGCGGGCGGCCACACCCATCAGCGTGCCGGTCGCATCGAACAGTTCAACCAGGAAGAACACCAGCACCACGTTCAGGATGCCGATCGACAGCGCGGCGGAAATATCCAGCTTGAACAGCGTCGGCGCGATGGATGGAGGCGCCGACACGATGCCGTGGAAGGTATTGCCGGCAAAGATGAAACTCAGAATCGTCACCACGATGATGCCGATCAGGATCGCGCCCTTCACGCGCAGGCGGTCCAGCGCGACGATCAGGAAGAAGCCGATGATCGCCAGGATCGTCGGCGCCTTGTGCAGGTCGCCCAGCGTGATGAAGGTGGCCGGATGCGCTACGACGATGCCGGCGTTCTTCAGCGAAATGATGGCCAGGAACAGCCCGATGCCGGCGGTGATCGCCGTCCGCACGGAATGCGGGATGCCGTTCACGATCATCTCCCGGATGCGCAGCACGCTCACGATCACGAACAGGATGCCGGAAATACACACGGCGCCAAGCGCCGCTTCCCAGCTGTAACCCATGCCCTTCACCACGCCATACGCGAAATACGCATTGAGACCCATGCCCGGCGCCATCGCGATCGGGTAGTTGGCCCACAAGCCCATCACCAGCGAACCGAGCGCGGCGGCAATGCAGGTCGCCACGAACACCGCATCCTTGGGCATGCCGGCGTCGCCGAGAATGGAAGGATTCACGAAGATGATGTAGGCCATCGTGAGGAACGTCGTCAGGCCCGCCAGCACCTCGGTGCGGACATCCGTTCCCTGCTCGGTCAGTTTGAAGAACCGGTCCATCGCGCTCATTTTTTCTCCTTGTTTGGGTTGATCGCGCTGCCTATTAGACCCGATTTCGCGCGCGAGTGCCTATGGCACGTCGGCGTCGCAATGTGGCTGCGCGGAAGCGGGGGCGAAACACCCGCGATGGCGGTTTCCGGCATGCAGACCGGTTTGCAGGCGGCCCGCATGGACAAAGGCCGAAAAGTAGATATACTGTACGTATGAACAGTAGTGTGGCGTGCTGGAAAACAGGCCTTGAAGGAACGTGATCCACCTGTTTTCACGGCAGCTCCGGCAGTACGGCACGTGCTGCCAGCGACAAGGAGGTGATCGATGTTCAAGACAGGCACATGGGTAGGCGCCGGCCGCTGGCCGAACCAGAACGCCCACCCCGATCAGTGGCACAAACCGGTTCGCGGCCAGGTCCTCGATTTCTGCGACGTCCGCGCCTGGGCCAACTCCATTTATTTCCCCGAAGACGTCCCCCACGCCGGCGCGGTCATGGGCCTCGCCCTCAAGCTGCAGGCCGAAGGCCAGCTCGAAGGCCTGACGCCGGTCTGCTGGGATTTCATCACGCACCGGCGCGTCCTGTGGGAAAAGACCTCCGCGCTGCGCGGCTACGAAGACGACGTCCTGATCTGGCGCGCGGCGAGGGCGCTGCGCCGCGACGAGATCGAACATCCGCGCCGCCGCAAGCCGCGGGATATTCGGGAGTTTTTGCCGGAACAGCAGAGGAGCCTGGTGTTGGCGTGATGGGGGGAGAAATGATGCTGCCATTTCCCTCGCATTCATAAGACAGGAAAAAAATACCTGTTACTCGAAAGTCTTCATGTCTTTAGATGCCACAGGCAGTAGCGCTTGTACCGTATGCAACGCCTCGGTTGGTAGCGCAGTCTTGGTGTTCTTGTATTTATGTCAATTAACGGTATAAACTGCGTGACATCTTTCGTCGCCATTTGGTGCATTCCATGATGTTGCTACATGACCTGAAACTGGCAGCAGTAAGCGCCTTATGTAAATGTAGATGGGGAATGCTCGGTATTGCGGCTGCGATATTGGTATCTCATTGGCTTCGAACTAAACATCTCGATGCAAGTGACGTCATCGATTCAACGATCGCTTGCTGCGCTTACTGGGCGCTGGTATCAATCGTCGAATATTCGCGGTTGAGATCACGAAGAGCCGGCTGAGCGTGTGCTCGATGCGGTGCTGAATTACTCTGGAGACCCTGTGGAGTTCCTAACGAACGACGACTTTAAGGCGCTTACCAATCCTGGCGTCACGTCCTTGCAATTACTTTCCCCGCAAAACTCCGCATCTGTCAGGGTGACGATTACGAGAGTGATTGTCGAACCGGAGGCTATTCAGCCGCTACATGCGCACGCGACATCTGAGCAAATATGGATAGCAGTTTCAGGTCAAGGGACTCTGATGCTAGGTGCCACGGAGCGAAAGGTAATTTCGGCGGGAGATGTCGTGCGTTTTGCCGATGGTGATGTTCATGGGTTAAAAAATACTGGGGATGAGCCTTTCGTTTATTTATCTGTGACCTCGCCGCCGATCGACTTCTCTTATGCATATCAGCAAGCACGGTGATTTATTTTCGGAGAGACAGGTGTAATGGCTAAATTAGAATGTCTCGATCTGGCTAAATCAGAATGACCCGTTTTGGGCAAATTGGCGTGATGTAGGCGGCGCATGATGGAGCAC
>JAKACN010000260.1 GCA_021821365.1 Pseudomonadota bacterium | reverse complement strand
AGGTCATCCGCATCCGCACCGGCGAAACCGGCCCGGACGCAGTCTGAGCACGATCGGCCCGCGCAGCTGCCGGCAGTTCATCGCTGCCGGGCCCATCCTGCTTGTCAGTCGATCCTGATTCCTTTCGCCCACGTCGCCAGACGCAAGCCGCAGATAGCCAGCGCGCTTGACCACAACGCAAAGTCCGGCGGGATCCCCGCCTTCTGCATCAGCAGATACATCCAGCAACCCGCAAAGGAGCAGATCGCATAGGGCCGGCCGTCCCGCAGCACCATCGGGATTTCATTACAGATGACGTCACGCAGGATGCCGCCGAAGATGCCGGTAATCACGCCCATCATCGAGGCGATGAAAATGGGCATCCCGGCGATCTGGGCTTCCGATACGCCCGCAATCGAAAACAGCCCGAGGCCAAGCGCATCGGCGATCACAATCACCCGCTCCGACACGATATGGCGCAAGGTGCGGATCACCGGCGCGGCGACCAGCGCAAGCAGGAAGATCAGGATCGCGTATTCCTGATGTGTGACCCAGAACAGCGGGCGCTTGTCGAGCAGAATGTCGCGCAGTGTGCCGCCGCCGAACGCCGTAATGAATGCCACGGTGAATACGCCGACCACGTCCATTTTTTTCCTGCGTGCTTCGACAAAGCCGGAAAGCGCACTGACCAGAATGGCGAGGATTTCGATAATTTTGATGATTTTGATCAGCGTCATGCGGGCGGAATCGAGGTGGGTTCGCCCTGCATGATACTTGTGCGGGAGGGGAAAGCAAGCAGCGGCGCTTGCTGCAAGCCGGTGCTGCCAGCCAGCCGGGCCAACCTATGCCCTGAGCAGCACGACCAGCGCGCCGGACCCGCCGTCGGCGGCCTTTGCCTGGCAGAAGGCGATGACTTCTTCCTTCTGCACCAGCCAGCTGCGCACCTTGCTCTTCAGAACGGGTTCCTTGTTGACCGAGCCCAGCCCCTTGCCGTGGATGACCCGCACGCAGCGCAAGCCGCGCTTGACCGCATTGCGGAGGAATTCCGCAAGCGCTTCGCGCGCTTCCTCGCGTCGCATGCCATGCAAGTCGAGCTGACCTTGAATCACCCAATGACCGCGGCGCAGTTTGCGCAGGATGTCGCCACTGATGCCGGTGCGCGCGTAGCTCAGCTCATGGTCGGTGTCGAGCAGGGTGTCGACATTGAACTCGTCGGACAACGACTCCTCAAGCGCGGCCTGCTCATCGGCAAGGTGCTGGCGCGCGATGGGGAGCGGGCGGGGAGGGCTGGATTCGATTTTGCCGGAAGGCCTGAGCGGCGCGACATTGCCGATGGCGCGGAGGAACATCTCGCCGTCGCGCCGGCTTTCCTTTTCGCGACGCAATCGCTCGGCCTCGGCTTCCTTGCGCGCTTCTTCCTGCGCCTTGATCTTCGCGCGTAACGCCTTCAGCGAGGCGAAGTCCTTGATGGTGCCAGACATGATGAATCGTTCTGAAACTGTTCGCGCCGGCGCAGGGCCGGCGCAAACGGGTTACTTCCTTGCCGGATCAGCCTTCGAGGCTTTCCAGGTACTTCTGGGCATCGAGCGCGGCCATGCAGCCGGTGCCGGCGCTGGTGACGGCCTGGCGATAGACATGATCCTGCACGTCGCCGGCGGCGAACACGCCCGGAATATTGGTGGCCGTCGCCATGCCCGTGGAGCCGCCCCGGGTCTTGATGTAGCCATTGTGCATGTCGATCTGGCCTTCGAAGATCCCGGTATTGGGCTTGTGGCCGATGGCGATGAAAACACCGTGCACGGCGACCTTGCTGATCGCGCCGTCGCCCGTCGACTTGACATTAATGCCGGTCACGCCGCTTTCGTCGCCGGTGACTTCGTCCAGCGTATGGTTCAGCTTCAGCGCGATCTTGCCTTCCTCGACCTTGGCCATCAGGCGGTCGATCAGGATCGGCTCGGCGCGGAATTTGTCGCGGCGATGAACCAGCGTCACCTTGTTGGCAATGTTGGCAAGATAGAGCGCTTCCTCGACCGCGGTGTTGCCGCCGCCGATCACGGCCACGTCCTGTCCCTTGTAGAAGAAGCCGTCGCAGGTCGCGCAGGCGGACACGCCCTTGCCCATGAAGGCTTCTTCGGACGGCAGGCCGAGGTATTGCGCGGAAGCGCCGGTGGCGATGATCAGCGCGTTACAGGTGTACTCGCCGTTGTCGCCAATCAGGCGCAACGGCTTTTCGTTCAGCTTTACCGTGTGGACGTAGTCGAACACGATTTCGGTGTTGAAGCGTTCCGCATGCTGCAGCAGGCGCTGCATCAGCTCCGGTCCCTGTACGCCCATCGGATCTCCGGGCCAGTTCTCGACATCGGTGGTCGTCATCAATTGACCGCCTTGTTCGACACCGGTGATCAGCACGGGTTTCAGGTTGGCACGCGCGGCGTAGACGGCTGCGCTATAACCGGCCGGGCCGGAACCGATAATCAGTACGTTGGCGTGTTTGGTGGTTGCCATAGCTGTATGTTCGAGGATTGATGGAAATGGACGGAGAGGACGCGAAAAACGGGCGGATTACCGGCTCGAGAAGTTGCATATGTCGCCAAACGGCAAAATTTCAATGGTGTCCCGAGATATTCGGTATTGCACCCGAAAAACTGGTTAAGATTATAGACGAACAAGCCACGCAGGACCGAACGGCGAGCCAAATTCGCCTTCCTGGAAGGCCCGCCTGGGCGCTTCACCGTGTTTTCACCATGCCATGACCCGAACAACCCAAGCATATACCCGCAACAACAAGCCGCCGGAAGCGTCGCCGCTGCCGAATCGGCTGGTACGCCTGCTGTCCGAAGCGCGCTGGTTCGCGCTGACGGTCGCGACCGTCTACCTGGTCATTATCTTTCTGACATATTCGAAAGGGGACCCGGGCTGGTCGCATGCCAGCGCGGTGCCGTACCTGAACAACTGGGGAGGCCGCATCGGCGCCTGGGTGGCGGATTTGATGCTCTTCATCTTCGGCTTTTCGGCCTGGTGGTGCTGCGTCTACATGATGCGCTCGGTCTGGGTTGGCTACCGCCGCCTGTCGCAGCGTTTCCTGCTGCAAAAGGAACCCGAACCGGAGCATCACACGGAAGTGTGGATCCGCACCATCGGATTCATGCTGATGCTGCTTGGCAGCGTGGCGATAGAGCATCTGCGCATGTACACGCTAAGGGCACAATTGCCGCGCGCGCCCGGCGGCGTGCTGGGCGAGCTGATCGGCCGCGCGGCGCAGAACGCATTCGGATTCACCGGGGCGACGCTGTTCCTGCTGCTGCTGTTCGCCGTCGGTTTCAGTCTGTTCTTCCACGTCTCATGGCTGGCGCTGGCGGAGCGTATCGGCGGTGCGATCGAAGAGGGCGTCAATCGTATCCGGCACCTCCATGCCGCGCGTGAGGATCGCAAGGTCGGACAGGTGGCCGCCGTCAAGCGCGAGGAAGTGGTGGTGCAGGAGCGAGCAAAGATCGTCGAAGCCAGCCCGATCCGCATCGAGCCGCAAGTCGTTGCGGTGCCGAAATCCGAACGCGTGGAGAAGGAGAAGCAGGTATCGCTGTTCGCCGACCTGCCGGATACCAACCTGCCGCCGCTGTCGCTGCTGGACGAACCGCCGGCTTCACAGGAAACCGTCAGCGTCGAGACGATGGAATTCACCAGCCGCCTGATCGAGAAGAAGTTGTCTGACTTCGGCGTCGAGGTCAAGGTGGTCGCCGCCTATCCGGGCCCGGTGATTACCCGCTATGAAATCGAGCCGGCGACCGGCGTGAAGGGCAGCCAGATCGTGAACCTTGCGCGCGACCTGGCCCGTTCGCTCTCGCTGACGTCGATTCGCGTAGTTGAAACCATCCCCGGCAAGAATTACATGGGCCTGGAGTTGCCGAATCCGAAGCGGCAGATCGTTCGCCTGACCGAGATCCTCGGCTCCAAGATCTATAACGACAGCCACTCCACGCTGACCGTTGCGCTCGGCAAGGACATCGCCGGCAATCCGGTCGTGGCGGACCTCGCGAAGATGCCGCACCTGCTGATCGCCGGCACCACCGGTTCGGGCAAGTCTGTCGGTATCAATGCGACCATCCTGTCGCTGCTGTACAAGTCCGACCCGAACCAGGTGCGCATGATCCTGATCGATCCGAAAATGCTCGAAATGTCGGTGTACGAAGGCATTCCGCACCTGCTCGCGCCGGTGGTGACGGACATGCGTCAGGCCGGCTATGCGCTGAACTGGGCGGTGGCGGAAATGGAACGCCGCTACAAGCTGATGTCCAAGCTCGGCGTGCGCAACCTCGCCGGCTACAACCACAAGATCGCCGACGCGGAGAAGAACGAGGAAAAGATCCCGAACCCGTTCAGCCTGACGCCGGACGCGCCGGAACCGCTGGAGAAGCTGCCGACCATCGTCATCATCATCGACGAGCTGGCCGACCTGATGATGGTGGTCGGCAAGAAGGTGGAAGAGCTGATTGCGCGCATTGCCCAAAAGGCGCGCGCCGCGGGCATCCACCTGATCCTCGCCACACAGCGTCCGTCTGTCGACGTGATCACCGGCCTGATCAAGGCGAACATCCCGACGCGTATCGCGTTCCAGGTGAGCAGCAAGATCGACTCGCGCACCATTCTCGACCAGATGGGCGCGGAGGCGCTGCTCGGAATGGGCGACATGCTTTACATGCCGCCAGGCAGCGGCCTGCCCAACCGCGTGCACGGCGCCTTCGTTTCCGACGAGGAAGTGCATCGGGTGGTGCAGCACCTGAAGGCCCAGGGTGAGCCGAATTACATCGAGGGAATCCTGGAAGGTGGCGTCGCGGAAGAGGGAGGCGATGCCGCATTCGGCGCCGAGGGCGCGGGCAATGGCGAATCCGATGCCTTGTACGACCAGGCCGTGGCTGTGGTGCTCAAGAACCGCCGCGCGTCGATCTCGCTCGTGCAGCGGCATCTGCGTATCGGCTACAATCGCGCGGCGCGCTTGCTGGAGCAAATGGAGCAGAGCGGCCTGGTTTCCAGCATGCAATCCAACGGCAACCGCGAGATCCTGGTGCCGGCGAGCAATACCACTGAATAGGAAAATATGTTGAGTCAGGCAATTTTGCAATCGGTGTTTCCCCTGCGTCGGCTAGGGCATGTGCTGGCAGCCTGCGCGCTGGCCGCGCCGATGATCGCCAGCGCTTCCGCGCTGGACCAGTTCAAGGCATTCGTCAGCTCGACAAAGACCGCCAAGGGCGAATTCACCCAGCGCCAGGTAAAAACGGCGGACGGGACGGCCAAGGTGTCCAGCCAGGCGAGCGGCGTTTTTGTATTCGCACGGCCCGGCCGGTTCGTCTGGAAATACCAGAAGCCCTACGAGCAGCTTCTGCAGGCCGATGGCGACAATCTCTACATCTACGACAAGGACCTCAACCAGGTGACGGTCAAGCCGCTCGGCGATGCGCTCGGCTCCTCGCCGGCAGCGATCCTGTTCGGCAGCAACGACCTCGAAAAGAATTTCAGGCTGAAGGACGGCGGCACCAAGGACGGCCTCGAATGGCTGGAAGCGACGCCGAAAACCAGGGACACCACCTTCGAGCGTATTGGCATTGGCCTGAAGGACGGCGTGCCGCATGCCATGGAATTGCGCGATTCCTTCGGCCAGGTGTCGCTGCTGACTTTCCCGAAATTCGAAAAGAATCCTTCGCTGGGCGCGGAACAGTTCAAATTCGTGGTGCCCAAGGGTGCCGACGTATTCCGGCAATGACGCGAAGCGAACACCGGTCCGCCCCGGCCAATAACAAGCGGGAACAAGCGGGCGTGACCCGCGCGATGCAATGACCTCGATTCCATTAGCCGAAAGGCTCCGTCCG
Source organism: Pseudomonadota bacterium (assembly GCA_021821365.1). Taxonomy (GTDB): domain Bacteria; phylum Pseudomonadota; class Gammaproteobacteria; order Burkholderiales; family Burkholderiaceae_D; genus Noviherbaspirillum. Next base: position 1,139 of record JAKACN010000260.1, on the reverse strand, counting down.
CAATCGCTGGATGATGTTATCGGCCAGAAGCACCTGCTCGGGCCGGGCAAGCCGCTGCGCGTCGCATTCGAGTCCGGCGAACCGCATTCGATGATCCTCTGGGGGCCGCCGGGTGTCGGCAAGACGACGCTGGCGCGGCTGATGGCCGACAGCTTCAACGCCGAGTTCATCGCCTTGTCGGCGGTGCTGTCCGGCGTGAAGGATATTCGCGAAGCCGTCGAACATGCGCAGGTGATCCGCGCCAACAGCGGCCGCCGCACCATTCTCTTTGTCGATGAAGTGCATCGCTTCAACAAGAGCCAGCAGGATGCCTTCCTGCCGCATGTCGAGAGCGGGCTGTTCACCTTCATCGGCGCGACCACGGAAAACCCATCCTTCGAAGTGAACAGCGCCTTGCTGTCGCGTGCGGCCGTGTACGTGCTCAAGTCGTTATCCGACGAGGACCTGGACGAACTGGTTGACCGCGCCTGCATCCAGGAACTGGATGGACTCGATTTCACGCCGGACGCCAAATCAACGCTGATCGCCAGCGCGGACGGCGACGGGCGCAAACTGCTGAACAACCTGGAGATCGTTGCGCGCGCCGCGGCGGCGAAGGGGATGCATGAAGTCGACGAAGCTCTGTTGTCCACTGCACTGGCGGAAAACCTGCGCCGTTTCGACAAGGGCGGCGACGCGTTCTACGACCAGATCTCCGCATTGCATAAATCGGTACGCGGCTCCAATCCGGATGCGGCGCTGTACTGGTTCGTGCGCATGCTGGATGGCGGCGCCGATCCGCGTTATCTCGCACGCCGTATCATCCGCATGGCCACCGAAGACATCGGCCTGGCTGACCCGCGCGCTCTGCGCATCGCGCTGGACGCCGCCGAAGTCTACGAGCGCCTCGGGTCGCCCGAGGGCGAGCTGGCGCTGGCGGAGGCTATCGTGTTCTTGTCCTGTGCCGCCAAATCGAATGCCGTCTACAACGCCTACAATGCAGCGCGTGCCTTCGTGGCGAAGGACAAGTCGCGCCCGGTGCCGGAACACCTGCGCAATGCGCCGACCAAGCTGATGAAGGAACTCGGCTACGGCAAGCTGTACCGGTATGCGCATGACGAACCGGATGCGTATGCCGCAGGGGAAACCTATCTGCCCGA
>JAKACN010000259.1 GCA_021821365.1 Pseudomonadota bacterium | reverse complement strand
AAGCCATGATGCGCACATTGGAAGCGCTGGAAAAGAAATCGGGAGGCGGATCACCCTATTTTTCCACTCACCCGCTGGCGAGCAAGCGAATCGAACGCATCCGCGCCGCTCATTAAACCATCAGCGCATCCGGCGGCATTGACGCAGTTCGCATTGCGCCAGGAAGGTCGTACCGGTGTCGCATTGCAGACGGTAGACCTCGACCGGCCCCTTGGCGGTGATCAGCGCCGCACCGGCACGACCGGTGCAGCCGTAGCTCTTGGCCAGACGCTCCACCGTGGCGGACGATACGCCGGAGCGAAATTCGACTTTCTGCACCACCGCACTGCCATCCGCATCCTGGATCTGGATGCGGTCCTCGGGCAGATCAGGGTTGCGAGCAAGCTTGGCGCGCGTGACGGATGGCGTCTCCGTCTCGAAGTAGGTGGCCGTGCCGCCGAGGCTCTTCGGCACAATCGAGCATGCGGTCATCAGAACCGACACAGTCAGCGCGGCGATCAATTGCAGTCGCTTCATTTCCCCTTCCTCTCCCGTTGGCGAATACCGCCGCATACTTTGCGGAAACCCGGCAAAACAGCCGCCAGTGTAACCCGCCATGCGAGCGATGCAAAGGTCGCCAGGGACGGATCGATGTCGATCCTGCCGTCGACAGGCAAAAAAAACGCTGCCAGTGATCGGCAGCGTTTTGTAAAGTCGCGACGACTTAGTTGCGAACCACGCGCTTGTATTCGTTGGTACGCGTGTCGATTTCGATCACGTCGCCCTGGCTGACGAACAGCGGCACCTGAACGGTGTGGGAATGCGCATCGATGGCATTTTCAATCTTGGCTTCCTTCAGCACGTTGCCGGAAGTGTTGCCCTTGACCGCGGGCTCGGAGTAGACAACCTGGCGAGCGATCGTGATCGGCAGTTCAACGGAAATCGCCTTGCCGTCATAGAAAACGGCTTCGCATTCCATTCCGTCCTTCAGGTAGTGCAGCGCATCGCCCAGGTTTTCTTCTTCGATTTCGTACTGGTTGTAGTCGGTGTCCATGAACACATACAGCGGATCGGCGAAGTACGAATAGGTCACCGGCTTCTTGTCGAGGATCACGACGTCGAACTTGTCGTCGCCGCGGAACACGTTTTCCATCGGCGCGTTCGTCAGAAGATTCTTCATCTTCCACTTGTACGTGAAGCCGGTACGGCTCGAGCCGTTGACGTCGGAGCGCAGAACAATGAAGGGCTTGCCGTCAACCATGATGATGTTGCCAACACGAATTTCTTTTGCAGGTTTCATAGAGAGGGTACGTAAAAAATAAGTTGCATGAAAATCATCTGTCGCCGCATGGCCAACAGCACCGCAAGCTCACGTTTGACCGACGTCAAACGGTAAAGATTAACCGCGTATTATACCTTGTTTTCGGTAGCCGCCGACCTGATGGAGCCTGCAAACTTCACTAAATTGGATGCCAAATCCCCGTTTTCAAGCATTTTCTGCTCCCAATCAGCGGAATCCTGTGCAATTTTTGGCACATCAGCTTGAAATTGCGACCACAGCACCCGCCATCCGGCCTGGTCTTGCGTCGCTTCGACCGTGACGCCATTCCAACGCAAGGAGAATGCCGCCAGGCTTTCGGCACCGGATGAATAGCATTGCAGGAAGGCGCGCAGCTTCACGTGATGGAGGTTCTTGTCCTGAGGGTAGATGTGCCAGACGAACGGCTTGCATGCCCACTGCGCACGAACAAAGGAGTCTTCGCCGCGAACGAAATTGAGGTCGCAAGCCCATAACAGCCTGTCGTAATCCGGCTGTGGAACGAAGGGCAGGACATGCAGCCTGAGTGCGCCCTGCGTCCGCGTCGCGCCCGGCTTCGGATCGGTGCCGAGAAATGCCCGCACCGGTTCGACGGCCACCCCCTCGGGAACGAGGCAGGTGATGGGGGCGCCGCCACGCTGCCATGCCGCGAACAATTCGGAAACCGGCGCATGCGGATAACAGAACAGGGACACTTTCAACGATGCCATTTCCGCTGGCGTTACACCGAACTGCGCGAGAAAAGCCGCCACGCCGTCCCGGTCCGACTGGAATTGCCGGCGCTGCTCACCCAACCCGGATTCGCGCAGCAAGCCCCCTGTCCTGGCAGTGAACCCCGGGAAGAAAAAATATTTCGTAATCGGCAATCGCGGATGCGATGACGGCAAGGTATGGCAACCTTCAACCCATTCCTCGGCGCTCAGTCCCTCGAGGTTGATCCAGACCGGACGGGGCTCGCACTGCGCCATCGCGGCAACATATCCCGGCGGGATATCGCAACCGAAAAACTCGATGACGATATCGGCGATGTCGTCCGTCACGAACACGCCCTCCTGGTCGCGCCAGTGGCGTACCGCGACACCGGCGACCACCTGCATTTCAGTGTCGAGCAGGACCTCGGGGCAAATCCGCCGAAACGTCCGCAAGTCATCGATCCACAACGTCACGTCGATCCCGTGCTCATGTTGCAGTTGCCTGGCAAGGCGCCAGCAGATACCGATGTCGCCATAGTTGTCGACAACCTTGCAGAAGATGACGAGGGATGTTGGCCGGATTGTATGGAGGGACATCATCGGCGATCAGGGTTGTGGGCCTGCGATCGCAGCGTCGCGGGCATGGATACGTTTCTTGGCGCAAGCATATTCTTGCATGAAGGCGGCCGCAGTCGCCAGCCCACATAAACTCCGGCCATGATCATGCAGGATTCTTGAACGCAGGCTTGGAAAAGAAAAACGCCACGCGATTGCGTGGCGTTTTATCTGGCGTCCCCACGGGGATTCGAACCCCGGTTATCGCCGTGAAAGGGCGGTGTCCTAGGCCTCTAGACGATGGGGACAGAAACCTGTCGATACTGCAGCCTATTCTTCTTGTTGCACACCTTGTTGCTGGTGGAGGTAAGCGGGATCGAACCGCTGACCTCTTGCATGCCATGCAAGCGCTCTCCCAGCTGAGCTATACCCCCGTGTGCGAAGAAACAGGAGTATAGCAAAGTTTTTTCTCCGGTGTAAATCCTCTTTCGAAAAAATCAGCCAATAAATTTGGCGAGACGCGCGACGACCGTGTCGCGGCCGAACAATTCCAGCGTCGCGTCGATCGACGGCGTCTGCAACTGGCCGGTGACGAGCAGGCGCAAGGGCATTGCCAGTTGCGGCATCTTCAGCTTGTGCGCGGCGATCACTTCCTTGATCGCGGCGGAAATCGCCGTCTTGCTCCATTCGATCGTCTTGCAGTGTTGAACGAATTGGGTCAGCGCCGGCTTCACTGCTTCGGTCACGTGCTGCGCAACGAGTTCCGCGTCGGGCCTGGGTTCGCGATAGAACAGCATGGATGCATCCGCCAGTTCGTTGATCGTATTGGCACGATCCTTCATCAAGGCGATTACCGCCTGCACGGCCGGCGCGCCGTCGAACACCGCACCGTCGTCCAGCAGATGCGGACGCACCAGATCTTCCAGGCGGGCATCGTCAGCCAGCTTGATGTAATGATTGTTCAACCAGGCAAGCTTTTCCGGATTGAATTGCGCGGGCGACTTCGACAGATGCTTGACGTCGAACCACTGGCAGAACTGTTCCATCGTAAAGATTTCATCGTCGCCATGGCTCCAGCCGAGACGCGCGAGGTAGTTCAGCATCGCTTCCGGCAGATAGCCCTGCGCCGGATATTCCATCACGCTCACCGCGCCATGACGCTTGGACAGTTTCTCGCCGTCCGCGCCAAGAATCATCGGCACATGACCGTATTCCGGCAGCGACGCACCGAGTGCACGCAGGATGTTGATCTGCCGCGGCGTATTGTTCACATGGTCGTCGCCGCGGATGACGTGCGTCATCCTCATGTCCCAGTCGTCGATCGCGACACAGAAATTGTAGGTCGGTGTGCCGTCGGGGCGCGCGATGACCAGGTCGTCGAGTTCCTTGTTGGAAATCGTGATCGCCCCTTTCACCATGTCGTTCCAGGTCACGTCGCCGTCGAGCGGATTCTTGAAACGCACCACCGGCTTGCGGCCTTCCGGAACCGGTGGCAGGGTCTTGCCCGGCTCCGGGCGCCAGGTCCCGTCGTAGCGTGGCTTCTCGCCGGCGGCGCGCTGGCGTTCGCGCATCGCTTCCACTTCGTCCGGCGTGCAATAGCAATGGTAGGCAGTGCCCGCTTCCAGCATTTGTGCAACCACTTCGCGATAGCGGTCCATCCGCTGCATCTGGTAGAACGGGCCTTCGTCATGGTGCAGGCCGAGCCATTCCATGCCGTCGAGAATGGCCTGCACCGCTTCCGGCGTGGAGCGCTCCAGGTCGGTATCTTCGATGCGAAGGATGAAGGTGCCGCCGAAATGGCGGGCAAAGGCCCAGGAAAACAGCGCGGTGCGCGCGCCGCCGAGATGAAGGTAGCCGGTCGGGCTGGGTGCAAAGCGAGTACGGACTGTCATGGCAACTGAAATAAAAACGGCCTTGGATCGCCAAAGCCGTGTCAAATGAAGATCCGCTATTTTACCTTGTCGGCAATAGCGTTGAAATGTGTGTCAATCGTTCTTGATGACAATATTCGGGAACCTGCTCGTCATGTCCTTGGCTTTTTCCGCGACCTTGACTGCCACCCTGCGCGCGATTTCCTTGTAAATCGTCGCCACCGGGCCGTCCGGATCGGCAACCACGGTTGGCCTGCCGGAGTCGGTCTGCTCGCGGATCGATATGGTCAGCGGCAAGGCGCCGAGGAAATCGACGCCGTACTCTCTGCACATCTTCTCGCCGCCACCCGAGCCGAAAATCGGTTCTTCATGGCCGCAGTTGGAGCAGATGTGGGTGCTCATGTTTTCGACAATGCCAAGAATCGGGATGTCGACCTTTTCAAACATTTTCAGGCCCTTGCGTGCATCCAGCAGTGCGATGTCCTGCGGTGTGGTAACGATCACCGCGCCGGTCACCGGCACTTTCTGCGACAGCGTCAGCTGGATGTCGCCGGTGCCCGGGGGCATGTCGACGACCAGGTAATCGAGGTCGCGCCAGTTGGTCTGCTCCAGCAGTTGCTGCAAAGCCTGCGTCACCATCGGGCCGCGCCACACCATGGGCTGGTCCGGGTCGATCATGAAGCCGATGCTCGACACTTGCAAACCGTAATTTTCCAGCGGTTCCATGGTCTTGCCGTCGCGCGATTCGGGTTGGCCGGAGATGCCCATCATCATCGGCTGCGAGGGGCCGTAGATGTCCGCGTCCAGGATGCCGACATGGGCGCCTTCGGCCGCGAGCGCCAGTGCCAGGTTGACCGCGGTGGTCGACTTGCCCACGCCACCCTTGCCCGAGGCAACCGCGATGATGTTCTTGACATTCGACATCAACTTGATGCCGCGCTGAACCGAATGGGCGATGATCTTTGAATAAACGTTCGCTCCGACATGGCTGACACCGGGAACCGCCCGCACGGCACTGACGGCAGCGTTGCGGATGCTCTCGATCTGGCTCTTCGCGGGGTAACCGAGTTCGACGTCGAAACTGACGTCGGCACCGTTGATTTGTATGTTCCTTGCTGACTTGCCCGAAACGAGGTCTTTGCCTGTATTGGGATCGCCGACCCCGGACAAGGCCGCCTTGACGGCTTCCACGGTAATGGTCATTACTTCTCCTGTATGGTGATCCGCCAAGTCTAAACCAAACCCGGTCCGGCCAGCCGATTAACCCTATGAAAAGGTCAGCAACCGGGGGGATCGCGATTTCCTTTGACACTGCACACCTGCGGCATGCGGTCCCGCACTGCTAAAATGGGCGTTTTATTTCTTCAATAAGCATTGCCAAATGAGCACCACACCGCATCGCAAGCTGTTCGTCACCACCGCCCTTCCCTACGCCAACGGCGCGTTTCACATCGGCCATATCATGGAATATATCCAGGCCGACATCTGGGTGCGGTTCCAGCGAATGCAGGGGCATGAGGTGTACTTCGTCGGCGCGGACGACGCGCACGGCGCGCCGATCATGATCGCCGCCGAAAAGGCAGGCGTGACGCCGCAGGAATTCGTCGCACGCATCGCTGCCGGCCGCCAGCAATATCTCGACGGCTTCCATATCAGCTTCGACAACTGGCATTCGACGGATGCGCCGGAAAACCACCAGTTGTCGCAGGACATCTATCGTCGCCTGCGCGACCAGGCCAAGCTGATCACGACCAAGACCATCGAACAGTTCTTCGATCCGGTCAAGAACATGTTCCTGCCGGACCGTTACATCAAGGGCGAGTGCCCGAAGTGCGGTGCGAAAGACCAGTACGGCGATTCCTGCGAGGTGTGCAGCGCGGTATATGCGCCGACCGACCTGAAGAATCCGTATTCCACCCTGTCCGGTGCGACGCCGGTGCTGCGCTCGTCCGAACACTATTTCTTCCAGCTGTCGAACCCGAAATGCGTGGAATTCCTGCGTGACTGGACGCAGGCGCCGCATCGCCTGCAGCCGGAAGTAATCAACAAGGCCAAGGAATGGCTGGAAGGCGACGAAGGCCTCGGCGACTGGGACATCAGCCGTGACGCGCCCTACTTCGGGATCGAAATCCCGGATGCTCCGGGCAAGTACTTCTACGTCTGGCTGGACGCGCCGGTGGGCTACCTGGCTTCGCTGAAGAACTATTTCGACAAGACCGGACGCGACTACCAGGCCTTCATGGACGACCAGTCGACCGAGCAATACCACTTCATCGGCAAAGACATCATCTATTTCCACACCCTGTTCTGGCCGGCCATGCTCAAGTTCTCCGGCCTGAAAGTGCCGACCAATGTATTCGTGCATGGCTTCATCACCGTCAGCGGCGAGAAGATGTCCAAGTCGCGCGGCACCGGCATTTCGCCGCTGCGTTATCTCGGCATCGGCATGAATCCGGAATGGCTGCGCTACTACATTGCGGCCAAGCTGAACGCGAAAGTCGAGGACGTGGATTTCAATCCGGACGATTTCGTCTCCCGCGTCAACTCCGATCTGATCGGCAAGTACG
>JAKACN010000026.1 GCA_021821365.1 Pseudomonadota bacterium | reverse complement strand
CCGATGGTTGCCCACAAGCCGGGCATGCGATCAACCAGGCTGCAGATGCCATTGCCACTTGTAAAGAGGTCATGATATGGCTCTTGTTGCGCGTAGCACAGTCCACCATGGCCGAGGCAAGCATCGTGCCACTGCGGAGTGGCGAGTGGTTCGATCCGCGCCCTCGGCGCGAAACCGCTTTTCACGCGTTCCTGGCCACGTACCTTGTTCCAGCGGGGCACAGGCGGCGATCGAGGGCGGTAACTTTTACATCCAGCGGAAAGCTTTACCGAAAAGCGACTGGCACGGCATACCGAAAGGAGCACAACGCGGAATGACAGCAACATCCCCGGAAAGAAAGCCCCCTTATCCCGAAATCAGGGTGCCTTGGGAAATGGAGCGAACCAGGCCGGCGCAGGCATCCTCGATGTAATCGAGCACCAGTTCGAAGTCCTTCGGTCCGCGGTAGTACGGATCGTGCACGATCGTCGCGCCGCGTCGCCCCGAATAGGCCATGAGCAGGCCGATCTTCGCCCGATGGTCCACGGGGCAAAGCTTATGCAGAATCTCCAGATTGTTGAAATCCATGCCCAGTATCAGGTCGAACGATTCAAAATCGGCGGGCACAAGATGGCGCGCCCGCAACCCGGACAGGTCGTAGCCGCGCTTGCGGGCCGCGGCCTGGGCGCGTGGGTCGGGCGGCTCGCCCACATGATAATCGTGCGTGCCGGCCGAATCGACACTCACGCGGTCATGCAGTGCCGCATCATGAGCAAGCTTGCGCATGACACCCTCGGCCGTCGGTGAGCGGCAGATATTCCCCATGCAAACGAACAGGACACGGCTAGTCTTCATCATCAATCCCGACAGAGTTGACGCACCTGGTAATACGCGGGACAGGGGAACGAGAGCTGTGCCGCGCCGCTTGATCACATGATCACAAATCGCCACCAGCGTATCCTGATATGACGCAACCGCAGTGCAACTTTGCCCGGCGAAAGCACTTTAAGGACAGATGTCTCGCCTGCGCGGTGCATGTTACGGCGCAGCGTCATTTCTCCGGGGAACGAACCCTCGATGCAGCAGCAAACGACGCGCCAGGTCTCGACCTGCTCGACATTTCCCTGCGCGGAATGAAGCCGTCACCCGTGGTGCAGCAACAGATGCATCGGACCGAACAGGTCCTGCATGCTCTTGTTTCCGATGAATGACAGGTTATAGGGATGCTCGGAAACAGCGCGCGGAAAACGGGAGGTCACATCCAACGCATTCAGTTGCTCGGCGATCTTTCCCCACAATACCAATGTTGGCGATGTCCCCCTGGCGGCGCGCTCCGCGAGCGCCTCGAGTACCGTGCGCAGGAACGGACGCCACGCCTTCGCATCCTTGAGCGGCGGCACATCTGGCCGATAGACCAGCGTCGCGTTCAGCAGCAGGAATCCGTGCCGCGTCAAGTTGGCCTGCAGTTGTGTGAGGGCCTGGATGAAGGGCGAACCAATTGCCCGGGCACGCAGGGAAACGTGCGCCATCGCCTCGCCGGATGCGTTTTCCGGTGTCAGCAAGCCGTCGGCGACGAGCAGCATTTTCATGAAATTGCGCAAGGACGTTGCCCGGTTCACTTCCTTCGACAAGCCTTTTTCCGACCACAGAGATTCCACCGCGCCGTCCATGAAACAAACACCAGTGGCACTCCGTTCGCGCGGATACGGCCCCTCGCCGACAAGTACATAACGCACTGCGTCGAGCGGCAGCGTGAAAGCGGCAAACAGGCGCCCATTGGTGGGAAGGTAGCTGCTGGCGGCGAGTGCAGGTAGATAGCCCGGATCGGCGTCGGCAATGGCTTCCAGCCCACTCCGCAATACCGGACGCCAGGATTGATCGGCCAGTGCTAACGTGTCGAGCAGGGATTCGGGAATGGACGAGGACATGGCGGATCGAAACAAAAAGCGGCATTTTACCGCTGTCTCGCGGCGCTCCGGCGGAGCATCGCTCCCGGCCGGAGCCTATTTTACTTTCCCGACAAGGGCACGACGTTATCGAGGCCGGGCGCACCGAACAGCTGCTGCTTCAGGACATGCAGCTGATCTCGCACCTGCGCAGCTTTCTCGAACTCCAGGTTCTTCGCATGCTCGACCATGAGTTTTTCGAGCCGCTTGATTTCCTTGCTGACCTGCTTTTCCGACATCGATTCGTACTTCGCCTGCTCCTGGGCCACCTGAAGCTCTTCGCGCGCTTCCTGCGGGCTGTAGACGCCATCGATGAGTTCGCGCACTTCCTTCTTGATGCCCGCCGGCGTAATGTTGTGCGCCTTGTTGAACGCAATCTGCTTCGCGCGGCGACGGTCGGTTTCGCCGATCGCGCGTTCCATCGAATCCGTGATCCGGTCGGCATACAGGATCGCCATGCCGTTCAGGTTGCGGGCGGCACGGCCGATGGTTTGAATGAGGCTGCGCTCCGAACGCAGGAAACCTTCCTTGTCCGCATCGAGGATCGCCACCAGCGACACCTCGGGGATGTCCAGTCCTTCGCGCAGCAGGTTGATGCCGACCAGCACATCGAAGGTGCCAAGGCGCAAGTCGCGAATGATTTCCACCCGCTCCACGGTATCGATATCGCTATGCAAGTAGCGCACCTTGATGCCGTGGTCGCCGAGGAACTCGGTCAACTGCTCCGCCATGCGCTTGGTCAGGGTGGTGACCAGCACGCGCTCGTTCTTCTTCACGCGTTCGGTGATCTCCGACATCAGGTCATCCACCTGGGTGCTGGCGGGACGCACGGAGATCGCCGGATCCACCAGGCCGGTCGGGCGCACCACCTGCTCGACCACCTGCCCCGTGTGCGCATTTTCGTAGTCGGCGGGCGTCGCGGAGACGAACACCGTTTGCCGCATCTTGCTTTCGAATTCCTCGAATTTCAGCGGACGGTTGTCCAGAGCCGACGGCAGTCGAAAGCCGTAGTCGACAAGATTGGTCTTGCGCGCGCGGTCGCCGTTGTACATGCCATTGAGCTGCCCCAGCAATACGTGCGACTCGTCGAGGAACATGATCGCATCCTGCGGCAGGTAATCGACCAGCGTGGGCGGCGGCTCGCCCGGCCTGGCACCGCTCAGGTGGCGCGAATAGTTTTCGATGCCCTTGGTGAACCCGATCTCCTGCATCATTTCGAGGTCGAAACGGGTGCGCTGCTCGAGCCGCTGTTCCTCCACCAGCTTGCCTTCCTTGCGGAACCATTCGAGGCGTTCGCGCAGTTCGTCCTTGATGGTTTCGATGGCGCGCAGCACGGTGGAACGCGGCGTGACGTAATGCGAACCGGGATAGACGGTGAAGCGCGGAATCTTCTGGCGCACGCGGCCAGTCAGCGGATCGAACAGTTGCAGGCTGTCGATCTCGTCGTCGAACATCTCGATCCGTACGGCAAGTTCCGCATGTTCCGCCGGGAAGACGTCGATGGTATCGCCGCGCACGCGGAAGGTGCCGCGAGCGAAATCGACTTCGTTGCGCGTGTACTGCATCTGGATCAGGCGCGCAATCACGTCGCGCTGGCTGACCTTGTCCTTCGCGCGCAAGGTCAGGATCATCTGGTGGTATTCGTTCGGATTACCGATACCGTAGATCGCGGAAACCGTTGCCACGATGACCACGTCGCGCCGCTCCATCAGCGACTTGGTGCAGGACAGGCGCATCTGCTCGATATGCTCGTTGATCGAAGAATCCTTTTCGATGAACAGGTCGCGCTGCGGCACGTACGCTTCCGGCTGGTAGTAGTCGTAATAGCTGACGAAATACTCCACCGCGTTCTGCGGGAAGAACTCGCGGAATTCGCTGTAGAGCTGCGCCGCGAGCGTCTTGTTGGGCGCGAACACGATGGCCGGTCGCCCAAGTCGGGCAATTACGTTGGCCATGGTGTAGGTCTTGCCCGAACCGGTCACCCCGAGCAGCGTCTGGTACGACAGGCCATCCGCGATGCCTTCGACCAGCTTTGCAATCGCGTCCGGCTGGTCGCCGGCTGGCGGGAACGGCTGGAAAAGACGATAGGGCGAACCGGGGAAGGTGACGATTTTCGACTCGTCGATTGTGCTGGAAACCTGGGATAAATCTGCCATCTCGATTCGACCTTTGGTAAAATAATTAGTTGCATATCAGTCGGAGGCTTTCCGGCCTTCAAAACTGCTCACAACCCGCTGCCAGGAACGATCTTCCGCAGCCAACTTTTCATGTTATCACGATGAGCCAATCCCATCCCTCCCCCCTATTCAGCGCCATCGACATGGCGCCGCGCGACCCGATTCTCGGCATCACCGAAGCCTATAACGCTGACAAGAATCCGAACAAGGTGAATCTCGGCGTTGGGGTTTATTACGATGACAACGGTAAGGTGCCGCTGCTCGAATGCGTGCGCAAGGCGGAAGCGCAACTGATGGAAAAGGCAACTCCCCGCACCTACCTGCCGATTGAAGGCCTGGCGGCTTACGACAAGGCTGTGCAGGAACTGGTATTTGGCGCCGACAGCGCCGTTATTCAAGAAAAGCGCGCGGTCACGGCGCAAGCCCTCGGCGGCACCGGCGCACTGAAGCTCGGCGCGGACTTCCTGCGGCGCTTCGCGCCGAACGCGCAGGTCTGGATCAGCGATCCGAGCTGGGAAAACCATCGTGCCCTGTTTGAGTCCGCCGGCTTCGTCGTCAACAACTATCCGTACTATGACGCTTCCACGCGTGGCGTGAATTTCGACGGCATGCTGAATGCGCTGAAAACGATGCCTTCTGGTTCAATCGTCGTGCTGCATGCCTGCTGCCACAATCCGACCGGCGCCGACCTCACCGAAGCGCAATGGGCGGACGTGATCAAGGCCGTCACTGAGCGCGGCCTGATCCCCTTCCTCGACATGGCATATCAGGGTTTCGGCGACGGCATCGACGCCGACGGCAAGGTCGTGCGCCAGTTTGCGCAGGCAGGCGGTCCGCTGTTCGTGTCGAACTCCTTCTCGAAATCCTTCTCGTTGTATGGCGAGCGCGTCGGTGCCCTGAGCATCGTCGCGGCGACCGCGGACGAAGCAGCCCGCGTGCTGTCGCAACTGAAGCGCGTCATCCGCACCAACTACTCCAATCCGCCTACCCATGGCGGCCAGGTGGTGGCGACTGCGCTGTCGACGCCGGAACTGCGCAAGCTGTGGGAAGATGAACTCGCCGGCATGCGTGTCCGCATTCGCGAAATGCGCCAGGCGCTGGTGCAGAAGCTGAAGGAAAAGGCCCCCGGCCACAACTTCGACTTCGTCATCAAGCAGCGCGGCATGTTCTCCTACTCCGGCTTGACCAAGGAACAGGTTACCCGCCTGCGCGAAGAGTTCTCGATCTATGCGGTGGACACCGGCCGCATCTGCGTCGCGGCGCTCAATTCGCGCAATATCGACAACGTCGTCGACGCCATCGCGAAAGTACTGTAAGGATGCGCTGGAGGAAGCGGGCGCCAGGGCCCGCTTCTTTCGAGATGAATCCGGCGCAAAGTTTTGACACGGACAGAAAAATCGTCCTATAATAGCGGTTCTGTTCCCTGATAGCTCAGTCGGTAGAGCGACGGACTGTTAATCCGCAGGTCCCTGGTTCGAGTCCAGGTCGGGGAGCCACAGAATGCAAAGGGCTTACGTGAAAACGTAAGCCCTTTTTGTTTGCGCGCTCGCCGTGCGCAACCCGGCCTACAGTCCCCGACAGAAATTTCCTCCACATTTTCTGACGTTTGCGCCCCGTCCAGTCGTCGAGATTTTGCAATGCAATCTTGTGCAAGAAAAATCAGTAGCAGCAGAAGCGCGATTGATATGGCGAAAACCGTTGCACGTCAGAAGAAGATGAGACTCGCGTCCAATCTCTCCGTATCGATCCCGCGGGGCAAGATTCATCCCTGGGGGTCCATCCAGATCGACGCAGCGTGTTGCCGGTTCCGTGATTGCGGAATCATCTTTCGTGACCGCCCCCTTCCCATCCAGCCATTCCGCTTCGCCGTTTCGATGCCGTAGAGATATGCGGGCCCCACGCCCTGCCGTTACGACCGTAGGTGCGCGGGTCCGGCGAATTGATGGAGGAAAGCCAGCTATTCCTTGCGTTTCAGTTCGTCGATATTGCGCATCGAAAGGTTACGTGTCGCAACAAGTATCTCCCGCAGCAACAGGACGAAACTTCCGATCAGCGAAAACATCCCGAGGACAAAGCACAATGCAATGAACTTGCCGAGCGACAGGTTCAAGGCATCGCCGATGAACAGCGCCGCAATGACGATGCAGACGAGGAGCCCGCAGGAGGTGCTGAGCGTAATGGCCCGATTGATCAGGTGCGCCCGTCGATACAGCGTGGAGAGTTCGTCGTAAGCCTCCGAATGATCTTCGCCGTGGGTGGAGGTAATGCGATTTTCCAGCACCCGCGTGCGGTCGATGATCCGCGCAAGACGGTTCGTCAGCACGGTGAGCTTGGTGCCGACGCCGGTCAGCAGAAAGACGGGCGCGATGGCGAGCTGAATGATATGTCCGATGTCCCCGAGCTGGATTTCCATGATGATTATTATCCGTAATGGTTGTAAGGCTGCACGCCGACTCCCGACGGGCAACGCATTCCATGGCCCGTAGTCTAGCAGGCGGCCATTTCATCCAGAACCACTTGCATCATTCCGGCCGGGCACGTTTCGCACGCCCACTTGCCCGGTTGTCTGATATTCAATATTATCTCATCATCGCAGCGCAGCAAAACTGCGCGACCACGGCGGTCGGCCTACCAGACCGCATCTGCCAATACTGTATTTATCCGGCGCCAATCGGTGATTTTGCGTAGGGGGAAGGATTTCATGAGACAAACGCGGCAGCCAGGCCCTGCCCTGCGGCAATCGACGTCGAATCCGGAATATGCCCTGATCGTCCTCTCGCTGATTCTCGCCGCGTTGCTCGTCTGTCTTGCCTGGGATCGCCAGCCGGGGGCAAGAAAGTTTTACTTCGACACGCCACTTGCCGCGGCGGCGGGGGTCCTGTTCGGCATCGTAGCGTCCGCAGCCGCCGGGATCATGATGCGTCGTTCTCGGCATGCCATCGAAGCCGAGGAGATGCCACAGCATGTCAACGCCCGCTGGTACGAACGTGCGCAGGTCATTGCGCAGTTTGGTACCTACGAAATTCATCTCACGCCCGACAGCGCAAAGGAAGTCAGCCAGTGGTCGCAGGAAATGTTCCGGATCGTCGGGCGCGATCCCGTTTCCGGTCCATTGCCTACCGACGCGTACATTGATTGCCATGTGCATCCGGAGGATCGCGCGAACGTCAGGGCCCTGATGCGCAAGGCCCTACAGGACGCCGAAAGCACGGTGGCTGAATATCGTGTACTGACATCGGACGGTTCGGTAAGAACGCTCTACGATTATCTCGAATTTGTCGCGACAAGGAACGGTGAAAGGATATTCGTCGGTCAGGTGTTCGACATCACCGAACGCAAGCTCATCGAATACGAACGCATGGAGGCGGCGGCACGCTACCAGTCATTCATCGAACAACTTGGCGGTGTGCAGTACATCGGCAATCTCGATGAACGCGCCACGATCGCGTACATCGGTGACCGGGTGCAGGACTTACTCGGATTCACGCCCGACGAATGGTGCGGCGAGCCCGCGATGCGGTTCCGGCAGATCCACGAAGACGATCGCGCAAGTGTGCGCCAGCAAATCAGCGCGCGCATGTCCGACCGAAATCCGCTCAGCATCGAATACCGCATTGTCGCCAAGGACGGCGCGCTGCGCTGGCTGCATGATGAGGCGCGGATCATCAGCGATGTCGACGGCAAACCGATGTACCTGCAAGGCGTGATGTTCGACATCACGGAACGCAAGCAGGCCCAGCACGAACTTGAACGCGCGCATGATGAATTGAAAAACATGATTTCGAACCTTGATGACCTAAGGGAAGAAGAGCAAAGGCGGCTTGCAAGGGAAATGCACGACGATCTTGGTCAGTTGCTGGCTGCCATGAAAATGGATCTTTCCGACCTGCAGCAATACCTGCCGCAAAACAATGCGAAAGTGCTGCGGAGGCTGGAAGGCATCAACGAATTGGTCAATACCATGGTGGCGTCGGTACGGCGCATCATTGCCGATCTGCCACCGCGATCACTTGAAGACCTGGGGATGATCGATGCCGTCCGGCTGCTGGCCTCGAATTTCCAGAAGCGATATGGCATCGATTGCCATCTCCACCTTCCCGGCGAGGAAATCGCTGCCGAACAGCGGGTTGCCACCGCCATCTATCGCATGATTCAGGAAGCACTCAACAATGTCGCCAAGCACTCGGGCGCCACTCGCGTGACGGTACGCATTGACACGCAGAACGAATGGATCACGCTCCAGGTCGCCGACAACGGCATGGGCATGTCCCCCGAGGCAGAGCGAAAAGCCGGATCGTTTGGTCTGATCGGCATTCGCGAGCGCGCCGCATCGCTCGGCGGAAAGCTCGATATCCTGAACGAGCCGGGGGCTGGCATGACGGTTCGGATCCATATCCGGTCGGACAGCCATCACGTGACGGAACCTGGCTGATTCCTTCCGCGTCGCACGCTGATGGCCGAAGAGCTGCAAGATGCGCAGACCGCGTCTTCAGGCGCGGCGATGCAACGCTGGTTTCACGACGCGTGACACATCATCGTCGCCAATGACGGCTGCACGCCCAGGGTGTCGCTGAACAATGTCATCAGGCATGCATACGCTACCTCGGCACAGATCGGATCGCGTGCCGCGCCGATCATTCCATGAGGCCGGCGCATTTCACCAGGTCCATGCGGCAACCTCGTCACGCGCAATTCGCACTCATGCATTCGAGAAAATCAGATATTGCGCGCGTGATTTTCGCTTGTCCTTCAGCAAGGCACCGATTGTGATTTCTCAATCTGTTTTCGCTTTTGTCTGTTAATTTGGATTTACAGCGGTCATAGGCAAGTAGGCATGATTTTCTGCCAGGCGATTCCAGGCACGTCAATACGTGAGGGCGTCGAGGCCAGGTAGAAGGATATACCGCCGGGGAAATGTCGCTGGATATCGGTTAGCTCAAAACGAAGCCATTCGACGGCCGGTACGATCGAAAATACCGATCAATTTCAGACTATCCAGGACTCGGCAGCACTATCGATTTCCGCAAACCGATCATTGCCGGCGGCTGCTGCAGACCATAGCAGATGGATGCAGCGGGGTTCCGAAGGCAGCATGGCACGGAGGCCACGAGATGCGGCAGCATCACAAGCAATTGCTTGCCCCCGGTATCGTTCGTCCTGTCAGAAACTTCGGCAAACTTCCGAATGCGTCTACGAATAACCGTCCAACAGGCTCCGGCAAAAGAGAATTGTGATGACCACCCAACTGGAATATAACGCAGGCACGCTGCCGTCTTTCATCACGACACTGTCACGATTCCCTGCCAGCAAGGTCGGACCTTCGTTACTCTCGATCATTCAGTCCGCACTGGATGGCGTGATCATCGTCGACGCCGCGCGCCAGATCGTACTGGTGAATCAAAAGGTGGAGCGCATATTTGGCTACCCGGCCAGGCAACTTCTGGAAAAATCCCTCGACGTGCTCATGCCGCCGCGCATCAGTTCGGACCAGCGCCGCCGGATCGATCGCCTCGTCGCGACACGCATGCACGGACGCCGCAGCAAGCTTGAACTGAAAGGCGTGCATTCGAATGGCGCGCAACTTTCCCTCAATGCCAGCATCTCGCGCGTTACCGTGCACGGCGAACTGTTTCTCGCGCTGATCCTGCATGACTCCCATCCCGGTCCCGATGCGCTGGCCGAGGACGCGCGCGGCGCGATTCTGCCGCTGGACCTGCGCAAATGGGCCGTATCTTCTCAGCAGGTCAATGAAGTGGAAAAGCGGCGCTTCTCCCGAAAACTGTATGATGACATCGGCCAGCGCCTCAGCGTGCTCAAGCTCGACCTCGACTGGCTTGAAAGCAGCCTGCCGACAACGGACCACGGGCTTCCCGCTCGCCTTGCCCAGATGCAGGGTTTGCTGGACAACGTCATCTCGATGACAAAGAACATGGCATCCGCGTTGCGCCCTCCCTTGCTGGATGATTTTGGTCTATTGCCTGCCGTCGAGTGGATGGCCGAGAATTTCCAGAAAAAGACCGCGGTCAAATGCATGGTTGAGAACCACGGCATGATGGCAAAGCTCGATGACCCGATCGAATCGGCGATCTTTCGGGTCATCCAGGAAGGGCTCTCCAACATCGAACGCCACTCGCATGCAAGCCAGGCCGCAATTGCGCTCATCCGCTTCGACAACCGAGTCGATGTTATGATTCGGGATGACGGAATCGGCATGGATGCCGACAGTGAGGGGAAACCCGGATGTTACGGTTTGATCGCCATGCAGGAACGGATTTTCATGTTAGGCGGTACAATCAGCATCCGGAATGTCGAGCCACAAGGAGTGGCCATCCATGCGTCGATTCCGATCGAACCGATCCCGTTACTCTGAATAATTCGCACAAGCAAACGAAACGCCTATGATCCGAATCGTAATCGCCGACGATCACACCATTATGCGCGAAGGCTTGAAACGCATCCTCGACGGCGCGGACGACATTGAAGTCGTCGGCGAAGCAGTTGACGGCTTTGAAGCGCTGGCGCATGTCCGTAAGGGCGGATTCGATTTGCTGATGCTCGATCTCTCGATGCCCGGCCGCAGCGGGGTGGAGCTGATCCGCCAGATCAAGGATGAAGTGCCGAAGTTGCCGATCCTGATCCTGACCATGCATGAAGAGGAGCAGTATGCGGTGCGCGCCATTCGCGCCGGCGCCCGAGGCTACCTTACCAAGGAAAGCGCCGGAACACAGCTTGTCAGCGCGATCCGCAAGGTCGCTTCCGGCAGACCGTATATCAGCCTCGAGGTTGCCGAGCAGCTGGCGATGGACGTCATGCCGGCAAACGAGGATCTCCCGCACAAGCAGCTGTCCAACCGGGAATTCGAGGTATTCACGCTCCTGGTCAGCGGCAAGTCGATCACAGAAATCGCGGATTTCCTGCACTTGAGCGCCAAGACTGTCAGTACGCACAAGACCCGTATCCTGACCAAGATGAGCATGAGTTCACTGGCCGAAATGGTTCAGTATGCCGTTCAGCATCGCCTGCTCGGGCCGATGAAAAACTGAAGGTCTGATCGGTCCTTCCCTACCGTTTTCCCCGCCTCATACTCTTTTCTTGCGCATGTCCTGCCTGGACTGAGGGCAGGCGAAGTGGTCCGCCGGCGTTTCCTGGAATTATTTTGATTTCCATCAAGAAAATACCCGTCAGGAAACGCCGAGGGCAAATGTAGGAATATTCCTACATCATTTGACCGTTGCCTACATTTCAATTCAGCCCACACCGATAGTAATTGTCTGTTGCGATTGCGATACTGAGCATTCTTACGAAGCATGCAATGCAAGCAACTCGCCACTGAAGCTGGCCCGGTCGTCGGACCTCCGGAACGTTTCCGACGACCGCCTCGGTGATGAATTCAATATTCGTGCGAGCCCATTGTGGTGTCGCGCGATAAATGTCGAATTACCTGAATTAGGAGATGAACATGTTGTCCACGCACATGCCTGAAATCCGAACCGATTCATCAGCTGCCCTGCATTCGTCTTCTCTTGAAGCAGGATGGCAACGCCAGGGAAAACTGTGGTCCAACCTGAAGGAACTGTGCGATGTGCTGCGCATCCCCTCTGCCGCGATCCACACCGATGAAGAACTGCTGTTCCAGCATGTTCAGTTCAAGACCGGACAGCGCATCCATACCATCGGACAACCTTTCGACACCTTGTACATCGTCCACTCCGGTTTTCTGAAGACCGTGCTGATCGACGAATTCGGCAATGAGCAAGTTCTCAGCTTCCCGATGAAGGGCGATCTGTTCGGTGTGGACGGCATTCACACCAAGCGCTATGCATCGGAAGCCGTTGCGCTGTCGAACTGCGACCTGATCCTGCTACCGTTCAAGAAGCTCACTGCCCTCGGACGCGCGCATGTCGAGTTCGAACATGCCATGTACAGCGTGATGAGCCGCGAGCTGGTCCGCGAGCAGGCAATGGTCAGCATGCTGGGCGCACTTTCCGCCGAAGCGCGCGTGGCACGGTTCCTGGTGAACCTGTCGGAGCGCTATGCGGAGATGGGATATTCGAGCAAGCTGTTCAATCTGCGCATGACGCGCCACGAGATCGGCAGCTATCTCGGCCTGACCCTCGAAACCGTGAGCCGTACACTGTCTGCGTTCAATGAAATCGGCCTGATTACCGTCGATCAGCGGTCGATCGGCATCAAGGATGCGGAGGCGCTGAAGACGTTGCGCCGCCTGCCGCCGTCCAGCTCCCGCGCAAAGCAGGTAGCGTCCAAGAAAGCGCGCCCTGCCGCCCCCCAATCCGGCGAACAACCGGACAGCGATTGGGGCGAGTTCGCAACGGCCTGATTCTCCCGCAGCGGCCACTCGAATTGCCGCGAAAAAAAATAAGCCGACCCGCGTCGGCTTATTTTCTTTTTGGCTAACGCCGAATGACACAGGCCCGTCGCCGCCTATTTCCGCTTGCCGCCACCTCCGGTCGGAGCGACACCTCGCTTGTCCTCGCCGCTCGCTTCCTCCGTCACGGTCGCCGCCTGTCTCGCAGTTTGCGAAGCCATGTCGGCCGCGGCGGTAGCGGCCTCGTGCGCCGCGCCGGTCGCGACATCGGCCACGTTCGCATAGTTGCCGGCGCTCTGCATCGACCTGCGCACCGCGCTCTCCGCGGTCGAGCGCGCCGCCATCATGTTTTTCTTGGCGAGATCGGCGACTTCCTTGAACGCGGACTCCCAGACGGAAAACATGCTCGTCATCGGATTGAAGACAGCGTCGTTTGCCTGCTCCTGCGCCGCCTCGATCGGCCCGGTAGCGGTGTTCGTTGCGTGCGAGCCGATCTGCTCCAGATAGTCCTGCAGCGAGTGCCCGATCTCATTCTGCATTTCCGCAAAGATTCGCATGATTTCCTTCTGATAATTCATTGCCTCATCGGGATTGCGTGCAAGGAAGCCTGACTGGAGGGTATTGCTCACGCCGCGCGGGTCGCGCGAAGCGGCAATGGCCTGCACGAAATTGAGTTGCTCATTGAAGGCGCGATGCGACGCCCCGATCACGACGCGGTCGATCTTCTCCGTTCCGGAAAAGATGGCATCGGCGAAGCGCCGGGATGCCTCCAGCTGTGTCTGGTACATGGTGACCAATGGACTGAAAATATTTTGCATGGTTGCTCTCCTGGCAAAATGAGAAGAGAAGTACACGTGACCCAATACATTCCTGTTCCTGGTGCAGCCGGCGGCCCACCGGTTCCCGCGCTCTGCGGCGCACTTTCCTGCGTGCGATGTGGCTCGCGCCTGTTCCGGCAATCCGTTCCGCCTGCCGTCCGTTGCCCAGGCAGCGGGTGGAAAAGCGCATGAATGATCTGACGGATGTAGTGAGACTGAAGCGTGTATATTCTGTTCGCATTCAACCGGCTCTTCCACTCGGTTCCATCGGTCGTTGAGACATATCAATCGCCATCCCGATTGGAATACCTTTCACTTGAGCGCGATGTCAAAAGAGCCCTGCGCAAACTGCTCGTTCGATGGCGGCAGAAGGAATGGACGCGACAGCCGTGCAGGCTGTCGACCTTGCGTCAGCACATATGCTGGCCACCATTGATGGCGATGTTTGCACCTGTGAGGAATCCCGCCTGCTCGGAGCAGAGATAGGCGATGAGTGCAGCCACCTCGTCCGGCTCGCCAAGCCTGCCGACTGGAATTTCCGGAAGAATCTTTTTCTCGAGGACTTCCTTCGGCACCTTCATCACCATCCTGGTGCGCAGGTAACCGGGCGAAACAGTGTTGACGGTAATGCCCTTGCTTGCGACCTCCAGCGCCAGCGCCTTGGTGAAGCCGTGCACACCGGCCTTGGCGGCGGCATAGTTAGCCTGCCCGAATGCGCCCTTCTGCCCGTTCACCGAAGAGATATTGATGACGCGTCCCCACTGGTTTTCGAGCATCCCGTGCAACACCGGCCGGGTCATGTTGAAGACGCTGTCGAGATTGGTCTTGATGACTTCGTGCCAATCCTCCGGAGACATCTTCTTGAGGGTCGTATCCCGCGTGATGCCGGCGTTGTTCACGAGGATGTCGATGCGCCCCTTGTCCCCGACGACTTTCATCACGCCGGCCTCGCACGACGCGAAGTCGGAAACATCCACCTTGTATCCTGAAAAATCGAATCCTTGCTCCTTCTGTTCCCTGAGCCACGTCTCGGCATGATCGTTACCGGGAGAGTAGGTCGTAGCCACGCTATATCCCGCAGTGTGCAGCTTTCTGCAGATCGCCTCCCCCAAGCCGCCCATGCCGCCTGTGACCAGTGCTACTCGTTGTGTATCCATGATTTCCTCTCGCGTGATGTGAAGTGAAATTTGCCAACGCCGGAAATCCGTGCGCATCAACGCGACGGCGCGATTCGCCGCGTTACGATATCGAATTGCCCACTCCGGCAAGTCGGATCAGAGAATAGCCAATTAAATCGATGCGCCATTTGATCAAAGGCCACTCGGATTCACTCCGCGCATCAAATCGATTCCAGTGTGCGTTTCAGATGGGAAATTCGCTGCAGGGCGCTAGCGGTGCACAGATGCCGCACATGGTCCGCGCGCCGGCGAACCTGCCGGGCCAAGGCTTGTCTATAAGAGGACGAAACACGTTCTGCGCTTCGTCATACTGCGCTTCAACGAGACTGCAAGGCAGTGCCGTACCGCCCTTGCAAGCCAGCCCCTACCCGCTTGTTCAGGCTATGAGCGAATGCAGCCCAAGGTATACATTTCATATTCGCCGGAACAGCCGGGTTCCGTCTTCGCGCTGTTCTATTTCGAGTCCGGCGGCGACATTCACGGCTGGCATATCGAAGCGAGAAACCTGTACTTCTCGGCGGCGTTTTTCATGGTCGAACATTTCTACGCGAACCACTCGCCGAGCCTCTACCGCAGCATGCAGGATGACGTGTATGGGCCATGGACCATCGACTACCCGCCCATCCGCGACGAGATCCGCTGTCCGGTGCCGGAAGCCATCGACCATGAACTGGAGCGAATGCAGTCAGTGTTCGTCGAGGAATGGCTGGATTTCCGAAATGATCGCCGCAGGGTGACGGAAGACCGGGACGGGCATCGGGATGAAGACGCGCTGCAGGATGTCAGCATCAAGCCAAGGCGATTGGCCCGCATGCTCAGGCAGGGCAACATCTGGACATATACGACGCCCGGCATGGACATGAATCTCGTGCAACTGGTGCGCAAGTACTGGCGTCTATCCGAAAAAATCCCCGCACGCTGACAGCGGCAGGCCTGGATTGATTCGTTCGTTCCACGAACGCCCCGCCGATGTGCGCCCTGCCCTTGTGCGGCTTGTTCCGGCTCGTTTCCCGTTTGCGTTGCGCCGCGAACACTGCCCCGACACCGGCATTCCTGCAACGATCCTGCATATCGAGCGCCGAATCAGGAAGATAGCGCGACAGCAACAGGTATAATATTCTCAAGCACAGAGCGAGTGGTGAGCAAGAATTCAATGCACCGCAAGGGAAGCTGACTTCCCGCTACGTTCGGGCCGCTTTCCATGCGGCCCGATTTATTTATCGGGTCGGGCATTGTCATTTTGGCTCACCGGAGCATTTTTCCGGACAGCGTGCGCAAGATCGGCAGGCGCCGGCACGCCCTCGGGA
Organism: Pseudomonadota bacterium; assembly: GCA_021821365.1. Lineage (GTDB taxonomy): Bacteria > Pseudomonadota > Gammaproteobacteria > Burkholderiales > Burkholderiaceae_D > Noviherbaspirillum. Next base: position 16,758 of record JAKACN010000026.1, on the reverse strand, counting down.
AAAGCACTTCAGCAGCGGTAGCAACCGATTAGCATTTATGTCAAAAAACCAAAGCAGCAAGCCGATCGAGATCAAGATTTCCACTGTCGTCGCCGTGTCCGTCATCCTGCGGACAATCGATCTCGCCGCACTGGACGACGCGATGAAAGGCATGACGGGCGGCGCTTCCGATTATTTCGATCATGAATTCGCGGTCATCGATGTCGCCGGCTGCGCAATCGTCGACAACGTCGACTGGCCCGCGCTGACAGCGCTGTTCAGAGCCTACAACCTGAACCCGGCCGCAGTGCGCGGGGCGCCGCCCGAGATGGAGCCGGCAATTGTCGCCAGTGGCCTGAGCATCGACACGCTGGTCAAGCCGCGACACGACGATGCGCAGAATGCACCGGAGGAAGAGATTCCCGCTCCGGCCGCAGCACCGGAGATGCCTCAAGTGCAGGCGGGCCCGGCGACAGCGGCGCCCACACCGGCAATGATTGTCGATACCCCGGTGCGCGCCGGCCAGCGCATTTATGCGCGCGGCAGCGATCTGATTGTGACCGCGATCGTCAACAACGGCGCCGAGCTGATCGCAGATGGCAGCATTCACGTCTACGCGCCGCTGCGCGGGCGTGCGCTGGCCGGTGCCAGCGGGAATGCAGAAGCACGAATTTTCTCGCTGAGCATGGAAGCCGAACTGGTTTCCATTGCCGGCATCTACCGCACCTTCGAGAGCGGCTTACCACAGGATCTGGCGAAAAAACCGGCGCAGGTCCGTCTGGCAGGCGATCGGATCGATGTCATATCCATTCGCGCCTAGATTTTCGACTTTTCTGAAAGGAGTTTGTTTGTGGCCAAGATCATTGTTGTAACGTCCGGCAAGGGGGGTGTGGGCAAGACCACCTCCAGCGCCAGCTTTTCATCCGGGCTGGCGATGCGCGGACACAAGACGGCGGTCATCGATTTCGACGTCGGCCTGCGCAACCTCGACCTCATCATGGGCTGCGAGCGTCGTGTGGTCTACGATTTCATCAACGTCATCAACAATGAAGCGACCCTCAATCAGGCCCTGATCAAGGACAAGCACTGCGACAACCTGTTCGTGCTGCCGGCCTCGCAGACGCGCGACAAGGACGCGCTGACCGAAGCGGGCGTGGAACGCGTGCTGAACGAGCTGGCCGGCATGGGCTTCGAATACATCGTCTGCGACTCTCCCGCCGGCATCGAGCACGGCGCCGTCATGGCCCTGACGTTTGCCGACGAAGCCGTCGTCGTCACCAATCCGGAAGTCTCTTCCGTTCGCGACTCCGACCGCATCCTCGGCATCATTCAGGCCAAATCGCGCCGCGCGCTCAATGGGCTGGAACCCGTCAAGGAGCATCTGCTGATCACGCGCTACGTACCCAAGCGCGTCGACGCCGGCGAGATGCTGTCCTATACGGACGTGCAGGAAATCCTGCGCATCCCGCTGATCGGCATCATTCCGGAGTCGGAATCGGTGCTGCACGCGTCCAACCAGGGCAATCCGGCCATCCACATGGCGGGCAGCGATGTCGCGGAAGCCTACCAGGACGTCGTGGCGCGCTTCCTGGGCAATGAAGTCCCGCTGCGCTTCACTGCATATGAAAAACCTGGGCTCTTCCAGAGACTGTTCAAGGGCAAGTAATATGGCGCTACTCTCATTCCTGTTCAATAACAAACCCAAGAGCGCGAGCACGGCGAAGGAGCGCTTGCAGGTGATCATCGCGCGCGAACGCAACGGACGCGATGGCCCCGATTTCCTTCCGGCGCTGCACAAGGAATTGATCGAAGTGATCTCGAAGTATGCCAAGGTCAATGCCGAAGACATCAAGATTTCGCTTGACCGCCAGGGCAACCTGGAAGTGCTGGACGTCAATGTGGTGTTGCCGGACGCGATTCCCGCCAAGTGAGGCGGGATGAAACTCGCGAAGGGAACCCTTCGCGAGGATTGCGGACAGGTTCAGTGCAGTTGATGCTTCAGGTCGGATAGTTCGCGATGTGCCTGCATGATGGCGTTCCGCAGTTCGCCATCGACATTGGAGGAAGAATGCTCGCATGCATCCTTCGCCCGGTCGCCCAGTTGCTCGAGGTCGTCCACGCATTGGCGGATCTGGTTTTCATCCTGCGACTGCAGCGTGCTCCGTGCCTGCGTCGCCCTCTGGTCGAGTTGCTGGACGCAGTCCTTCAGATCCATCGGAATTGCCTGTGCCGACTGGCAGCGTTGCGCGGCCTGATGGATGGTATTCTCAATCTGACTGAAACGTTGCTGGATTTCGTTCGCGCGCATCATGGCTCGTCTCCTTTCAGTAAGCGCTGCAGCGGGCAGCTGCAGCCCAAATTGGATGAGAGCGCCCCAGTGGAGTTCCGGCGGGTGTATTGAGAAAAGAAATCGGCCAGGACGCTCAATAGCATGGGCGCGGAAGGCAACTTTCCCAGTCTTTTCGATTCCCAGCCATCATCCTTACCCACCGCGCCCGCTTCGCGTTTCGCGGTAGAACGCCGACTTGATAACCTTCTCGCTCCGGCGGTCTCTCGCCAGCCATTTACCGGTACAATCCGGCCCAACATGAACGCACCCAAGAACCTCTTTACCTATCCGCGCCATCGGGCCGAGTACACTGCCCCGGTGCCCTTCCTGCCGATGTCCCGTGCGGAAATGGAAGCACTCGGCTGGGATTCCTGCGATGTCATCCTCGTCACCGGCGATGCGTACATCGACCATCCCAGCTTCGGCATGGCGCTGATCGGGCGCTTGCTGGAAAAGCAAGGTTTTCGCGTCGGGATCATTAGCCAGCCAGACTGGCATTCCGCCGACGCATTTCGCGCCCTCGGAAAGCCGAACCTGTATTTCGGCGTTACCGCGGGCAACATGGATTCGATGATCAACCGCTACACGTCGGATCGCAAAATCCGCTCGGAAGATGCATACACGGCCAATGCCGAACCCAACAGGCGGCCGGATCGGGCACTCGTCGTCTATGCGCAGCGCGCGCGTGAAGCCTATCCCGACACGAATGTCATTGTCGGCAGCATCGAAGCCAGCCTGCGCCGTATCGCGCATTACGATTACTGGTCGGACAAGGTACGGCGCTCGGTACTGCCGGACTCCAAGGCGGACCTGCTGTTGTATGGCAATGCGGAGCGTGCCCTGGTGGCGCTGACGCACCGCCTCGCCTCCGGCGAATCGATCAAATCGATTCGCGATCTGCGCGGCACAGGCTTCATGGCGCCGCGCGGTTGGAAGCCGGGTGACGACTGGGTCGAAGTCGATTCAACCCGCTATGACACGCCAGGGCGCATCGATCCGCATCCCGATCCCTATGAGACAAAGGAAAAGGAATCGGCAGGCTGCGCGACCGGACAAAAGTCGGTGGAACAACCGGTGCGAATGATCAGCCGCGAGGAACGCCTGGCAGCGCTGAAGGAACAGCGCGAAAAGACAGTCATCCGGTTGCCCTCCTATGAGGCCGTGAAGGAGGATCCGGTCCTGTATGCACACGCTTCGCGCATGCTCCACCTCGAATCGAATTCCGGCAATGCCCGAGCGCTGGTACAGGCGCACGGCGAGCGCGACGTCTGGCTGAATCCCCCGCCGCTGCCGCTGGCGATGGATGAAATGGACGGAATTTACGACGTGCCCTTCGCGCGCGGACCGCACCCCGCCTACGGCAATGCCCGCATCCCCGCCTGGGAAATGATCCGCTTCTCGGTGAACATCATGCGAGGCTGTTTCGGCGGCTGCACCTTCTGCTCCATCACCGAGCACGAGGGGCGCATCATCCAGAGCCGTTCGGAACGCTCGATCCTGCATGAAATCGAAGAGATTCGCGACCGGACGAAAGGCTTCACCGGCACGATTTCAGACCTTGGCGGCCCGACCGCCAACATGTACCGGCTGTCGTGCAAGGACAAGGATATCGAACGCACCTGCCGCCGGCTTTCCTGCGTTTTCCCGAGCATCTGCGTCAACCTCAACACGGACCACAGCAAGCTGATCCAGCTCTATCGCAAGGCACGCGCTGTCCCGGGCATCAAGAAGATCCTCATCAGTTCCGGCTTGCGTTACGACCTTGCCGTGCGCTCGCCGGAATATGTAAAAGAACTGGTGACGCACCACGTGGGAGGGCTGCTGAAGATTGCGCCCGAACACTCCGAGGATGGCCCGTTGTCGAAGATGGGCAAACCCGGCATGGAGGCCTACTACAAGTTCAAGGAGATGTTCGAGCGCTATTCGAAGGAAGCCGGCAAGGACCAGTACCTGATTCCTTACTTCATCGCCGCGCACCCCGGCACAACGGATGAGGACATGTTGAACCTGGCGCTCTGGCTGAAGAAGAACAACTTCCAGATCGACCAGGTGCAGACCTTCCTGCCGACGCCGATGGCCATGGCGACTGCGATGTACCACGGACGCCGCAATCCGTTGCACAAGATATCGTCCGATTCGGAAGTCGTCGAGACTGCGCGCGCGGGCAAGATCCGGCGCCTGCACAAGGCGTTCCTGCGCTATCACGACCCTGAAAACTGGCCTCTCCTGCGCGAGGCTCTACACCACATGGGCCGCTCCGACCTGATCGGTAACAGCGAGCGCCATCTGGTGCCGCGCACCGATCCTGTCGCGACGGGAAAACCAGCGAGCGAGCGGCGTCGTCCGGGTGGGCTTGCGGCACGCTCCGCGCCTGCATCGCCGGGATGGAAAAATGCGGCCGGGCAGATATGTTCGTCAAAGGCGCGAACATCGGGAGACAATACGCCATCGCGGAAGCCGCGGCGAAAATGAGATATTGATTTCAGGAATATCAGTTATTGCGATAATAAAGCGGACGATAGAACAGGGCTGCGATATAGTTGCTCCTGTCTCCTCCAACTCTTCTTGAATTGGATTCAGCCCGCAATCGCAAGATTCGCGGGCTTTTTTTTGTTCCGTTGGCGTGGCCAGCCGCGTTTCAACGCGACGCATCCGGCGTTCATGCGTTGACAATCCTCAACATAAAGTGTGGCAATGTTGCCGAACGGACTATTGATTCCCGGCGTCAGGCAGATACAATGACCCTGAGAAATCATTTTCCCCAGTCCAATGAGGATGCCATGGACCACGCAAGACAAGAAGTAGCTGTTCCGCGCGCAAAGGCGGGCTTCAACGTCAACAAGCTGCAGGCGGTCGCATGCATGCTTTCTTCCGCTGCCGTAAGCATCGCCCTGATTTACTGGGCAATCAGATCAATCGGTTAAATCCTCCGCGTCACCGATCCGGTGGCATCATTGGCGATCGCCGGATGAATCCATACCTTCCCAATAGGTTCCTGCGATCCCCCTGAACGCGAATACGCTTTCGTTTTCAATGAATCGCACTTGCGCGCCTCGATCTGTCCAAGGTCGTGATTGTTCCCCCTTGCGCTAACGCTCAATTTTTTCAGAAATCAAATCGCACGCCATGCGTCGCAATGCTCATTCGCTGGCGCTTGAGTGCGAATCGCCTCATCAAGTTGCGCTACACGTTGAATTGCAGCGTCCGGCAAAATGCCATGAATGCGTTCAGCCGCGTCGTGAGGATCTTCTGTTTGCTGTACACCAGGTAAAACCGTCGGTGCAATGGCGGCAGCGTCGTCCGCACCTCGACAAGCTGACCGATTGCGATCAGATCGGCAACCACGTAGCGCGACTGGCAGGCAACGCCGATACCGGCGGCGGCGGCGCGCTTGATGGCTTCCGCGTTGCTGAATTCCCCGGCCGGGCGCAGATAATGCAGGTGCGGCAGCAAAGCATGCTCCATCACTTCGCGCGTCCCCGATCCGGACTCGCGCAACAGCCAACGCGCTTCACGCAAGGTCTTGAGCGGCACTCTGACGGCCTTTCCGCTCCGGGTTGACTTCTGCATGAGTGCAAGAGGGTGATCGACGGCGCACACGATGATCAGCTCATCGGATAGCCACGGCACCACCTGCAGGTCCGGTTCATGGCATGGCCCTTCGATCAGGCCAACGTCGATGTCGAAATTCGCCACGGCACCGGCCACATCGGCAGTGTTGGCAATCATGACATGCGGCGGCGCACTTCCCTTGGGCGATGAGAACCGTCCCAGGATCGCAGGCAGAAGATAGTTTCCGATCGTCGTGCTTGCCCCGATTCGCAGTCCGCTCGCACCCGCGGCGTCCGTCGCCGCGAACTGCTGTTCGATCGCAGTTGCCGAGTCGAGCATTTGCCTCGCCTGCGGCAGCAGCAAACGGCCGTTATCATTCAGGATCAACCGCTTGCCCACGCGATCGAACAGCTTCGCGCTCAGGGCGCTTTCCAGTTCGTTCAGCGCAGCGCTGGCGGCCGATTGCGAAAGCGCAGCGACACCCGCCGCCGCCGAGGTGCTTCCCGATTGGGCGACCGCGAGGAATATCTGCAGTTGTCTCAATGTGATGCGCATGTTCTTTCATCAAGCTGAAATATCGATTGATTATACAAAAATAACTTGTTTTACTGTTTGATTCAACACGCATACACTGCGCTGCATCCGGACCTGATCCGGCCATTCACTGGATGAACATGGATGCATCGATTCGTCTCGACGCCGCGCGCACGCGGACGGAAACGAGACTTGCAAACGCACGCCGCGCAGCTGCACTGCTGCCCGGCCTGGCCCTCAGCGGCGCTACCGCCGCGGTCGCAATGGCCCTCGGCGGTCTTCCGTGGGCCGCGTCGCACGGGCTTGGCGCACTGACTATTGCCATCGCACTCGGCGTCGCGCTTGGAAACACGGCATTCGCATGGTTCGGCTCGCAATGCGATCCGGGCATTGCCTTCTCGCGGCAATATCTTCTGCGCCTTGGCATCGTGCTGTATGGCTTGCGCCTGACGTTCATGGATCTGGGCGACGTCGGCATGACGGGCATCCTGATCGACGCGTGCGTGCTCTGCTCCACCTTCGCGCTTGCCACGCTGCTCGGCACCCAGGTGTTCAAGCTTGACCGCAATACTGCCATGCTGATCGGGGCCGGCAGTTCGATTTGCGGCGCCGCCGCCGTGATGGCGACCGGGCCCGTGGTACGCGCACGCGCTGAGCAGGTCGCGATGGCTGTCGCAACCGTAGTCCTCTTCGGCACTGTCTCCATCTTTCTGTATCCCCTGCTCTACCGCCTGAACCTGGACTGGGGCCTTCTCGACGCTTCCCCTGCCACGTTCGGGATTTACGCCGGATCGACAATTCATGAGGTCGCTCAGGTCGTTGCGGCCGCGCGCGCCGTCACCCAGGAAGCGGCCAATACCGCAGTCATTGCGAAAATGGTTCGGGTCATGATGCTGGCGCCATTCCTTGTTCTGCTTTCGGCTTATCTGGTGCGCGCCGGCACGCGCAGCGCAAATGCGCAGGATACGGGTCAGGCGCGCATCGCCATTCCCTGGTTTGCGTTTGCATTCATCGGCGTCGTCGCCTTGCACTCGCTCATCGTATTGCCGCCTGCTGCCGTGGCAATTGCCATCGACACTGATTCGTGGCTGCTCGCCATGGCCATGGCGTCGCTCGGCCTGAGCACGCGCGTGTCCGCCATCCTTCGGGCCGGAATCAGGCCGATGCTGCTCGGCGCTGTTCTTTTCGCGTGGCTGGTCATTGGCGGAATGGTGATCAACAAGTTCATGTCGATGCTGTTGAACTGATAACGCGAGCACTCCGGCATCAGGCAAGCGATATCGCATCCATCGCGCTCGATAACGTTTTATTAACTCCTCCGGCACTCGGCTCTCCAATTACGGACGCCGGTTGCATTCCCTTACAGGTGATACAACTTTGGTGGCTCTCGATCCGGTGCATAAAACGTAAGATGTCCGTGCATCAATTGTTTGACAACCGTGATTGGAGAAAAGAATGAAACGTACCAAGTCCATGCAACACACTGCTGTCCTGAGCGCGCTCATCACCGCCCTGCTGTCCACCGGCACGGCGTTTGCGCAAACGGCACCGACCACCGACACGACGGCGTCGACAACCAGCACGACGTCCACCCTGCCGACCACAAGCACGACGACGGGTACAACCACGACGGCGACGACCGATACAACGTCCACCACGACCACACCGACCACGACGGCAACGACGGACACCGGCACGACAACGACGACAGCTGGTACCACGACCGGCACCGGCACTACCACGACGACTGCTGGCACGACGACCGGCACCGCAACTGGCACCACCGCGACAACCACTGGCACGGCTACCGGAACCACGGCGACGGTTGCAAAGAAGGGCGCGACCGTTTACAAGCGCGGGGCAACGCTGCCGGATGGCGTAACCGCGAAGAAGCATGGCGCGACTGTTGTGCTGCCCGCACAAGCACAGGCTGGCAAGGCCAGGGCCGCAGAGAACAAGGCGACAGCCGAAGAACACCATGACGCGACCCTGGCGCTGCAGGTAGAGCGGCCGGCCAAAGTCGAGAAGGTGGAAAAAGTAGAAAAAGTGGAGAAACTCGAAAAGGTGGCCAAAGTGGATAAGATCGAAAGACCGGTAAAGATTGAAAGGGTCGAGCGCCCTGAAAAAGTCGAGCGCACGCGCCGCAACTGATAAATGCTTCCCCCGGCCGGGCAACACGTGTTGCCCGGTTTTTTATTGGACAACCTGATTGTTGAAAGAATGAAAAAACTGAGTATTGCGGCGGCTGCCGCACTGTTGTCGCAAGCTGCGCTCGCGGATGGCAGTTTCACCGCGAAGACCGGATTCGATTACAGCACGGGCACCTATGGCACGAACACCCGCACCGAGATTTCGTCGATCCCTCTCATCGGCAACTACGAAACCGGTAACTGGAGCTTCAAGGTGACCGTGCCTTATGTGCGCATTACCGGTTCGGACAGCGTCATTGCCGGCGTCGGTGCGGTGCGCCCGACCACGACGACCGTGCGTACCGCATCCGGCATGGGCGATGTCACCACGGCCGCGACCTACTCATTCATGCTCGATCCGGCATCGCAGGCCGGGGTCGATGTCACCGGCAAGATCAAGTGGGGAACTGCCGACAGCGCCAAAGGCCTCGGCACCGGCGAAAGCGATTACTGGCTGATGGTCGATCCGTACAGGAAGTTCGGCAATACGACCTGGTTCGGCGGCGTCGGATACGGCATTCTGGGAAGCTCCAGCACCTTGCAGCTCAAGAACGCGGTCAGCGCCAATGCCGGCCTTTCCTACAAGCTCGATGCCATGGGTAGCGCGGGCGCGGTTTTCGACTATCGCAGCAAGTCGACCGACGCCGGCTTCGACCAGCGCGAACTCACCGCTTTCTATTCGCGCAAGCTGGGCGGCGGCTACAAGATGCAAGCCTATGCAACCAAAGGATTTTCCGACGGCAGCCCGGACTGGGGCGCCGGCCTGAACGTCGGCTATAACTACTGACCGTTCGTTCACGCGCCACGCCGGCGGCCCGCGCCGGCGCGGCCCTCCCCTTATTGCCTTCCTATTTCTTCTCCGCCGGATTGCCGCTTCCCTCCACCGAAGCCATCAGTTGTTCGCGCAGCCATTTGTGCGCGGGGCTTTGCGAATCACGTTCGTGCCAGAGCATGTCGACATTGATGTCCGGGAGATCGAACGGCAGCTTCTTCCAGATCAGCACCTCTGCCATGCCGGTAGCGGCGATCAGGTGAATCGGCAGCACCGTGAGCAGATCCGAATTGGCGATGACCTTGCCGGCAGTGAAATACTGGTTGACGGTCAGCAGCACGGTGCGCTCCCGCTCGAGGTTGGCGAGCGCATCGTCGACCAGGCCATGCGCTCGCCCCGAGAAGCTGACGTGCAGGTGATGCGCGGCGCAATAGGCATCGAGCGTGAGCTCCTTGTCCGCCAGCGGATGATCCTTGCGCATCACGCAGACATATTTGCCGCTGTACAGGCGCTGGTGCCGTATCTTGGACGTGATCGTGCCCTGCCCTGAGGCAAGCTGCCCCAGCACGCCCGGAAAATAGCCGACCGCGAGGTCAATCTCACTACGGATCAGCATGGGGCGCGGTTCACGTGTCGTGAGGGGCACCATCTGCACCCGTATGCCGGGCGCATCGCGCTCGATGGACCGCACGAGCGGCGGCAGGAACAGCACGGCCGTGGAGTCCGCCATGGCCAGCCTGAAGGTGATCTGCACCCGCGACAGGTTGAAGAGATCAGGCGCGATCGCGTTCTGCAGGGTTGCCAGGGCTTGCCGGATCGGCGGCCACAGCGCTTCCGCGCGAGGCGTCGCGCGCACGCCGTGCGCCGTGCGCACCAGCAGCTCGTCGTCCAGCGCATCGCGCAAGCGCTTCAACGCATTCGACACCGCCGGCTGAGTCATTGCCAGCGAGTTGGCGGCGCGGGTGAGATTCTGCTCGGTCATCACCGCATCGAAGACACGCAGAAGATTCAGATCAAGGTTCTGGAAGCTCATGGCTGGATGAATGTGTTATTGCAATGGATGGTTCGGCCGCGAAAGCGGTGTCGATCGTGCTTCTGCCGGATTGCTTCCCCGGTTGAGCGGAATCCTGCCGGTCCCTTCTTGCCGAATGCCGGCGGTCAAACCAGGCGCGCATCTTCCCGGCACGCCGGCTCTATCGCGGGATACATCTTAAACAAAAACACGGGGACGCATGTGCCCCCCGTCGGATGACAGGGGCGAACGCGGTCGAGTGGCCACGTTCATTCGCACAAGGGCAGCGTGAAGCGGCTTGGCCGGCGGCCCGATTTGACGACAGCCTGCCCAATCAGGAGCAGACTGGGCAGCATTTCATCGGACTGACGCAACGCGTTCGATCCACAGCGGCAACGACGTAAATCCGCTGGCAGGATACGTCGCGTTTACCGGTTCCTTGCCCGGCACCGGGGCGAAGCGGCGGACGCGACGCAAGAGCTCTTCGGCCAGGATGCGCAGTTCCAGTCGAGCCAGGGGCGCGCCCGGACAAACATGGATACCTGCGCCATACAGGAGGTTTTTCGACGGGTCGCGGTCGAGACGGAATTCATCCGGATCGCCAAAGACCGATTCGTCGCGGTTGGCCGACGCCCACATCAACGTCATGCGTTCACCGGCGCCGAACCGGCGTCCGCCGATTTCCACCGGTTGCGTGGTGATGCGCCGGTTCGATATCAGTGGCGCATGAAGACGCAGGATTTCATCGATCGCCGTCGGCAGCAAGGATTCGTCTTCACGCAATTGCTGCTGCAGCGCCGGACGCCCGGCGAGGTAATGCGCGATGATGCCGACGCTGGCGGAGATGGTGCTCAGTTCCCCCACCGTCCAGTTGCGCAGGATGCTGACGATTTCATCTTCGTTCAGGAAGCGATCGCCCACGCGCTCGCGCAGCAGGCGGGTCGTCAGGTCGGTGGGCGCATCGGTGCCGGCGTTACGGCGTACCGCGAGCAGTTCGCGGATGTAGCCGTCGAACTCGAAGGCCACCTCTTCCATTGCCGCCCGGTCGCGCGCGAGCGTCGCTTCATGGTTCTTGCGCGTCCAGCGCCGCAGCGGTTCATGCAGTTCGGCCGGCCAACCGAGGAAGGCCGATTGGACCTGCAACGCATAATCCTCGGCCAACGCGGACATCAGTTCCGTTTCGCCATCCTGCGGCAAGCTGTCCACCAGGATTCCCGCGATGGCTCGGCATGCAGGTTCAAACGCAGCCATCCGCTCCGCACTGAAGTAGGGCTCGATGATGCGCCGGTAGGTCGTATGCTGCGGCGGATCCATGCCGTTTGGAACGGATGGATGGCTGGAAACGGCGCTGCTGAATGTCTGGTGGTCGAGCAGCACGCGCATCACGTCTTCGTGACGAAACAGCGACCAGTTGAGGTATTCGCTGTGCGCAACCGGGCAGCAACGACGTATGCCGTCATAGGCCGCGATCTGGTCCTTGAGCACTGTCGCGGAGCGAGGGTCCCATTCGGGGTGTGGTTTCTTATCCATGATTCCTGTTCAACGTGCCCGGCACAGTCGCTGCGGATACGTCTGTTGGCAAATGTTTCCGACATTCAAATTGTACTGGACGGAAATCGTTCCTGAGGCACTGATTGCAGAGTGTCCGATACGCCGTTGTGGCCATTCAAGTCGTTTCACCGCTACCGCTTGCCGGGCTGACAACGACAGCAGGCAATGCAGAGAAATGGCCCCGCACGCTTGTGCATGCGCAAATTGCATCGATGTACCGCATGCCCGCACGCATTGCTGATCGTGCTCAGAAAGGGCGCGGGCAATTTTGCTTAAATTGAATCTTGCCCGATCACCGATTCCCTGTACAAAGCCGGGACAATTTCCGGAAGGAAGCTAAATCAAGTGAAGACATTCCGGCATCGGCAAGCGCGAGAATGCCGACCGTCCCGCTTGCGCCTTGCCCTACCGCTGCTCGTCAGCCTTTGGCTCTTCTTTCCCGGCGAGTCGGCCATTGCCGCATATCGTGTCGAGCTCGACGCACCCGCCCCCTTGAAAGCGCTGCTCAACGAACATCTCGATCTCGTCCGCTACCAGAACCGCGAAGACCTCAACGAGGATCAACTGAATTTCATGCTGGACACCGTTGCCGCGCAGGTCACGCGACTGGCGTCGACCGAAGGCTATTTCCTCGCACAGACCACGGTCAGGCTCGACAGGAACGCCGAGCCGCCGGTCGTACGCCTGACCGTCGACCCAGGCGCGCGCGCCATCGTCGCGAAGGTCGATGTGGAAGTCAACGGCACGGCGCGCGAGCACAATCCGGCACAGGCCGAACGTGTGCGCCGCAGCTGGCAGCTCAAGCCAGGCGAACCCTTCCGGCAGGAAGACTGGACCACCGCCAAGCAATCCGGCCTGCAGATACTGCAGCGACTGCGCTATCCGGCCGCCCGCATCGCCGATTCCGGTGCGCGCATCTACCCGGATCTGCAGCAGGCCGATCTCGCGGTCACTTATGACAGCGGCCCGCTGTTCACCCTCGGCGAACTCAACATCAGCGGCAACGAGCGCTATCCGGCAAGCATCGTTCGCCACGTCAACCCGCTGCATGCCGGCGATGAATACAGCGCGGACCGGTTGCTGGAGCTGCAACGACAGATTCAGCAGACGCCCTACTTCAGCAACGTCGTGGTCGATATCGACAAGAATCCCGCGCGCGCGACGGAAACGCCGGTCAATGTACGGGTTACCGAATTCCCGACACAGCGCGTGCGTGCCGGGGCAGGCTACGCGACCGACACCGGCGCGCATCTCGACGGACGTTATTCGCACTACAACATGTTCGGACGCGCCTGGGTGTTCGATGCGCAAGCGCGCCTGGAACAACGCCGCCAGTTCGGCGCACTGGAGCTCGCCATGCCGCCCGACCGCTCCGCCTACATCGACAGCGCGCACGCCTCGCTCGAACGCACGACGCTGGCCGGCGTGGACCTGCGCAGCCGGCGCATCGGCCTGCGCCGCATGCGCAACACCGAGAAGCGCGACTTCGCGTACACGCTCGAATACTACAGCGACCAGTTGCAGCAACTGAGCGGCGCGGCGCCGCCCCCGGATACGGTCGTGCTCCCCGGCACGCATCGCGCGCTGGTCGCGGGGCTCACCCTCGTCCGGCGGCAGATCAACAATCCGCGCTTCCCGCGCCGCGGCTACATCGCATCGGTGGAGGCCGGCGTCGCCGTGCAGGGCCTGCTGACCGATCAGACTTTCTTTCGCGCCTACAGCCACCTTCGGCAATACAATCCGGTCGGCCGGCGCGACGTCGTCATCCTGCGCGGCGAGTTGGGCGCCGTAGTCACCAAGGGCGGCAACGCCGCGATTCCGGCATCACTGCTGTTTCGCGCCGGCGGCACCGATTCGGTGCGCGGCTATGCTTATCAGAGCATCGGCAACGAAAGCAACGGCACGGTCTACCCGACGCGCTATCTCGCCACCGGCGGTGCCGAGTATCAGCACTGGCTCACGGAAAAATGGGGCGGCGCCGTCTTTTACGATGTCGGCACCGCGACCGATCGCTGGAGCGGAAAAAAATTCTTTCACGCAGTCGGTGTCGGCGCGCGCTATCGCAGTCCCATTGGCGCGATCAACGGCGACCTGGCCTATGGGTTCCAGGGTGGCAAGCTGCGTCCCCACCTTTCTCTCGGCATCGCGTTCTAGCCCATGTCCGGCACCTCTCCTGCCAACGCCCCCCGCGAGCCCACGCCGTCCAGCGGCCGCCTGCGGCACTGGCTCATTGGCATCGCGCTGACGTTGGTGGCGCTGGGTGCGCTGTTCATCGCACTCGCCATCAGTGCGTGGCAAACCGAATGGGGAGCACGCGCGCTCTGGCATGTCGCCACGCGCGTGTCGGCCGGGAAACTGGCTGGCGAGTTCGCGGGCGGAACGCTGGCCGATGGCATCCGCTTGCGCCAGCTTCAGTATCGCGATGCATCCCGTCAGGTAAAGGTCGACAGCGTTGCGACGACATGGCACTGGTCGCGCTCGCCACTGGCGCTGACCATCGCTACGCTGCGGATCGGAGCATGCGACCTCACGTTGATTCCGTCACCACCCAAGCCGCTTTCCGCGCCAACGCGTCTCACCCTGCCGCTGGTCATCGATCTGCGCAACGCATCGCTGCAGAAACTGCTCATCCGGCGCGACGGCAGCACAACCGCAATCAGCGATATCCGCCTGCATGCCAGCTCGGACCGTGTCCATCACGCGCTCATGCTGGAACATGCCGCTACGCCTTTCGGCGCGGCCAGAGCATCCATGCACCTGGCCGGTCTTCCTCCGTTTGAAGCCGGCGGCACGGCTTCTCTCGATGGCGCTTGGCGCGACGAACATTTCCGCCTCGATGCCCGCCTGTCCGGAACGCTGCAGGCGCTTGGCCTGCAACTCGATGCAGCAGGCGACAGGCTTTCCGGCCATGCGCAGATCGAGGCAAGGCCGTTCGAAACCATCCCCTTGCGGCAGGCACAAATCAGCCTGAAGAAGCTGAATCCGAAGCTCTTCAGCACCGCGGCGCCGCAGGCTGAACTCGATATCGACACAACGCTTTCTCCCTCAGGCGGCAAGGATGCATCACCACTGGTACTCTCCGGGCCCGTGGTGCTGCGCAACGGAATACCCGGCGCCATCGACAAAGACCTGCTGCCGATCGTCTCCGCGCGCGCGAAGGTGTTGCTTGACGCGCAGCGCCTGCAGCTGCAAGAGCTTCGGGTGCGCCTGCCCGGCGATGCCGCGCTGGAAGGCGGTGGCGAACTCCGTCGTGGAGGCACGGGCAATTTCGCTCTGCAGGCATCCGCCATCGATCTGCAAGCCCTCTACAGCAAACTGCGGCCGTCCGCACTGAGCGGGCCGGTGAACCTCGATCTTGCCGGTGGAGGCCAGCACATTACGCTGGCGCTCGCCGGTCCGTCGCTGGCAATCAGCGGCGATGCGCATATCACCGCGCAACAATTTGCACTGGACAATGCGCGGCTGCAGGCGGGAGACGCGCGGCTGGATCTCGACGGCACGCTTGGACGCACGGGACAGCGTACCTACGCTGTGCACGGCAGCCTCAACAGTTTCAATCCCGCGCTGTTCCTTGCACGCAGCGTCAAAGGCAGGAACACCAAGGGCAGAATACCGGACGCGAACATCAACATGGGCTTCGACGCGCAAGGCGCGCTGCAACCGGCTCCCGATGCGCAGATGCGTTTCAACATCCGCGACAGCAGCTATGCCGGCCTGCCGATGAGCGGCAGCGGCACGCTGCACCTTGCGGGGAAACGCATTGCGGCGAGCGACGTGCAGCTTGCCGTCGCCGGCAACAACCTGCAGATCAAGGGCAGCTTCGGCACCCCCGGCGAGCGCCTGAAATTCGCCGTCGACGCACCGGCTCTGGCGCGGCTCGGCTACGGCTTGTCGGGCCTGCTGCGGGCGGACGGCGAACTCGGCGGCAATCTTGACCGTCCGGTCGTTGATGCCGGTTTGCGCGCCAGCCAGCTGGCGTTCGACCGGTACCGGGTGGCGCAACTGTCCGGGGAGCTGCACACCAATGGCGTGCCGGGCAGGAATCCGGATGCACGCATCACGCTCGCGCTGGACGCGCGCGATGCACAAGCTCCCGACATGCATCTCGCCAGTCTGGATGCCGCCGTCAGCGGCAGCTATGCGAGCCACAGCATCAGACTCGACACGAACGGCCAGGTGCGCGGCAAACCGTTGCTGTTGAGCGTGTCCGCGCAAGGCCGCCTGCAGGAGCAGCAGCAAGGTTACACGTGGGAGGGAAAACTGAACACGCTCGAGAATCGCGGTTTCCCGCGCTTGAGCATGTCCGGCCCACTGGACGTGAGCGCAGGCCCGGGCCGCCTTGCCCTCGGCGCGGCGAATTTCACGCTCGAACAGGCTCGCATTCAGCTCACATCGCTGCGGGTAGACGGAGCGCTGATCAGCTCGGAAGGCGCCTTCAGCGCACTCGACGTCGCTCATTTGCTGGAACTGCGACGCGAAGTCACGGGCGCCGCGCCGCCGGTGAAAACCGACCTGGTGCTCGACGGCCAATGGAAATTTTCTCTCGCCGAAACCGCCAGCGGCTTCGTCGAGGTCGGGCGGCGCAGCGGAGATGTGCGCATCCTGAGCGGACTGCGCGAAAGCGCACTCGGGCTGACGGCGCTGCAGTTGCGCGGCGATCTGCGCGGCAACGTCGTCGATCTCTCGGCACAAGCCGCTGCAAGCCGCGTCGGCAATGCCAGCGGCAGCGGCCGCATCAGTCTGCAGGCGGTGAACGCGCGACTCATGCCGACACCTGACTCCGCGCTATCGGGCCGCATCACGGCTTCGATTCCTCGGCTGCAAAGCATTGCGTCGCTGG
>JAKACN010000258.1 GCA_021821365.1 Pseudomonadota bacterium | reverse complement strand
CGCCATGTCGAGCGACAGCACGCGCTTGCCCTTCAGGCTGTCCGGCACTTCGCCGTTGACGATGCGCTGCGCGAGGCCTTCGACGATCGCCGTCTTGCCCACACCCGGCTCGCCGATCAGCACGGGGTTGTTCTTGGTGCGGCGCTGCAGGACCTGGATCGCGCGACGGATTTCGTCGTCGCGGCCGATCACCGGATCGAGCTTGCCGGCGCGGGCACGCTCGGTCAGGTCGAGCGTGTATTTCTTGAGGGCTTCGCGCTGGCCTTCGGCGTCCGCCGAGTTCACATTGCCGCCGCCGCGCACGGCGGTGATGGCCGCCTCCAGGGCCTTGCGCGTCAGTCCGTTTTCGCGTGCGAGGCGCCCCGCCTCCGACTTGTCTTCGGTCAGGGCGAGCAACACCATTTCGCTGGCGATGAACTGGTCGCCGCGCTTCTGCGCTTCCTTGTCGGCCAGGTTCAACAGCGCAACGGTTTCGCGGCCGATCTGCACTTCGCCGCCGGTGCCCGACACCTTGGGCAGGCGCTCCAGCGCGCTTTTCAGGCCGTTCTGCAGGCCGCCGACGTTCACGCCGGCCCGCTGCAGCAACGAGCGCGCGCCGCCATCCTCCTGGTTCAGGAGGGCGATCAGAACGTGCGCCGGGTCAATGTATTGGTTATCATTGCCGACTGCCTGGCTTTGGGCATCGGCAAGGGCTTCTTGCAACTTGGTTGTCAGTTTGTCGAGGCGCATGGAATGTTCTCCAGAATTCGATTTGCGTACTACTTAAGGGCGACAGACAACATTTCAAGAAAGGACATTTGATTCTGTCCCCACCGGAACCAGATTGGAATGGAATTGCATCAAATTCAAGTGACTTATTCGGCGGAGGAAGACCGCCTGCTCTGCCGCACTTCGTTCAAGGGTGAGGACGAGGGCTTGCAGGAGATTCGGGTCTGGCTGACGCGGCGCATGGTCCAAAGACTCTGGCCGGTCATTATTGATGCGCTGGAAAAACAGGTTACTCTCGACCAGCCGTTGGCCGCCCATGCCAGCGCCGAGATTGTCGGCATGGATCACTTCGCCAGCATCG
Source organism: Pseudomonadota bacterium (assembly GCA_021821365.1). Classification (GTDB taxonomy): domain Bacteria; phylum Pseudomonadota; class Gammaproteobacteria; order Burkholderiales; family Burkholderiaceae_D; genus Noviherbaspirillum. The sequence continues at coordinate 5,955 of JAKACN010000258.1, read as the reverse complement.
AGGAAATCAGGGAAAGCGGCAGCTTCAACAACCCCTATGAAACATCGATCCAGGCTTATCCCCTGGGTGAGGCACCGATCCTGGTAGCAAACGCCAATTTCACCCTCAATCCCAACCAGCCGATACGGATGAACCTCACGCCGCTCGAGGGCCCTGGATTCGAGATCGGCTTTTCGCAGACGGTGCTGCACGGATTCTGCTCCCTGCTGAAGGATGCCGTGAAAACCGCCGAGTGGGATTTGAACCTGGATATGCCGGGAATGCTCGCGCCAAGCGCCGGCATGGCGCTGAACTAGGCCGAGACGGCGCGGAAAGTCGCGAAACCGGCGAAACAGAAAACAATCGATCCAACCAGGTGGAGCGCACTATGGACGAGCGCCCAGCCATAGTCTCCGCGCTGCAGCAGCACCATGGATTCGGCGGAGAAGGAAGAGAATGTCGTCAATCCGCCGAGAAAGCCGGTCACGGTCAGGAGGCGCCATTCCGGCGAGAGATTCGGATGAGCTGCAAAGAAACCGACGGCGATCCCGATCAGGTACCCGCCGCTGAAATTCGCCGCGACTGTGCCCCACGGCAATTTCGCGTAAAGGGCGTTCAGCCACAACCCCAGTCCCCAGCGGAGCCATGCTCCCACAGCGGCGCCGATGCCGATCGCCAGCCAGCTCATCCCTGCCCGCCGGTGTTATCGGACTGAATGCCCCACTTGGCCAGCGCCTTGTCATCAGTGACACGGGCGTCGACCCAGCGCGCGCCCTGCGGGGTCTGCTCCTTCTTCCAGAACGGCGCCTGGGTTTTCAGGTAGTCCATGATGAATTCGCATGCCGCGAACGCCTCGCCGCGATGCGCCGACGTGACTGCGACCAGCACGATCTGGTCCAAAGGCTTCAACGGCCCCACGCGATGGATCACCAGCGCATCGAAGATCGACCAGCGTGTCTTCGCCTGCGCCACGATGTCCTCCAGCGCCTTCTCGGTCATGCCGGGATAGTGCTCCAGCTCCATCTCGCTCACGCCGGAACCGTCGTTCATGTCGCGGACCGTGCCGACGAATGCAACCACGGCGCCGACCTGCGGTTGGCCGGAGCGCAGTGTGGAGACCTCCATGCCGAGGTCAAAATCCTGGGTTTGGACACGGATCGCCATGGCTTGCTAACCGCCCGTCACCGGCGGGAAAAACGCGACTTCGCCGCCTTCGCCGATCCGGGTGTCAGCGCCCGTCATCACCTGGTTGTAGGCCATACGCAAGGCGCGGCCCTCAGCGAGCGTCACGGCCTGTGCGCCGCCGCGCGCGCGCAGGAAATTCCGCACGTCGCCGACAGTAACGACATCCTCGGGAAGCGTCACGCTTTCCTGTCCGGTTCCCAGCGCTTCACGCACGCTGGCAAAAAAGCGAAGCTGGATCTGCATTGTGTTTAAAAAAGCAATTCGCTGAAGGGAATGAATCGTACCGTGTCGCCCACCGCCACCGTCTGGCCGGCCGGATTGTCCACCAGGCCGTCGCCCCATACGGTCGAGGTCAGCACCGCAGAGCTCTGGTTGTGGAACAGGTCGAGGCCGCCGGAAGCATTGATGCGCGCACGAAGGAATTCATTGCGCCTGTCCGCCTTCGGCAGGGCGAAATCGGCACGCATCCTGAAAGACCTCGGCATGACATCCGCCACGCCTTGCAGACGCAGCAGGAAGGGCCGCACGAACAGCAGGAAGGTGACGAAGCTCGATACCGGGTTGCCGGGCAGACCAATGAAGAATGCCGGCTGCTTGTCCGCACGGTTGATTTCGCCGAAGGCCAGCGGCTTGCCGGGCTTGATGGCGATCTGCCACATGTTCAGCCGTCCTTCAGCTTCGACTGCCGGCTTGATGTGGTCTTCCTCGCCGACGGACACGCCGCCCGAAGTGATGATCAGGTCATGGCCGGCAGCCGCCTTGCGCAGCGTGTCGCGCGTGGCATCCAGCGAATCGGGCACGATACCGTAATCGGTGATGTCGCAGCCCAGGTTTTCCAGCAGGCCACGCAGCGTGAAACGGTTGGAGTTGTAGATGGCGCCCGGCTTCAGGGGTTCGCCCGGCATCGCCAGCTCGTCGCCGGTAAAGAACACCGCGACGCGCGGCCTGCGCACCACCGGCAGACTCGCGAGACCGACCGATGCGGCCAGGCCAAGCTCCTGCGCGCGCAGCCGGGTGCCGGCGGCAAGAATGGTGCTGCCTGCCTGGATGTCCTCGCCGGTGCGTCGTATCCACTCACCCGCCTGCGGCGCATGCCGGATCGTGACGACGTCGCCCTCTGCGGTCTTTTCCGCTTCGCATTGCTCCTGCATCACCACCGCATCCGCGCCCTGCGGGATCATCGCCCCGGTAAAAATGCGGGCAACCGTTCCGCGCTGCAGCGGTTCGCCGACGTGTCCGGCTGGAATGCGCTGGGATACCTGCAGCCTCGCACTGCCGCTCGCGCACTCGGCGGCGCGCACCGCGTAGCCGTCCATCTGCGTGTTGTCCATTGGCGGCACGTTGAGCTGCGACGTCTGGGCGACGGCAAGCACGCGGCCGTTCGCCTCCAGCGTCGGCAACGTTTCCGTGTCCACGATCGGACGCACCGCGGAGAGGAGGAAATCGAGCGCCTCTACGGCGCTCAACATCGGTTTCTTTTCAGCCATGTCGTCAGCAGCTGCCTTGATTACAGACCGGTGTGCTTCGCAATGAATGTCTTCATCTTCTCGACATCCGCCGGCATCACGTCGAAGCGCTGAGGCAAGGACTCGATGTTCTCGAAGCCGGCCGGCCGCTCCGCATCGCGCTCGAGCGCTTCGCGGATGGTTTCATTGAACTTGGCCGGCAGCGCGGTCTCCAGCACGATCATCGGCACGCCGGGCGCCAGGCGCTCGCGCGCGACCTTCACGCCGTCGGCGGTATGGGTATCGATCGTCACGCCGTATTTCGCATGCACGTCGCGGATCGTCGCGATCCGATCCTGGTGCACCGACTTGCCCGACACGAAGCCATATTTCGCGACCTTCGCGAACTCGTCGCCATCGCTGCCCGGCTTGCCGGACAGGTCGAAGCCGCCATCCGTATCCACTTTCCGGAACAAGGCGCGCACGCGCTCCGCGTCGCGACCCAGCAGATCGAAAATGAAACGCTCAAAATTGGACGCCTTGCTGATGTCCATGCTCGGGCTGGTCGTGTGATACGTCTCGGCAGACTTGCGCACGCGATAGACGCCGGTACGGAAGAATTCATCCAGCACGTCGTTCTCGTTGGTAGCCACGACCAGCCTGTCGATTGGCAGGCCCATCATGCGCGCGATATGGCCGGCGCAGATATTGCCGAAGTTGCCGGAGGGGACCGTGAAGGAAACCTTTTGATCGTTGCTGGTCGTTGCAGCCAGGTAACCGCGGAAGTAGTAGACCACCTGCGCCACCACGCGCGCCCAGTTGATCGAGTTCACGGTGCCGATCTTCTGGCGCGTCTTGAATTCGAGGTCGTTCGACACGGCCTTGACCATGTCCTGGCAGTCGTCGAACACGCCTTCCACGGCGATGTTGAAAATGTTCGGATCCTGCAGGCTGAACATTTGCGCGGTCTGGAACGCACTCATCTTCCTGTGCGGCGACAGCATGAACACGCGAATTCCCTTCTTGCCGCGCATCGCGTATTCCGCCGCGCTGCCGGTGTCGCCGGACGTGGCGCCGAAGATATTCAGCTCGGCATGCTGCTTTGCCAGCGCATACTCGAACAGGTTGCCGAGCAGTTGCATGGCCATATCCTTGAAGGCCAGCGTCGGACCGTTGGACAATGCCTGGAGGATCAGTTTGCTGCCGTCTTTCTCTTCCAGCACGCGCAGGGGCGTAATCTGCGAAGCGTCTTCACCGGCGCGCGTATTGCGATACACGTCGGCCGTATAGGTCTTGTGAGCAAGAGCCTTCAAGTCCGCTTCCGGGATATCGGTCGCGAACTTCTTCAATACCTCCACCGCCAGGTCGGCGTAGGACAGCTTGCGCCACGCGTCGAGCTCCGCATGGCTGACCTTGGGATACTCGACCGGCAGGTATAGACCGCCGTCCGGGGCAAGGCCGCCCAACAGGATCTGGGAAAAGGACTGCGCCGGGGCTTGACCGCGTGTAGAGACGTATTGCATAAACCGTTGAAAATTTAATAATGAGAATGCTTTCTTGCCTTGCGGACCACATTGCCGGCCCGACAGGTGTTTAGCTTCTCATTATAACTTCCACCCCGCCACGAAACGGCAATTTCATCAGGCCGCGTGGTGGAGCTCGCGGCGCGTGGGCTCGCGCGGTCGCGCCGGGATGTGCGCCAGCATATCCTCGACCAGTTCTTCCAGCCCGATTTCCGCCTTCCAACCCCAGTCCGCGCGGGCATAGGTGTCATCCAGGCTGTGCGGCCAGGTCTCTGCAATTGCCTGCCGATGGTCTGGCCGGTACGTGATGTCGAAGGACGGAACGCGCCGCCGGATAGCCTCGGCCAGTTCGCGCGGATTGAAGCTCAGGCCGGCGACATTGTAGGCCGAGCGAACGCGTATCTGCGCAGCCGGCGCATCCATCAGTTCGATGGTGGCACGGATCGCATCCGGCATGTAGATCATCGGCAGCGTGGTTTCCGGCGCCAGATTACAGGTATAGGGCTCGCCACGCCGCGCGGCATGGAAGATCGCGATCGCATAATCCGTGGTCCCGCCACCGGGCGGCGACTTGTAGCTGATGATGCCCGGATAGCGGATGCTGCGCACGTCCACGCCGAATTTCGTGAAGTAGTATTCGCACAGACGCTCGCCCGCCTGCTTGCTGATGCCGTAGATCGTGGTCGGATCCATCACCGCCAGCTGGGGCGTATCGACCGCCGGCGTATGCGGCCCGAAGGCGGCGATCGACGACGGCCAGAATACTTTCAGGGGCTTGCCCGCCTGCCCGCGCTCGCGCGCCAGCTCGAGGATGTTCAGCAGACCGTTCATGTTGAGCGTCCATGCCTTGAGCGGCGCCTGCTCGCCCGTCACTGACAGCAGCGCCGCCAGTTGATAGACCTGCGTGATGCGATAGCTGTCGACCACCTGCGCCACCCGGTTGGTATCGAGCACGTCGACCGTTTCATACGGACCGGCGCCGAACAGGCTGCGCGGGCCGATGTCGGCCGCGATGACATTGCCTTTCCCATGCTTTGCGACAAGCGCCTCGACCAGCTCGCTGCCGATCTGTCCGTTGGCGCCGATGACGAGAATACGTTCCATCCCTCTTCTCCTTAGTTCGTCAGCAAGCCGAGTTCCCGTCCGGCCTGCCTGAATGCGGCCAGCGCGCGATCCAGCTGTTCCGTGGTGTGCGCGGCCGACAGTTGCACCCGGACCCGCGCCTGCCCCATCGGCACCACCGGATAGAAAAAGCCAGTGACCAGGACGCCAAGCTCATACAGGCGCTGCGCGAATTTCTGCGCGAGCGGTGCGTCGAACAGCATCACCGGCACCACCGGATGCGTGCCCGGCTTGACGATGAAGCCGAGTTCGCTGATCGCCTTGCGGAAGTATGCGGTGTTTGCATGCAAGCGATCGCGCAGCTCGGTCGACGATGACAGGCGTTCCAGCACGGTCAGCGACGCGCCCGCAATCGCGGGGGCCAGAGAGTTGGAAAACAGGTACGGTCGGGATTTCTGACGCAGGGTCTGCACCACTTCGCGCCGTGCTGCCGTGAAGCCGCCCATCGCGCCGCCAAGCGCCTTGCCCAGCGTACCCGTGATGATGTCGATCCGCCCCATCACGTCGTGATGCTCATGCGTGCCGCGCCCGGTCTTGCCCATGAAACCGGTGGCATGGCATTCGTCGATCATCACCAGCGCGCCGTACTTGTCGGCCAGGTCGCAGATCTTGTCCAGCTGCGCGATCGTGCCGTCCATGGAAAACACGCCGTCGGTCACGATGATCTTGTGGCGCTTGCCGGATGCTGCCTGCAGCTGTGC
>JAKACN010000025.1 GCA_021821365.1 Pseudomonadota bacterium | reverse complement strand
CGTAATGGAATGGACGCCTCCTTTCAGAAACGGCATCTGAGTGCCAAAGTGGAGTTGTCACCAACCACCTTGAAAAGGAGGCATCCAAAATGAAGATTACGACAATCGGCGTCGATTTGGCGAAGAATTGTATCCAGCTGCACGGGGTCGATGCGCAAGGTCATACGGTGTTGAAAAAACGGCTCGGGCGCGACCAGGTCGCGACGTTCTTTATCAAGTTGCCGCCATGCCTGATCGGCATGGAAGCCTGTGGCAGTGCGCATCATTGGGCGAGAAAATTGCAGGAATGGGGACACACCGTGAAGTTGATGGCGCCGCAATTCGTCAAGCCCTACGTCAAGACCAATAAGAACGACATGGCCGATGCCGAGGCGATATGCGAAGCAGTCGGCCGCAAGAACATGCGTTTCGTTCCGATCAAGAGTGTCGAGCAACAAGCCTTGCTCAGCCTGCACCGCGCGCGCCAGGGATTCGTCAAGGCAAGGACAGCGCAAGCCAACCAGATTCGCGGTTTGCTGGCGGAATACGGCATCGCCGTTATCCAGGGGATCGGCCATCTGGTTCACGATGTTCCCCAGTTGCTGGCAGACCAGTCCGATGCGGTGCCCGCCTGTTTCCAGCAGCTCATTGCTCGCCTGCTGGATCATCTCAAGGAGCTGGGCACGCAAATCGACGCACTGGAGCAGCAAATCCGGCGCTGGCATCACGACAACCAGGCCAGCTGCACATTGGCGCAGATTCCCGGCATCGGCCCGCTGACGGCCAGCGCCCTGGTCGCGTCCGTGGGCGATGCCCGGTGTTTCAAGAATGGGCGGCAAATGGCGGCATGGCTGGGACTGGTGCCGCGCCAGCATTCCACGGGCGGCAAGCCCGGCCTGCTGGGCATCAGCAAACGCGGCGACAGTTATTTGCGCATGTTACTGATTCACGGCGCGCGTTCGGTGGTGCGAACGGTGTTGACCAGGGCCGAACCGACCGGGACCTGGCTTGAACGTCTGCTGATACGACGCAACCGCAATATCGCGACGGTGGCGCAGGCCAACAAGAATGCCCGGATTGCGTGGGCACTCCTGGCGCATCAATCCGAGTTCCGGGCTGATCATGCGTTCGCACGATCAGCCCGGCCGATTTAACCGATAAAGGAAACGGAACAGAAACACTCTCCAACGGTTGCTTGGGCAATCATGCAATGATGGCAGGACAGGTCGGACCGGGGTGGGGAAAATCTTGCAAAGACACGGTGCCTTGAGCACGCTTCCGTGATCAGATCTCCACCAGCAAATTCCATCAGGGACAGAGCTGCCAAGCTCACCAAAAGTCCGGATGTATGGCTGCAATCTTCACCTATCTCGCTGACATGAACTGAAAGCCTTGCAAATGGGGGGCGTCCATGTATGTCGTCCGTGGACACCAAGAGGTGTTATTTGCCCCCCATTGCCGCTGCAAGAATCCGAATTGATGATCCGCAAATACCAGATCGTTTTTGTCAGCCTTTCCATCGGCTTATTCACAGAATCGCTCTTCTGCATAGCAACAAAACTATTTATTCAGATCTATTTTTCTGCCAAGAAGTACTTTTATAAGGCATTGAAATTAAAGGGGAAAATTTTTGCTTTTCAATTTGGCACTCTATCGAAAACCGCATGAAATCAGGGCCTTCGGCGTGTCAAGAGGGTGTTGTCCCCAAAGTTATCCACAGACTTTGTGGATAGTTGAAAAAGCGCTTTTGAATCGGGCATTTAGATCGGTTTTTCAAAAATTACATGAGGTCCTGTAGAAGACTTTCAACTATTTTGAAGCGCTCCCATAGTTGACTTGCCTATCGGCCACGGCTAGAAGTATCTTTCCCGGTTGCAAGAAAGTGCTTGCAATTTGTCAGGGTTTGTAAGCGGAAAGAAACGAACGGCGGCCAGTTTCATGCGACTTATTCACATTTACCGGTTGTCGGGGAAGCTTGTGCATGGCAACAACTTTTTTTCGAGAATTTTTTTTCGCCTCAGCGCTTGACTTTTCAAGTCTTTGATTTTTAAGCAAAATATTTTTGCTTTTCAAATGGGCAATGTAATGAAAACCGCATGAAATCAGGCGTTTCCGGATGTCAAGGGCTCCTTGTCCACAAAGTTATCCACAGCTTGTGTGGATAGCTGAAAAAGCCCTTATGAAACGTGTATTTAGACGCTCTTTTCAGGTAATACCTTAAGTCGTGGAACATTCCATACTGCAAGTTGTGCTCGATACCCCGCTCGCGACCTGTTTCGACTATCGCTGGACGGGCGAGGCCGGGGCGCCAGCGCCATGCGCCGGGCAGCTTGTGCTGGTGCCGTTTGGCAGGCGCGAGGTGATCGGGCTGGTGCTGGCAGTGCGCGAAAAAACCGATGTTCCGATCGACAAGCTGAAGGACGTGATTGCTGTACGGACGCAACTCGCACCCCTGTCCCCCGCCTGGCTGGAATTGTGTGCATTTGCCGCCGACTATTACCAGAGACCGCTGGGCGAGGTCGCGATCCCCGGATTGCCGAAGAACCTGCGGATACCCAAGACCGTGGCGCTTGACCGAGCCCTGAAAAAACTCGCCAGGGTGGACAACGCCCGTGACGCTACTCCCGATCAGCCACCCTTGCTCAATGCCGCGCAACAGCACGCCGCCAACGTCATTGCCGACGCCAGGCAATTTACCCCAATCCTGCTGTATGGCGTGACCGGCAGCGGCAAGACGGAGGTCTACCTGCAGGCAGCCGCGCAGATTCTCGCGCGGCAGGGTGATGCGCAGGTGCTGGTCCTCGTCCCGGAAATCAACCTCACGCCGCAGCTCGAAAACAACGTGCGGGCGCGCTTCCCGAATCTCCATGTTGCGACTCTGCACAGCGGACTGGCGGAAGGCGAGCGCATGACACACTGGCTGGCCGCCCATCTCGGCCGCGCGCGCATCATCCTCGGCACGCGGCTTGCGATCCTGGCATCGTTGCCGCACCTGAAGCTGATCATCGTCGACGAAGAGCACGATCCGTCCTACAAGCAGCAGGAAGGCTTGCGCTACTCGGCGCGCGACCTTGCGGTGTGGCGCGCGCGCCAGCTTGGCATACCCATCGTGCTTGGATCTGCCACGCCTTCGCTGGAGACCTGGCACCACGCACAGTCCGGCCGCTATCGAAGGCTCGAATTGCGCGAGCGCGCGTCGAAGGACGCCGTGCTGCCGAAAGTGCGCCTGATCGACATGGAGCGGGACAAGCCCGCCGAAGGCATGACCTCGACCCTGGTCGCTGCACTGAAATTGCGGCTCGAACGCGGCGAGCAGTCGCTGCTGTTCCTCAATCGCCGCGGCTACGCGCCGGTCCTCGCCTGCGATGCCTGCGGCTGGATCAGCAACTGCCCGCGCTGTACCGCCTTCATGGTGCTGCACAAGCCGGAGCACAGGCTGCGCTGTCACCATTGCAGCCTCGAACAGCGTATTCCCCGGCACTGCCCCACTTGCGGCAACGTCGACCTGCAACCGCTCGGGCGCGGCACCCAGCGCGTCGAAGAGGGCCTGCAGAACGTCTTCCCGCAGGCGCGCATCACGCGCATCGACGCCGACTCCACGCGCCGCAAGGGTAGCGCGCAGGCGGCGTTCGATAGCGTGCACCGCGGCGAGGTCGACATCCTGATCGGCACACAGATGGTGGCCAAGGGGCATGACTTCCGCAACCTCACCCTGGTCGGCATCCTGAACCCGGACACTGCGCTGTTCTCGCACGATTACCGCGCCAGCGAGCGCTTGTTCGCGCAGCTCATGCAGGTTTCGGGGCGGGCCGGCCGCGCCGGACAGAAGGAGGGCGGCAGCGCCAGCGAAGTCCTGATCCAGACCCGCTATCCGCAGCATCCCTTGTACGGCGCCGTGATGGCGCACGACTACGATCGCTTTGCCAGCGGCCTGCTCGAAGAGCGGCAGCAGGCCGGCTTGCCGCCTTTCCTGTACCAGGCGCTGCTGCGTGCGGAGGCGAAGGAGCTCGACACCGCGCTCGACTTCCTGAAGCTGGCGGCCGAATGCCTGCAGCATCCCGGCATCGTCATCAACGACCCGATCCCGATGACCATGACGCGCGTGGCGAATGTCGACCGCGCGCAGCTGCTGGTCGAGTGCGCTTCGCGTCCCGCGCTGCAGGCGTTTCTGAAGGAGTGGCTTGCGCTGCTGCGCGCAACGAAGACCAGGGCGAAATGGACGCTGGAAGTGGATCCGGTCGATATCTGAACAGGCTTGATATCAGCGTACTTCCTCGAGAAGGCGCAATACCTCGTCGAAATTCCACACGCGGCGGATTTCAATCACGTCATACTGGCGCGCGAGATTGGGGGGGAACGCGCCATAGCGCTCATTGAGCCGGACGATGCGGCGCACCGCCGCGTCGAGTTCGGGCCGGCCGCTGGAGCGGTTGATCACAACGTCCTCCACGCTGCCGTCGCTGCGAATCGACACCGTGACGACCGGATCTCCGCGTGCCTTCTCCGTCGACGACTGCGCATAATTGAGACGACCGTTGCGCTCGATTTTCAGGCGCCAGCTTTCGATGTACATCATCACGTTGACGTCGACCTTGCTGCTGCCGAAGAGGGAGCGGCGTTGCGGTGCGTCTGCGGGCGTGGATGTCGGCGCGGGGGCAGGGGCGCGCGGTTCCAGGCGCAACGGATCGGGGCGCCGTGCCTGCTCGAGCGCGCGGCTGGCGAGGTCGCTGCCGGACAAGGTGCGCGGCGATCCCGCCGCCATCTTGTTGCTCTCCGCTGCACGTGCCGCGGCGGCCTCACGGGCAGCGTCCTCGGCGGCGAGACGTTCCTGTTCGCGGCGTTGCGCGGCGGCCGCTTCGGCTTGCCTGCGCATTTCCACTTGTTCCGCCTGCTTCTGGCGTGCTAGCGCCTCGGCCTGCTGGCGTGCAGCAAGCTCCATCGCTTCCCGCCTTGCCTTTTCCTCTTCCAGACGCTTTGCATCGAGTTCGGCGCGCCGCGCCGCCTCTTGCGCCGCACGTTGTTCCTCCTGGTTGCGCAACGCCAGCGCTGCTTCTTCGGCGTTGCGACGCGCTTCCAGCTCCAATGCCTGCTGACGCGTTCGCGCCTCCTCCTGCCGCCGAGCTTCTTCGATCAACGCGGCTTCGTCGGCGCGGCGTTTCGTCTCCAGTTCCAATGCCTGTCGCTGCGCTTCTTCGACGCGTCGCGCGTCCTGTTCAGCCGCGCGCCGAGCCGCCTCTTCCCGCGCGAGATGGGCAGCTTCCTCGGCCTTCCGCCGCGCGGCTTCCACTTCCGCTTCCTGCCGTGCCGCTTCCTCCGCCATCTGCTGCGCGCGTTCCTCTTCCGCCTGCCGCCGGGCAGCGGCCGCGGTATCCGCACGCGCTGTTTCCTCTTCGCGGCGTTGCGCGTCCAGCTCCTGCTGGAGCTGCACGGCAGGATCGTCGCCCGGCGATTCCGTCGCCGGGACTTCCGTTGGCGGTGACTGCACTTCGGGGAGGGGCGTCGGCGGAGCGATCTCGTCGGGCGCAGGAGCGGGCAGCACGAAGGTATCCGGCTTCGTTTCGTTCAACGCAATGACGTCCGGCACCTTGGGACGCGCCGGCCTGCTGCGGGCGATGCGAGCCGGCGGATTCGGCTTGCGCCGGGATTTCTTCGCGGGCGCAGGCGGACTGGCTTCAACCGACGGAGGTGGAGCAACGCGAACCTGCATGCGCGCATCGCCCGGCGTGGCGCTTGCGGCAGGCGCGGGCGTTTCGTGAACCGCAGGAGCGCGTTCAGGCTGTACGATGCCGGTTGGCATTTCCGGCGGGCGCGTTACGCCGGCCAGGCGCACGCTGAGCGGAGCAGGCTGCGCACGTCGTTCGCTCCATGGCAATTCAAGTCCGGGCAGACCCAGGCCGGGCAGGCCGAATTGCAGCGAAAGAATCAGCCCGTGCACCAGCAGCGAACCCGCAATGCCGACGCCGAGGCGCATGCCGGGTGACATCGGCCGGCTGCGCCTGGCAGGTGCGGAATGCGGAGCGGAACTCATGCGGTCGGACACCTCGACGCAGCGGGCAACGGCCTGTTGTTGATCGTAATGCGATCTTATCCGAAGAAATGATTGCGGCGGGAAAAGCCGCGCGAAATGCTGCGTTCGCACAAGTGTGCCGCGGCGAAGCTGGCGCATGATGGTCGGAGAAACTAACCGGTTGGCGCCGCGTCGAACGAAAACAACATCGCATTTCCTTTCGTTACGTGAACATGCCACTTCACGATTCCGAGACGTGCCTTGAACTTCCCGGCGCTGCGCCCGGCCTGCTGAAGGCGGGACGCAATTGCTGGCGGATCGAACATGCGCACCGTTTCGCGATGCTGGTCGACGCCGATGCCTATTTCCGCGCGGTACGCGCCGCCATTCGCCAGGCGCGGCACAGCATCTACATCCTGAGCTGGGACATCGACAGCCGCACCTGGCTGGTTCCGCAAGGCGCGAACGACGGCTATCCGGAGCCGCTCGGCGATTTCCTGCACGCCGTGGTGGCGGCGCGCCCCGGGCTGCATGCCTATGTGCTGAACTGGGACTTCGCCATGCTCTATGCGCTGGAGCGCGAATGGCTGCCGGTGTACAAGCTGGAGTGGCGGACGCATCGCCGGCTTGCCTTCCGTATGGATGGCCGGCATCCGCTCGGCGCATCGCATCATCAGAAAGTGGTCGTGGTGGATGACTGCCTCGCGTTTGTCGGCGGACTGGATCTCACCCGTTGTCGCTGGGACACGCCGGCGCATTCCGGGAAGGAAATCCGGCGCCGCGACAGTGACGGCAAGCCGCATGGTCCCTTTCACGATGTGCAGGCCATGGTTGATGGCGACGCCGCCCGCGCGCTGGGCGAACTGGCGCGCGCCCGCTGGCGGCGCACCGACGGCAAGGCGGCCATCGACCGCTACGACGCGGCGATCGATCCCTGGCCGAACGACGTCATCCCCGATCTGACCGATGTCGACGTTGCCATTTCGCGGACCGAACCGGCCTTCGACGGCGCAAGCGGCGTCCATGAAGTGCGGCAGCTGCACCTGGACGCGATCGCTGCCGCGCGCCGCCACCTGTTTTTCGAGAACCAGTATTTCACCTCCGGCATGATTGCCAATGCGCTGGCCGCGCGTCTGGCCGAAATCGACGGGCCGGAAGTGATGATCGTGTCGCCGCAATTGCAGAGCGGATGGCTGGAAGAAGTGACCATGGGCGTGTTGCGTGCGCGCGTGCATCGCCGCCTGAAGGAGGCAGATTACTTCGGGCGCTATCGAATGGTCTGTCCGCACCTGCCCGACCTGAACGATGGTCAATGCCTGAACGTGCACAGCAAGGTGTTCGCGGTGGACGACCGCCTGTTTTCGATCGGTTCGGCCAATCTGAGCAGCCGATCCATGGCGCTCGATACGGAGTGCAACCTCACGATCGAAGCCTGCGGGCCGGACGCGGAGCGGATTGCTTCCGCGATTTCCCGCCTGCGCAGCCGCCTGCTGGCGGAGCACAGCGACACCAGCGTGGATACGATGGACGCGGAGGTGCGCAGGCGCGGCAGCCTGCACCGCGCGGTCGAGGCCTTGCAGCATTCGCAGCGTGCCTTGCGTTCGTTCGATCCGGTCGTGTCGCCGGAACTCGATGCGCTCATTCCCGAGCAGGCCTTGTTCGATCCGGAAACGCCGATCGATCCGGATGCGCTCGTGGTCCAGTTCGTGCCGAGCGAATCGCGCAAGCCGCTGCCGCGCCGCCTGACCGGAATCGGCGTGCTCGCCATCGCGCTGGCGCTGCTGGCGATCGCGTGGCGCTGGACGCCCTTGCGCGACTGGATAAACCTGGGCGCGCTGGTGGCGTTCGCGCGCGGCCTCGATGACCTGCCGTTCACGCCCGTCGCAGTGGTCGCAAGTTACGTGGTGGCAGGTTTTCTCGTCGTGCCGGTCACCTTGCTGATCGCGGTGACCGGCATCGTGTTCGGGCCGCTTTACGGTTCGCTCTATGCGATCGCCGGCACGCTGCTCAGCGCCGCCGCCACGTACGGACTCGGCCACTGGCTGGGGCGCGACGCGGTGCAGCGCCTGCTGGGCAAGCGCGTCAACCGGTTGAGCAAGCGCATTGCCCGGCGCGGCATCCTCGCAATGATCGTGGTCCGCATCCTGCCGATCGCCCCCTACTCGGTTGTCAATGTCGTTGCCGGCGCTTCGCACATCAAACTGCGCGACTTCCTGATCGGCACCTTGCTTGGGATGATGCCGGGCATTATGCTGACGGTGACGTTCGTGCACCAGCTGGCCGAAGCAGTGCGCGATCCCAGCCCCGAAACAGTCGCCGTGCTCGGCGCCGTGGCCGTCCTGATCATTGCAGTCGCGATCGGCTTGCAGCGGTTGCTCAAGCGCAGGGAGGATCCCGCGGCATGATTGAACATGTTGCCGATGCGCCGCCGCTGCGGCAAGCCGTAGCCGACGTCGATCCCTGGCCGCTGACCATCGCCACCTACAACATCCACGGTGCGGTCGGCACCGATGGCGGTTTCGCGCCCGAGCGCGTGGCGGACGTGCTGCACGAGATCAAGGCCGACATCATTGCGCTGCAGGAAGTTCCGCTCGGCGACAGCAGGACGCCCAACGTGCTGGCCATGCTGCAGGAAGCGACCGGTTTCATTGCCGCGGAGGGGCCGGCCTGCGATCGTCCCGAACGGCGCTACGGCAACGCAGTGCTGACCCGCTATCCGATCCTGTCGATGCGCACCATCGACTTGTCCTTCGGCAGCCGCGAACCGCGCGGCGCGCTCGATGCGGACGTGGATTGCCATGGCCACCTGCTGCGCGTGGTGGCGACGCACCTCGGCCTGCGTCCGGCCGAACGCCGCGCGCAGATCCGCCGCCTGCTGCAGGTATTCGATACCGAGGAGATGCCGGTCATCCTGCTCGGCGACATCAATGAATGGTTCGTCTGGGGAAGGTCGCTACGCTGGCTGGTTTCGCATTTCCAGGCCGTGCCGGCGCCGCGCACCTTTCCCTCGCGCAGGCCGATCTTTGCGCTCGACCGTATCTGGATCCGCCCCCGCCACCGCCTCGTGCACGTCGAGGTGCATGCGACACGCCTGGCACGCATTGCGTCGGACCACCTGCCTCTGATTGCGCATATCGATGGATGATCTGTTAAAAGGCGGATTGTCCACGGAAAACATCCTCACGGCCTCCGATACGGCTGCTCGGGGCGAGGCTGATCTGGTGAAGGTTCGATCAGTTCCGGCGATGACACCGGGTTGAAGTCGCGCCAGTCGCCATTTTCGATGGTGCCCTGCGCGCGTTCGATGTCGGCCGCGCCGAGCGAACGCAGCACATTGATGGCGCACCCTTCCTGGTCGTGGTCACCGGTCGCGACGGCGATCATCATGCCGGCCTTGCGGATCGGTGCTGCGTTTTCCACATCTTCCGCATGCTCGCCGGTTTCGCCGCGCTCCTTCATTTGCGACAGGCCGCCGACCAGGCCGCCGACATGCGCGCCGACCAGGCTGCCGGTGACCGCGCCGACCGGCCCGAGGAAGGGCGCCGCGGCAAGTCCCGCGGCGGCGCCGGCCGCTGCGCCCGCGGCCACGCCCTTGCCGGATTCTTTCGCTCCCGGCGATTCCGCGCGGTCGCCGCCGATGGGGAAGGTATGGTGTTGTCCGGGGGGATTTACGTAAAACGCGGAAATGCCCTCGCGCGCGAATCCGGCTCGCTGCAATTCTTCGATCGCATCCTCGACTTCGGTTTGCAGCTGGAACCGTCCTGCAATGATGCTTGTCACGTCAACCTCCTTCCGAGAAGCGACAGAATGAATGGAATGAGAGGGCAGGCTTTACGAATAGTTCTGGCCCATGCTCGCCGTGTAATTTTTTCCGCGACGGGTGGTAAAAACTCGCTTGCGACTGCTGCATCCGCATGCAGATCTCCCGCCATGTGCCGGCCCGTTAATTGCATGCATGGCTTTCCCTTTGACAGAGTGGAAAGCGCAAGCGATGGAGCATGTCCCCGCCGGCGGAGACGCCACACTGACCGATAAGCTCGCGCATGCGACCGTGATCGACGCGCAGGGCAACAACGCATCCATCATCGGTGTGCAGCAGGTCGAATCGGATCCGCACGCCTGGGTGCGGCTGCCCGACGGCACGCAGGTGCTTGTCCCCATGAGCCTCATGTCCCAACAGAACGAGGGCGTCTACCGCCTTCCGTTTGCCTTCCACGCGTCCGGCCAGCCGCAGCAGCCGTTGCAGATGAGTTTCCCGGTGATGGAAGAGGAACTGCAGGTGGCCAGGCGCGTGATCGATACCGGCCGCGGGGTACGCATTCACAAGACGGTCGAAGCGCATGAGAGCGTGGTCGATCAGCCGCTGATGCATGAGGAACTGAAGGTCGAGCATGTGCCGGTTGGGCGCATCGTGCCCGAGTCGGAACTGCCGCAGGCGCGTTACGAAGGCGACACGCTGGTGGTGCCGGTGCTGGAGGAAGTGCTGGTCGTGCAGAAGCAGCTCGTCCTGAAGGAAGAAGTGCGCATCACGCGCGAGCGGCAAGCGGTGCGGGCGCCGCAGAAGGTCCTGTTGCGTACCGAGCACATCGCCGTCGAGCGCTTCGACGAGGGGCGGGAACGCGAGCATCGGTAAGCGGGCACGGGATATGCGTTCGGCGCACCACTCACCCAGGATCCGGCGGGGCGCCGGGCAATTACTTCACAGGAGAGATTCATCATGGAGAACACGGTAGTTGGCGTATATGACAGTTACGCACAGGCGCAGAACGCGATGAACGAATTGCTCGCCAGCGGATTTTCCCGCGACGAGGTGGAACTGAGCCCGGAGTCCGAAACCGAGGCGACAACAACGAAAACGGGCGGCAGCGCGATCGGCAATTTTTTCCGCTCGCTGTTCGGGATGGACGAGCGCCGCGAGGAACGCGACGTGTATGCGGAAGCGGTGCGCCGCGGAAGTTGCGTGTTGACCGTGGACGCGGACGACGATGAGGAACGCGACCGCGCGATCGAAGTCATGAACCGCTATGACCCGGTGGACATCGAAGAGCGCGCCGCGCAATGGCGCAGCCAGGGCTGGGCCGGCTATGACGAGAATGCGCCGCGGTATACCCAGAGCGAGATCGACACGGAGCGCCAACGATATGCGCAGGAACGCAACGCCGGCACTGCGCCGGAGACGATCCGGCAACAGGCGCGCGAGGGCGAGACGCGCATCCCGGTGGTCGAGGAAGAACTGCGCGTCGGCAAGCGCGAAGTGCAGCGCGGCGGCGTGCGTGTCTACACCCGCGTGCGGGAAAAGCCGGTGCATGAGACCGTCGAGCTGCGCCAGGAGCATGTGAACGTCGATCGCCGCCCGGTCGACCAGCCGGCGAGCGAGGCCGATCTGGCCGCCTTCAAGGAAGGTTCGGTCGAACTGCGCGAGACCGCTGAGGAACCGGTGGTATCGAAGACCGCACGCGTGGTCGAGGAAGTCGTGGTCGGCAAGGAAGTAACGCAGGAAACGCAGGATGTGAACGACACGGTGCGCAGGACCGACGTTGACGTCGAACAGCTAGGCGCATCGAAGGCGACGGCCGACGATGCCGATTTCCGCCACCACTGGCAGAGCGCTTACGGCACCACGGGCGAGCGCTACGAAGACTATGATGCAGCGTACCGCTACGGGTCCAGCATGGCCGGCACCGAGCGTTTCCGGAACTATCGCTGGGAAGACGCGGAGCCCGACCTGCGCAGCGATTGGGAACGGCAGCATCCGGAAAGTGCCTGGGACAAGGTGAAGGATGCGGTGCGCTACGGCGCCGAACGCGTGTCGGGACATCGTCACTGACATGCGTGCAGAGCCGGCGGGAGCGCGTGTAAACGGTGCGCTCGGTGCGCTCCCGCCGTCGATCTTGCCGGCGGCTAGCGCGCTTGCGCCAGCCGGCCGTCTTCCGCCATTTCCCGGATCGTCCTGATGGTATCGATGTCAGATTCGGTGTAAGCGGAGCGGCGGAAGTCGTTGTACATCGCCTCCGTGGCGCTTTCCGTTTCACCGCCGCCATTGTCGTATTCGAAGCGCACGAACAGGATGTTCGGCTCAGGTTCCTCGATGGTCATCGTCAGCTGCGATTCGGGAATATCCTTCTGCTGCGGCACGTGGTAGACGACCTGCTCCTGTGGCAGATACGTGACGCGGTCGCGCACGACCAGCTCGCCGTATTGCAACTCGCGCGACACCGACAGTTCCGACTTTTCCAGGATGGTGCAACGGTCCAGGTGGGGTACGAAGGCGGTCGGCAGTTCGGCGCGCAGGACGAGTCCGCGCCACAGTTGCTCACGGGTCAGCGGGTCGATCAGGGGGTTGAGCGGATCGTTGATTTCAACGAGATGGGCGAATTTCATGATGCAGAACCAGCGGTAGGTAATCGCTCAGTGTAACGCCAAGCTCCGCCCGATAAAAGGCGCACTGAAAAAACTGAGCCACGTCAAAAAAATTGCGACCATTCCTCGATCCAGCCGGGAATCGCATCGCGCTCCATCGGCTTGGCGATGTAATACCCCTGTGCATAGGTGCAACCCAGGTCGCGCAGCAGATCCCAGTCTTCCCGTGTCTCCACGCCGACCGCCACCGAGTTGCGCCGCAGCTTCTTCGCCAGTTCCAGGCAGGAGCCGAGCGCGATGTGCATCTGTTTGTTCTGCGAAGCACCGGCAACGAACGAACGGTCGATCTTCAGGTCGAGGAAGGGAATGCGCAACAGTTGCTGCACGTTGGAATGCGCGGTGCCGTAATCGTCGACCGACAGGCCGAAACCCTTCATGCGCAGGCGCGCCAGGTTTTCCAGGCAGACCGGCACGTCGGTCATCGCCATCAGCTCGGTGATTTCGATCGTGAAGTATTGCGGCTCGATGCCGTGCTGCGTGATGTAGGTCAGGATCTTTTCCGCCAGGCCCGGCTCGGCCAGCGAGGTGGCGGACAGGTTGATCGACACCGACAGCATCAGTCCCTGGTCGTGCCAGGCGCGGCAGGCCGCGATGGAGCGCTCGACCACGGCCCAGGTCAGGTCTTCCATGTGGCCGCTGGCTTCCAGAATGGGGATGAAGGCCGGCGGCGTGACCAGTCCGTATTGCGGATGATGCCAGCGGGCGAAGGCTTCCACCGCCTTCACCTTGCCGGTCGCCAGCTCGACCTTGGGCTGATAGAACGGTTCGAACTGCCCGGCGCGGATGCCGTCGCGGATCTCCTGCAGCGTCAATACCGGCAAGGATTTCCTGATGCGATCCTGGCGCGCTTCGCGCGGTTCGTATCGGGCAATCAGGGCTTGCAGCACTTCGGGTGTCGCCGGCTTTTCGAAGGTGCCGAGCAGGTGGACGCCATAGGCTTTCGACATCGTTTCCACGGAAAACAGCAGGGCGGAGCCGAGCGCGCTGGTGAGCACGACCGCCGTCCGGTGATCGCCGTTGGCGAGATGGCGCACCAGCTCGATGCCGTCCATGTCCGGCATGTTGAGGTCGATGAAACTGATGTCGAAGGCCGTGCCGCGGTCCTGCAGCAAGGCGAGTGCAACGCGGCCGTTTTCCGCTTCGGCGATGTGGCGCGCGCCGAGCTTGCACAGCATCACATTCAACCAGTGGCGCTGGAACGCATCGTCTTCGGCGATCAGGAAGCGAAGATCGCCGATCGGAACCGGATGATTTTTTGTCATGGCATCGTATCTGTCGGTCAAGCAGGGGCCGGCACGGGGCAGGCAGTTGTTCAAATCGCTCGCTGCCTCTTTCAGCAGCCTGCCATGTTGATTTTCGTCAACCAAGTCTTTCCAATAATAAAGCATTTATGCGCGCAGGAAGACAAGGATTGTGCATCTGCAACATGGCTGCGGCGCACCGGCGAAGGCGTTGCAGTGCGGATCCCATATTCGCGGGATTGTTGCGTACAGGCGCCTTGGATAAAGTGCGACCTCCCGAACAGACATCCGATGACGCGATGAAAACGCATTACGATGTGCTGGAGGTCGATCGCGAAGCGTTGACGATCGATATCGAGCACGCTTACCGCAGCGCATTGAATGAGCACATCGCCGGCACCGCCACCACGGGCGGGCGGGATCCGGCATGCTTGCGGGCGCTGCGGGAAGCCTACCTGACGCTGTCTTCGCCGAGCCGGCGCCTGGACTATGACCAGCAGCTGCACCAGCAGGCGCATGCCCGGCGGCAGTCGCGCGAACGTCTGCGCATGGCCGCATGCATTCTGCTCCTGGTTGCCGGCCTGTCGCTGATCGGCGGCAGCGTGGTAGGCCGGATGCAGGCGTCGACGGCATTGCCGCGCACATCGGTGCCCGTAGTGCAACAGCCGGCTAGCTAGCCCTGGCCAGTTTCGCCATGGGGCGCAGCGGCACACGGTCGAGCGACTGCCGCACCAGCGTGCCCAGGCAGCGCACCGCATGGTCCACTTCGCTGCTCCACGCATTGCCGCAGTTGATGCGGATGCAGTTGCCGAACCGGCCCGACGCGGAGAACAGCGGACCCGGCATGAAGGCAATCCTGTGCTCTATCGCCTGCTCATGCAGCGCCATTGCATCGGCGCCCTCGGGCAGCGCAATCCATAACACGAAGCCGCCCTGCGGCGCGGACACCGAACATTCCGCCGGAAAGAATTCGGATACCGCATCCGACATGCGCGCGATGCGTTGCGTCATCGTGCGCCGGATGCGCCGGACCTGGTTGTCGTAGCTGCTGCTGCCGATGTAGTCGGCCAGCACGGCCTGGATGAATACGCTGTTGCCGCCGCTGGAGACGTTCTTCAGGAACGCCACCTCCTGCGTGTAGCGTCCTGCAAGGATGTATCCGGCGCGCAGCGACGGACTCGCCACTTTCGAAAACGAGGAGCACAGCAACACATGGCCGCTCGTGTCATAGGCCTTCACCGGCCAAGGACGCTCCGCCATGAAGCACAGGTCGCCGTACACGTCGTCTTCCACCAGTGGAATGTCGTAGCGTGACACCAGCCCCGCCAGGCGCTTCTTGCTCTCCTCCGGCATGATGCTGCCGAGCGGATTGTTCACGTTCGGCACCAGCAGGCAGGCCTGCACCAGGCCTTCGCGCATGGCGAGTTCCAGCGCGTCGATCGACAGTCCGGTTTTCGGATCGGTCGGTATCTCCAGTGCTTTCATGCCCAGGCTTTCGATCAGCTGCAGCAGCACGAAGTAGGTCGGCGATTCGATGGCGACCGTGTCGCCGGGTTTGGCCACCGCACGCAATGCCAGGCTTATCGCTTCGGTGCAGGAGTTGGTCGCGATGATTTCCTGCGGATCGATGCGTCCCCAGTCGAGCGCGCGTCGGGTTACCTGGCGGACGAAATGCGGCTCGTTGGTATCGAAGCAGCCATCCTGCGCCAGCAGTTCCGGTGCGCGCCGCGCTGTCGATGCCATGATCTGCTGCAGGCGCTTGACCGGCAACAGTTCGTCCGGCGGCCATGACAGGCCGAGCTGCAGCGCGCCGGGCGTCTTGTTGGCGCGCAGTACGCGCATGAGCAGATTGTTGATGCCGACATAGGTCGGCAAGGTCGTGCAGTGCGAATCGCACACGGCCGCCAGGTTGCGCGCGCGATGGCGCACGTAAAAGCCCGCCTGCGGCCTTGCATCCACCAGGCCGCGGTCTTCCAGCAAGCGCAGCGCCTGCATCACCGTGCTGATCGACAGGCGCTTCTGCTGCGACAGGTGCCGGATCGACGGCAAGCGGTCGCCCGGCGCGAACACCCGGCTTTCGATCAGCGCACCCAGCTCATCGGCGAGGCGCTCGTACAGGTTGATTTGGGCGGACATGGATTGATTCTGAATCGAAGGCCGACATGGACAAAGATACAGCGGGCTGCTTTTTTGACCATAACAGTTTAAGGGCAATGGCGCTGTGACGGTCACAATTCCGATTTGCTGCACCTGTTGCGTTCGCGCGCATGCCCGTACTCTGTTGCTTCATATCCCAGGAAAGGAGAGCAGCGATGAAACCGAAGATACTGGCAGCATCCAAGAGCCAGGTGGAATGCGAACTGCACGAAAATCATCCATTGCGTCTGGTCGAGGCCGCAGGCCGCCGCATCCAGTGCGTTTCCGGCGTGGCATGGATCACCGTCTACGGGCATGCGACCGATATCTTCCTGCGCCCAGGCCAGGCGTTCACCCTGCCGAACGATGGCCTGGTGCTGGCCGAAGCAATCGGCGCATGCCGCATACGCGTCGACCTGCCACGCGTCTTCGACTATTCGCCATCCCGCGTCTACCTGCCGGCATCAATCGACTGGCTGGCACATGCGTTCAGGCAGTTGCTCTCCGGACGCAAACGCCTTGCCTGATCGCGATGCACCGCTTGCGGGCGGCGCATTGCGCCCCATTGCGCTTCGCAGAAACCCTGGTCCATGGAGGGCATGCATCATCCCCGCATCTTCTCCCGATATGCCCCCGGATTCATGCCGGTCCAGTCCTTGAAGGCG
The DNA here is from genome assembly GCA_021821365.1 of Pseudomonadota bacterium. GTDB lineage: Bacteria > Pseudomonadota > Gammaproteobacteria > Burkholderiales > Burkholderiaceae_D > Noviherbaspirillum. Next base: position 16,080 of record JAKACN010000025.1, on the reverse strand, counting down.
TGGTTGAAGGAGCTCTGTTCCTGGTAGCCCAGCAGGAAGGCGATTTCGGCGATGCCGAGCTTCTTCTGCTTCAGGTAGTCGAGCGCGAGTTCGTGCCGGGTCTGATCCAGTAACTGCTGAAAGCTGAGGCCCGCGTCGCTCAGCTTGCGCTGCAGGGTGCGCGGCGTGATGCGGAGTTCCTGCGCGATCAGCGGCAGGCGCACGCGGTCCTGCTCGAGGTTCTGCACGATCGCTGCGCGCACCTGCGCGACCACGCTGCCTTCCTTCTCCGCGCGCAGCTTTTCCTTCAGCAGTCGCTCCGCATGCTGCTGCAGTACCGGATAGAGGCTGACATCCGCGTTCGGCACCGGCCAGGCGAGCAAAGCCGCATCGAAGCGCGCGACATGGGCCGGCGCGTTGAAACGAACTTCGGCGCCGAAGAGACGATGGTATTCGGAGAGGTCTTGCGGCGCGTCGTGCGTAAACGACACCTCCACCGGCGGCAATGCCTTGCCCGCCAGCCAGCCGCCGAAAACGCGGATGCCGGCGAACACGCTTTCCGCGAGATGGCGCGTTGCCTTCGGGAACAGGCTGTCCCAGCGATATTCGGCGACGCCGTCGGCGATGCTCATCGTCGAGCGGCCGAGATCATGCGCCAGACCTTCGAAGCGCTGCGTCTGCTGGAATGCCTGTCCGAAATCGCGGCAGCTCAGCAGGATCAGCCCGTATACGTTGTAGGTCCCGAGCTTCACGCGTTCGCCCACATGCAGGCCGAAGTGCGGATCGTTCGCGCGTTGCGCGCCGAGTTCGAGCAGCCGCACGTAATCCGAGGCGGACAGCGATTCCGGCAGTGGCGCGAGTGTTCCCGCAGGCAACCCGGCCGCCTGTTCCAGCGCGCGCTCGTCCACGCCATGTGCCGCTGCCGCCTCGATCAGTGGTTGCAGGTAGGGACCGGCGACGCGGCCGCCGGATCGGCTAGCGGTGGAAGTTGGCGCTGGCATGTTCGAACAAGTCGGCTGTCATCAAAGCGCAATACGCGGCGTGGCTGGATGGATAAGATTTTGTTCGACGCAGTATAACAAGCCATGCATGAGGATGAGCAAGTGAGACGCTGGAACGGTTGGGGCGACGAGTCTATCGACTTCGCGCTGAATGACGACATGCTGGATTTCCTGCGGGCGCGGGTGGGCGACGGCAAGCCGCCGGCCGACGCGACGCTGGCGGAGGCCTGCCGCAGCGTGCCGCCCGGCAGGTTGGCGCCGCACAGATATATCGATGCCACGCCCGAGGCGCGCCTGCGGCATGCGTTCGGCCAGAGCCTGCCGGACTGGTTGCGGCTGCGCTACGGCCGGGTCGAAAGCGTGCCGGATGGCGTGGCATTTCCGGAAAGCAGCGGGCAGGTGCGCGAGTTGCTCGACCACGCGCGCCGTATCGACGCCGTGGTCATCCCCTACGGCGGCGGTACCAGCGTGGTCGGGCACCTGACGGTGCCGGAGACCGGCAAGCCGGTGATCACCGTCAACCTGTCGAGGCTGTCGACCCTGATCGACCTCGATCCGCAGGCGCAACTGGCGACGTTCGGCGCGGGTATTGCCGGCCCGGACCTGGAAGCGCAACTGCGTGCACGCGGCTACACGCTCGGCCATTTCCCGCAATCCTTCGAATATTCCACGCTCGGCGGCTGGGTCGTGACGCGCTCCTCCGGCCAGCAGTCGCTGCGCTACGGGCGCATCGAACAACTGTTTGCGGGCGGCAGGCTGGAGACGCCGACCGGCACGCTGGCGATTCCGGCTTACCCCGCATCGGCGGCCGGTACCGACCTGCGCGAGATCGTGCTCGGCTCGGAAGGGCGCATGGGCATTCTCACCGAAGCGACGGTGCGCATCACGCCGCTGCCGCAGCGCGAAGCCTTTCATGCCGTGTTCTTCCCGACCTGGACGGAAGCGGAAAACGCGGTGCGCAGCATCGCGCAGGCGAAATTGCCGTTATCGATGCTGCGCCTGTCCAACCCGGTCGAGACGCAGACCACGCTGGCCATGGCCGGCCATCACAGGATGATCGGCCTGCTGCAGGCCTATCTGGGCATGCGCGCCTGCGGCGAGCAGAAGTGCATGCTGCTGGCCGGCGCCAGCGGCGATGCGGCCACGGTCGCGCATGCGCTGAAGCAGGCATTGCGCATCGCGCGCCGTTATCGTGGCGTGCATGCCGGCGCGGCGATCGGCGAGAAGTGGAAACAGAACCGCTTCCGCAACGTCTACCTGCGCAACGCCCTGTGGCAACGCGGCTACGCGGTCGATACCGTCGAAACCGCCGTCGACTGGCCACGCGTGCGCGGCATGATGCAGTCGGTGGAGCAGGCGGCGCGCAACGCCTTGTCCGCGTTCGGCGAGCGGGTGCACGCCTACACGCATCTCTCGCATATGTACGCGCAGGGCGCGAGCGTGTACACCACTTTCGCCTATCGCCTCGCGGGCCGGTATGAAGAAGACCTGGAACGCTGGAAAGCGATGAAGGGCGCGGCGTGCGCGGCGATCCTTGCCAACGGCGGCACCATCAGTCATCAGCATGGCGTCGGCGTCGATCATGCGCCGTACCTGCAGGCGGAGAAAGGTGCGCTGGGCATGGGCGCGATCCGCGAACTGTGCCGGCATTTCGATCCCACCGGCATGATGAATCCCGGCAAGCTGCTACCGGCGTCCTGAAAGGAATCATCATGTGGCAGACCAATTGGCGCGAACGCACAAGCGCCATGCTCAGCGACCGCAAGTGGGACATCGTCATCATCGGCGGCGGCATCACCGGCGCCGGCATTCTTCTGGAAGCCGCGCGCAACGGCATGCGCGCGCTGCTGGTGGAACAGCGCGACTTCGCCTGGGGCACCTCCAGCCGCTCATCCAAGCTGGTGCACGGCGGCCTGCGCTATCTCAAGGAAGGCAAGCTGCTGCTGACGCGCGATTCGGTGCACGAACGGGAGCAGCTGCTGAAAGACGCCGCCGGCCTGGTCGAGCCGCAAGGCTTCGCCTTCGCCGACTATCGCGGACGCAAGCCGGGGCGCTGGATGTTCTCGCTCGGCCTCGCGCTGTACGACATGATGGCCGGGAAGCGCTCGCGACACTACTTCCGCCCCGACGAATTCCTGCTGCTGGCGCCGCACATCGCCACCGACGATCTGCAGGGCGGACTGTGCTACACGGACGCCAAGACCGACGATGCGCGCCTGGTGCTGCGCGTGCTGCAGGAAGCGATCGCGGCAGGCGGCGTGGCGATCAATTACATGGCCGCGCGCCAGCTCGTGCGCCGCGACGGACGGGTGTGCGGCGTGGAGCTGCAGGACGGTGTGACGGGCCAGCGGCAGGCGGTGGAAGCCAAGGCCGTCATCAGCGCTACCGGCGCCTGGGCCGATGCCTTGCGTCAGCAGGCGAAGAGCGGCGCGAAACTGCGCCCGCTGCGCGGCAGCCACCTGGTGCTGCCCGCGTGGCGCCTGCCGGTCGCGCAGGCGATCAGCCTGATGCACCCGCAGGACGGACGCCCGGTGTTCGCCTTTCCCTGGGAAGGCGTGACCCTGGTCGGCACCACCGACGTCGATCATCGCGAAGACATGCGCAACGAAGCGGCGATCACGCAACAGGAACTGGCCTACCTGATGGCGGCTCTCGACTTTCAGTTTCCGCAGCTGCGTATCACGCGCGACGATATCATCGCCACCTTTGCCGGCGTGCGGCCGGTGATCGACAGCGGCAAGACCGATCCGTCGAAGGAAGGGCGCGACCACGCCGTGTGGCTGGAGGATGGCCTGCTGACGGTGACAGGCGGCAAGCTCACCACCTTCCGCCTGATCGCGCGCGATGCCCTGAACCATGCCGCGCCGCTGCTGCGCGGGCGGCACATCAGCCGGCGTTCGCGTCCGGTATTTGCGCCGGCGCCACCGCTGCCGTACGATGGAAAATTGACTTCGTTTCAGCGGCGGCGGCTCGTCGGCCGCCACGGCGGCTTCGCACGCTTGCTGGTGGCCGCCGCGCAGGAAGGCGAGCTGGAGACGATTCCCGGCACGGACACGCTGTACGCGGAGTTGCGCTGGGCTGCGCGCAGGGAAGCCGTGCTGCACCTGGAAGACCTGATGCTGCGCCGCACGCGGCTTGGATTGCTGCTGCGGGAAGGCGGCGCGGAACTGCTGCCGCGCGTGCGCGCGATCTGCCAGGCGGAGCTCGGCTGGGATGATGCGCGCTGGGCGAACGAGCAGGCGGCGTACGTCGCGCTCTGGCGGAAGCATTACAGCGTGCCGCCCGCGCAAGGCGCGCAAGCGCCGCGGCGGGCGGCGTGAGACTCAGGCGGAGACACCCATGCCCAACGACTACATTCTTGCCATCGACAACGGCACGCAGAGCGTGCGTGCGCTGCTGTTCGATCTGCATGGCCGCATCGTTGCCAGGTCGCAGGTGCATCTCGATGCCTACTTCTCCGTGCAGCCCGGCTGGGCCGAGCACGAGCCGGAGGGCTACTGGCAGGCGCTGTGCACGGCGTGCCAGCGGCTGTGGGCGCAGGGCGACCTACCGAAGGACGCGATCAAGGGCGTGGCCGTCACCACGCAGCGCGGCACCGTCATCAACCTCGACCGGTTCGGCCGCCCGCTGCGCCCGGCCATCCTCTGGCTAGACCAGCGCCGCACCGACCGGGTGCCGACGCTCGGACCGTTGTGGCGGGCCGCGTTCAAGCTGGCGCGCGTGGAGGACACGATCAACTTTTTTCTCGGTGAGGCCGAGGCCAACTGGATCAAGGCCCACCAGCCGGAGATCTGGGACAAGACCGACAAGTACCTGCTGCTGTCGGGTTACCTGAACTACCGCCTGTGCGGCGAGTTCATCGATTCGATCGGATCGCAAGTCGGCTATGTTCCCTTCGACTACAAGGGCCTGCAATGGGCCGGCAAGCGCGACTGGAAATGGCAGGCGCTGCCCATCGAGCGGCGCATGCTGCCGACACTGGTGCCCCCTGGCACGGTGATGGGCCGCATCACGGGCGCCGCCGCAGAGGCAACCGGCATCCCGTCCGGCACACCGCTGCTGGCTGCGGCCGCCGACAAGGCCTGCGAAGTGATCGGTGCCGGCTGCCTCGAACAGCACGTCGGCTGCCTCAGCTATGGCACCACCGCGACGATCAATACGACCAGCCGGAAATACCTCGAAGTCACGCCCTTCATCCCGCCGTATCCCGCCGCCGTGCCGGGGGCCTACAGCACCGAAGTGCAGATCTTCCGCGGCTACTGGATGGTCAACTGGTTCAAGGAGCAGTTCGGCCATCATGAGAAGGACCGCGCGACCGAACAGGGCATCGCGCCGGAAGCCCTGTTCGACGAACTCGTCAACGCGGTGCCGCCCGGTTCCATGGGCCTGATGCTGCAACCCTACTGGACGCCAGGCATCAAGGTGCCGGGCCCGGAAGCGAAGGGAGCGGTGATCGGCTTCGGCGACGTGCATACCCGCGCGCACTTCTACCGCGCGATCCTGGAAGGATTGGCTTATGCGCTGCGCGAAGGCAAGGAGCGCATCGAGAAACGCAGCGGCGTGCCGATCACGGAACTGCGCGTGTCAGGCGGCGGCTCGCAGAGCGATGCGGCAATGCAATTGACCGCCGACATCTTCGGCCTGCCCACCGCCCGCCCGCACGTCTACGAAACCTCCGGCCTCGGCGCAGCCATCGATGCCGCCGTCGGGCTTCGGCTGCATCCCGATTTCAATACCGCGATCAAAACCATGACGCGCATCGGCTGCGTATTCGAGCCGCAGCGCCACAACCAGCAGATCTACGACGCCTTGTACCGCCGCGTGTACCAGCAGATGTATGCGCGCCTGCAACCGCTCTACAAGGAAATCCAGAAAATCACCGGCTATCCGCGCCTGCATTGATGCGCGCATGATGGAAGGCAGGCGTTCGTGGCATCAGGAAAAAACGAAAATCTTTGTCCACGAAAAACACGAAAAACACGAAAGAAACCAGTAATACTTTTCGTATTTTTCGTGGACAGCCAACGCATTCCTAATCGAGCGTCTGCCGATAGCGCTTCAACGCCACCAGCACGATATGCGGCGTGCTCCGCTACAACCAATCCTGCGCGCTGCGCATGCTGCGAATCCTTGTCCACGGAAATCAGGAATATTTTTCCGTGTTTTCTGTGTTTTCCGTGGACATCCTGATACGCGCTAATCCAGCGTCTGCCGATAGCGCTTCAACGCCACCAGTCCCGCGACCAGCATGAACAGCGCGATCGGCCAGACGTTCGGCACGACTTCCACCCAGCTGTTCCCCTTGAGCATGATGCCGCGCACGATACGCAGGAAGTGCGTGAGCGGCAACGCTTCGCCCAGCACTTGTGCCCACTCCGGCATGCCGCGGAAGGGAAACATGAAGCCCGACAGCAGCATCGACGGCAGGAAAAAGAAAAAGGTCAGCTGCATGGCCTGCAGCTGGTTGCGCGCGATCGTCGAAAAGGTGAAACCGACCGCGAGGTTCGCCGCCATGTAGACCACCAGCGCCGCCGAGAGCAAGACGAGGCTGCCGACCATCGGTACGTCGAACAGCAAATGGGCCGCGATGAGGATCACCGCCGTTTGCACGTAGCCGATCAATATGTAGGGCGCAATCTTTCCGACCATGACTTCGAGCGGGCGCACCGGCGTCGCGAGCAGGTTTTCCATCGTGCCGCGCTCGCGTTCGCGCGTCATCGCCAGCGCGGTCATCATCACCATCGTCATGGTCAGGATCACACCGATCAATCCGGGCACGATGTTGTAGCGCGACACACCTTCCGGGTTGTAACGGCGCTGCGGGCGGATTTCAAAAGCGGTATCGCCCGCCTGCAGCGCGCGAGAGGGGCCGGTGAGGTCACGCGCCACGACCTGCCGCGTAATGCCGTTCAGCGCCGCCAGGGCATTGCCGGCCGCCGCCGGATCGGTGGCATCGGCCGCCAGCAGGACCACCGGCCGTTCGCCGCGCAATAGCTGCCGACCGAAGTCGGGCGGGATCACCAGCAGGAACTGCACGCTCCCTTCATCCAGCAATTCGTTGCCCTCCGCCTCGCTGCGCGGCCGCGCGGTGACGCGGAAATACGCGGAGTTCTCCAGGCTGGCGACGAGGCTGCGCGCGAATTCGCTCTGGTCGGCCTGCACCACGGCGAGCGGAAGGTGCTTGGGGTCGGTGTTGATCGCGTAACCGAACAGGATCAGCTGCATGATCGGCACGACGACCATCATTGCGAAGGTCAGCTGGTCGCGTCGGATCTGGCGAAATTCCTTGATCAGGATGGCGAGCAGGCGCGACCAGTTCATGATGAATAATTGTCCGTCGTGTGCTGCATCAGCGCGATGAACACGTCTTCCAGCGTGGTGTCGACGCGCGTGATGTGCAGATCGCCGTCGCGCCAGGGCGCGAGCGCCGCCTCAAGCCCTGCGTCCGACGTCGCGCTGATGTGCAGCGTGGTGCCGAAGGAAGCGACATTGATACCGGAGTACGCGCGCAGTGCCTTTGCCAGATCCGCCAGGCGAGGGCCCGAGGCAGAGTAGGTCGTCAGCTGCGCATTGGCAATCATCTCCTTCGACGTTCCTTGCGCCAGCAGATGGCCATAGGCAATGTACGCGAGCTGGTGGCAGCGTTCCGCCTCGTCCATGTAATGCGTCGACACCAGCACGGTCAGGCCGTCGAGCGCGAGCTGGTGCAGGTGGTCCCAGAATTCGCGCCGCGCCTTCGGGTCAACGCCGGCCGTCGGCTCGTCCAGCAGCAACAATTGCGGTTCATGCAGCAGGCAGGCAGCGAGTGCGAGGCGTTGCTTCCAGCCGCCCGACAAGGCGCCCGCGAGTTGCGTTCGGCGGCTCGCCAGTCCTAGCTGTTCCAGCGTTTCCTTCACCTTGCGCTGGCGCTGCGGCACTTCATAGACGCGTGCGATGAAGTCGAGATTTTCCTCGATGCTCAGATCTTCGTACAGGCCGAAGCGCTGCGTCATGTAGCCGACGTGGCGTCGGATCTTGCGCGATTCCTTGCGGATGTCGAAGCCGAGGCAGGTGCCGCTGCCGTCGTCCGGCGTGAGCAGGCCGCACAGCATGCGGATGGTGGTGGTCTTGCCGCTGCCGTTGGGGCCGAGAAAGCCGTAGATACGGCCGCGCCGCACCTGCATATCGACATGGTCGACCACCACGCGCTCGTCGTAGCGCTTGGTCAGGCCGTGCACGTCGATGATCGCTTCGGCATCCGTCATTGCGCCGCCTTCGCGCCGGCAAGATGCACTTCCACCGGCTGGCCCGGGTGCAGCAGTTGCGCCTGCGCCGGAGCGGGGCGCGCCTCGATCATGAAGACGAGTGTCGCGCGATTCTCCTTGCTGTAGATGAGCGGCGCGGTGTACTCCGGCGAGCTCGACACGTAGCTGATCTTCGCAGGGATCGGAGCCTTGCAGCCGTCGCAATGCAGCGCCACATTCTGTCCGAGGCGCAGTGTGCCGAGCAGGGGTTCGGGAATGAAGAAGCGCACCTTGATATTCTGCGGCGGGAGCAGACTCACAACCGGGCTGCCGGCCTGCACGAATTCGCCTTCGCGGTACAGCGTGTCGGCGACCTCGCCCGCGACCGGCATGCGCTGCGTCTTCTGCGCCAGCCGCCAGTCGGCCTGTGCAAGCTGTGCTTGCGCTGCTTTCAGTTCCTGCCGGGCGGCGTCGATTTCGTCGCTGCGCGCGCCGAGATGGGCGAGACGCAATTGCGAGCGCAATTCCTTCACCCGCCCCTGGTCGCGTTCGAGCGCGCTGCGCGATTCATCCAGATTGGCGGGCGAGATGAATTTGTCCGCCACCAGCTGCTTGCGGCGTGCGAAGGTGCTTTCGGAAAGTTGCAGCGAGGCCTCGGCCTGCGACAGCTGCGCCTTGATCGCGGTGATCTCCTCCGGGCGGCGGCCTTTCTCCAGGTTCGCCAGTTGCGCCTGCGCGCGCTGCACGCGGGATGCCGCTTCCTCGCGCGCCGCACGCTCGCTCTCCTGCTCCAGCACGAAGGCCGGCGCGTTCTGCGTTACCTTGTCGCCGCGGTTCACATACAGCTTCGCCAGCGTGCCGGCAATCGGCGTCGCCAGCCGCACATACTCCGCTTCGGCGTAGCCGGGGAAATAATCGGCGGTCCTTTCCGCACAGCCCGCCAGCCATGCCGCAATCACGAGCCACCACACGCGCTTCATGCCATTCTCCGTTCGGGTACGGCCAGGCCACGCAGCGCGAATTCGATGCGCTGCTCGACCGCTTTTTTCGATAACACCTCGCGCTCCAGTCGCGCGCTCAATGTGGCGGGCATGGCGCCGTTTTCAGCCAGCGCCGCACCGAGCAGCACCGGAGCCATGACCGCGCCGGCGAGGAAGCTGAACACCTGCGCGACCGGCGCCTTCACCAGCTCGCCATTGCGTTGCGCGGTGCCGATCAGATCGGACAGCACGCCGAGATGGCGCGGCAGGTTCGCCTGCAGGAATTCGACGGCGACCTGTTCGCCGGCCAGCGCGTCGCCTGCGATGCGCACCAGCATGCCGCGGTGCGTCCGCGCAAAGTGCGCCACCACCAGCATGGCGTTGCGCAGGTTCTGCTGCGCCGATTCGCCTTCGCGGGCCTTGATCGCCAGCATCGAGAACATCTGTTCGTACATCTGCTGCAGCAGGGTGCGGATGAAATTATCCTTGGTGCGGAAGTGGTAATGGAACATGCCGAGGTTGACGCCCGCATGTTCCGCGAGCTTGCGCGCGGACAAGCCGCGGCAGCCCATGCTGGGCAGCAGCTCCATGCCGGCCTGCAAAAGCCGTTGATCGATGTTGCGGGAAGGGCGTGCCATGGAATTATTATACGAACGACTAATAATAATGCAATCCCTATCCGATCCGCCAGCCAGCCGGGAATATTGCCTGCCGGTGACGACAGGCGGACGCGCCGTTTGATTATTCCGGCCAAATTGGTGACTTGCCGAGACAAGCTTGCGTCGACCGCTTGCCAGTGCCGTGCCGCGCAAATAGGATTTGCGCAAAATAGGGGCGTTGACTGACCAAACCCTCCCTCCTTCCCAGTACAAGAGAGAACCGAGACAAAGCATGGAAAAGATCTGGCTCAAGTCCTATCCGCAAGGCGTGCCCGCCGCCATCGACTGCAACCAATACGCATCCCTGACCCATTTGCTGGAAGAGGCATTCGAGAAATATGCCGCGCGCGATGCCTACGCCTGCATGGGCACGCATCTGACGTATGCGGACGTGGACACGCTCTCGCGCCGGCTCGGCGCCTGGCTGCAGGGGAGGGGGCTGAAGAAGGGCGACCGCGTGGCGCTGATGATGCCGAACGTGCTGCAATACCCGATCGCCATTGCCGCCGTCCTGCGCGCCGGCTACACCGTCGTCAATGTCAACCCGCTCTACACGCCGCGCGAGCTGGAGCACCAGCTCAACGACTCCGGCGCGAAGGCGATCGTCATCCTCGAAAACTTCGCCACCACGCTGCAGCAGGTGCTGAGCAGGACATCCGTCAAGCATATCGTGGTCGCCAGCATGGGCGACCTGCTGGGCGGCGTCAAGGGCATGCTGGTCAACTTCGCGGTACGCAAGGTGAAGAAGATGGTGCCGGCCTACACGCTGCCCGGCGCCGTGCCATTCAACAAGGCGCTCGCCGAGGGCGCTCGTGCCAGCCTGAAGCGCGTTCGCCTGAACCATGACGATATCGCCTTCCTGCAGTACACCGGCGGTACGACCGGCGTCTCCAAGGGCGCCGTGCTCACGCACCGCAATGTGATCGCCAACATGCTGCAGAATGAAGCCTGGTCGCAGCCCGCATTGAAGAAGCTGCCGCCGAACGAAGCGCAAACCATCGTCTGCGCGCTGCCGCTCTATCATGTGCTGGCGCTGACCGCATGCTGCCTGTTCGGCGCCCGGGCCGGCGCGATGAACATCCTGATCCCGAATCCGCGCGACATGGCGGGCTTCGTCAAGGAACTGGGCAAGTACAAGGTGAACATTTTCCCTGGTGTGAATACGCTCTACAACGGCCTGCTGAACACCCCCGGCTTCGACAGGCTCGATTTCTCCATGCTCAAAGTCTGCATCGGCGGCGGCATGGCCGTGCAGAAGGCGGTCAACGACAAGTGGCTCAAGACTACCGGCTGCGTCATTCTCGAAGGCTACGGCCTGTCGGAAACATCGCCCGTCGCCACCTGCAATCCGGTGGATGCGACCGCGTACAGCGGCAGCATCGGCCTTCCCATCTCCTCCACGGAAATCGCAATCCTCGATGACGACGGCCTGCAGCTTCCGCCCGGCCTGCCGGGCGAGATCGCCATTCGCGGCCCGCAGGTGATGGCCGGCTACTGGAAGCGGCCCGACGAGACGGCGAAGGTCATGACGCCGGACGGCTTCTTCAAGTCGGGCGACGTCGGCGTGATGGACGAGCGCGGCTATGTGCGCATCGTCGACCGCAAGAAGGACATGATTCTGGTGTCCGGCTTCAACGTCTATCCGAACGAAGTCGAAGCCGTGATCGCCGCGCATCCCGGCGTGCTGGAATGCGCCTGCATCGGCGTGCCGGATGCGAATTCCGGCGAGGCCGTCAAGCTGTTCGTGGTGCGCAAGGACCCGTCGCTCACCACGCAGCAGCTGACGGAGTACTGCAAGGCGCAACTCACCGGCTACAAGAAACCGAAGTACATTGAATTCCGCGATGCCCTGCCGAAGACCAATGTCGGCAAGATCCTGCGTCGCGAATTGCGGGATGAGAAGAAAGCCGCATAAACCCTGACGGCACGGCCCTGCGGACCACATCCGCGCTTCACCTCAAGCCGCCTGTTCCCGGGTGGCTTCCTTTTTGTCATGTCGAACGGGCTCCTCCACGGCCTTCTCATGACGCGTCACCCGCGTATCGAATGCACGGCCGCTGCATGAAAGATGTCTGCGGAAAACACCGAATCATCACGCCGATCGCCACCTGCGTGGTTTAATCGCCAGCGCTAACCACGTCACCTGTCCATTCTTCGGCGGGCGCAGGTCCTTGATTGATTGTCATTGGATTGCCGGTGATGCCGATCCAAGGTATAAACAACTCCCGAGAGCGATTTCAAGACGTCGCACGTTTGCGACGAGAGAAGAGGCTGCAAGCAATGAGCGAACGCACGACATCCGCATCCTGGGTAAGAGGGATCGCAGGGCGCCTGAAGAGCGCCGGCCTGGACGTGCATGCCCTGTTCCATGAAGCCCAGCTCGACCTGGACCGGCTGGATGATCCGGATGCGCGCTTTGCGACGGAAAAGATCAGTCTCCTGTGGGAACTCGCCGTCGCCGGCTCCGGCGATCCGCAGATCGGCCTGGCGGTCGCGCCGGTCATGCAGCCCGCCGGCTTCGATGTCGTCGCCTACGCGATGATGAGCTGCCGGAACCTGTTGGAAGGGCTGCAATTCCTGGTGCGCTACCAGCGCATCGTCAGCGATGACGTGACCATATCGCTGCAGGAAGAGGAACGCGGCTGGTGGGTGACGATCGCGCTCTCCGGCGGCAAGCGGCCGGTGCCGCGGCAACGCATCGAATTCGTGCTCACCACGCTGCTGACCTTCCTGCGCTGGAGCAGCGGGCATGCGATACGTCCGCTTGCGGTCGAGTTCGCCTATCATGCACCGGACGCGCCGCAGCCGTATGCCGATCTGTTCGGATGTCCGGTCGCGTTCGACGCCATGGCGGACCGGCTGCTGTTTTCGCGGGCCGACCTCACTCTGCCGCCGCAGGCCGCGAATCCCGTCCTGGCCGACCTGCACGACCGCTACGCGCGCGAGCAGCTTGCCCGCATGGGAAGCGTTCCCGTCAGCATCCGCGCGCGCGAGTTGATCATCAAGCGCCTGCCCAAGGGCGATCCGGCGCGTGCCGATATCGCCGGCGCGCTGTACATGAGCGAGCGCACGCTGCAGCGCCGCCTGACGGAAGAAGGAACCACTTTCCATCAGGTCGTGGACGAAACGCGGCGCGAACTCGCCCAGCGCTACTTGCGCCAGCCGCAACTCGCCCTCGCACAGGCCGCGTGCCTGCTCGGCTTCACCGACCAGAGCACCTTCAGCCGCGCCTGCAAGCGCTGGTTCGATCTGACGCCGACGCAATACCGCAGCCGCGTGAACAATGCATCCGGCGCACACCGCTGAATGCGGCATCGGAAAAAATGCAAGCGATTTATTCCCATGGCGAACTGGCAACTGTCCGATGAAATACGGGTCGCGCTGATAAAATGACCCGCTTTCGCATTACCGGTTTGCCGCATGTCACACGCCCCGCATCACGTCGCCCACGGAATGAATCGCCCGCAGCGCGAAGCCGTCAACTACATGGATGGACCCTGCCTGGTGCTGGCGGGCGCGGGCTCCGGCAAGACGCGCGTGATCACACAGAAGATCGCGAACCTGATCGAACAATGCGGTTATGACGCGAAGAACATCGCCGCCGTCACCTTCACCAACAAGGCCGCGCTGGAAATGCAGGAGCGCATTGCCAAGCTGCTCAAGGAACCGAAGGAAGCGAAGCATCTCACCGTCTGTACCTTCCACTCGCTCGGCGTGCAGATCCTGCGCCGCGAAGCGAAGGAACTCGGCCTCAAGGACCGCTTCTCCATCATGGACAGCGATGACTGTTTTTCACTGGTGCAGGATCTCGCCTGCACCACCGACAAGCAGGTGATCCGCCGCATACAGACGGCGATGTCGCTCTGGAAGAATGGCCTGGTCGATCCCGACACCGCACTGAAGCAGGCCATCACCGAAGACGAGGCGCAAGCCGCGCGAATCTATCGCAATTACGTCGCCACGCTGTCTTCCTACCAGGCGGTCGACTTCGACGACCTGATCCGCCTGCCGGTCGAGCTGTTCCGCAGCAACGAAGAGGTGCGCGATCGCTGGCAGCGCAAGCTGCGCTACCTGCTGGTCGACGAATACCAGGACACCAACACCTGCCAGTACGAACTGGTCAAGCTGCTGGTCACCGGCCTCGGCAAGAAGCCGATGTTCACCGCCGTGGGCGACGACGACCAGGCAATCTATGCGTGGCGCGGCGCGACCATCGAGAATCTCAAGCAATTGCAGGTCGATTTTCCCAACCTGAAAGTGATCAAGCTGGAGCAGAACTACCGTTCCTCCACCCGCATCCTGCAGGCGGCCAACGCCGTCATCGGCAATAATCCGAAGCTGTTCGAAAAGCAGCTCTGGTCGGAACACGGCCTTGGCGATCCGGTGAAAGTGATGGCGATGCAGGACGACGAGCAGGAAGCGGAGCAGATCGCGATCATGATCTCCGCGCACAAGTTCGAGCGCCGCGCGAAGTTTTCCGATTATGCCGTTCTCTATCGCGGCAATCACCAGGCACGCGTGATCGAGCAGGCGCTGCGCAAGGAGCGCATTCCGTACACCATCTCCGGCGGACAGAGCTTCTTCGACCGTGCCGAGATCAAGGACATCGTTTCCTACCTGCGGCTGGTGGCGAATGAGGATGACGATCCCGCGTTCATTCGCGCTGTCACCACGCCCAAGCGCGGCGTCGGGCAATCGACGCTGGAAGCGCTCGGGGCGTTCGCGGGCCAGTGGCAATGCTCGCTCTTCGAAGCAGTGTTCAAGGGTGGCATCGAGGCGAAACTCGCCGACCGGCAGCTCAATCCGCTGCGCGAATTCTGTCACTTCATCAACGGCCTCGAAGCACGCGCATCCAAGCGCGGCGAGAACGCCGCCGAACTGCTCGACGAGATGATGAAGGAGATCCATTACGAGTCCTACCTGTACGAGACCTTCGACGAGCGCCAGGCGCAGTCGAAGTGGCAGAATGTGCTCGACTTCACCACCTGGCTGAAAGAGAAGGGCACCGGCGGCAAGGATGGCACCGATGAGGAAAAGAGCCTGCTCGAACTCACGCAGATGGTCGCGCTGATGACCATGCTGGAAGGGAAGGACGAGGAGCCGGATGCGGTGCGCATGTCCACCCTGCATGCATCGAAGGGACTGGAATTTCCGCATGTGTTCCTGGTCGGCGTGGAAGAGGGCATCCTGCCGCACAAGGGCGATCCCGACGCGCCGATCGAGACGCTGGCCGCGCGCATCGAGGAAGAACGCCGGCTGATGTACGTCGGCATCACGCGCGCGCAACGCAGCCTGCACGTCACCTGGTGCAAGAAACGCAAGCGGGCGCGCGAAAGCGTGAACTGCGATCCCTCACGCTTCATCAAGGAGATGAAGCTCGACGAGGGCGATGCGGTACCGAAGGAAGAGGAAGTGCTGACGCCGCAAGCACGGCTCGCCAACCTGAAGGCATTGCTGTCGAAGACGCCGGTGGCCTGACCGGGCTCGGCCCTGTCCGCCACAGCCGTTGCCGCTGCCGCGTTAGCAGCGGCCTTTCTTCGCCTGTCCCGGCGGGCAATGATACCCGCCACCTCCTTGACCGCCTGAAATGATGACCTGCGCGGCGGGATATTCCGGCACGACGACACATCCGGACAAACCGAAGCTGGTGGTTGCAATGAAGGCGGACAGAAGGTATTTCATGTTGTTGATGCAAGAGATGGGGGAAGCGTGCCGGGCCGTACGGCGGCGGCGTTGCGCCAAGTGAAGCAGACGCGAAGATAGCGGCGGCATGTCATCGGGTCAATGAAAGAGAGGGAAAGTTACATCTCGGTCGCACCCTCCGGCCACCCGGTTCCTGAAATGTGTTGCCCTGTGGAACTAACTCATGCGTTCCCCGTCTTAGCCTTGTCACAGGCAGGCAAATCTGCGGGGAACCATCATGGCACGGATCACGGGAACAGGTACATCACGTCGACGTCATCGGGGCAGGCAGCCCGCATGCTCGCAGGGCGAATCATCAAATCATTCAGCGTCGCATGCATCGGATGCGCCGGTCCCGCAGGAGGAGGCGGGGAACGCAAGCCGTTCATCCCCCGCGCTGCGAGACGGCGCCACGGACGAAAAACCGGAACAGGCGGATCACAAACCGGCCCTGCCGGCGGTCGTTCCGCAGCGGCTTCCGGCGCTGTCGGCGGAAGCGCATGCATCGCAGGCCGCGCGCGTGCCGGTTCGCAAGGTCCCCGACATCGTGCAGGCG